>JBPYEW010000067.1:0-17441 GCA_051984555.1 Terriglobales bacterium | reverse complement strand
CAGCAGGAACAAAAGGCCAAGGTCGAAAAAGAGAATCTCAATGTGAAGGCGCTGAACGAGAAGCTCGCGACGGCGCGGACAGCTATGCAGGCGCAGCAATTCGACCAGGCGATCCAGCAGATGACGGAAGCTACGCAGATCGATCCGAACCGCGATTTGATCTGGTACACGCTGGGCGAGGCTTATTCGGGTCAAGGCAAGGTGACTGCGAAGACAGACCGAGCGGCGGCGAAGGATGTCTATCAGAAGGCGATCGACGCGTACCAGAAGGCAATCACCATCAAGCCGGTGGCCGATTACTACAACAATCTTGCGCAGGCGCAGGCAGCGGTCGGCCAGCCAGACGAGGCGATCAAGTCGTACCAGCAAGCTTCACAGCTCGATCCGACTCGGGCAGGGATGTTCCTGTTCAACATCGGCGCGGTACAGACGAATGCCGGCAAGGTGGATGACGCAATCGATACGTTCAAGAAGGTGATCGCGGCCGATCCCAACCGGGCAGATGCGTACTATCAGCTCGGCGTGAACATGCTGGGCAAGGCGACGTTGAAGGGCGACAAGATGGTGGCCCCGGACGGTACCGCCGAGGCTTTCCAGAAGTATCTCGAACTGCAGCCGAACGGCCCGTACGCGCAGTCAGCGAAGGACCTGTTGGCCAGCATTGGTTCAAACATCGAAACGACGTTCGGAAAGAAGAAGAGCACGAAGAGCAAATAACGAGTTGTGTGCGTCGAAGGGCGGCTTCGGCCGCCCTTTTTTGCTGCCCGGAATCAATTCTTTCGTGTCCCAAGCGCGTTCCCAATTGGGTGCATGTGCCATCGTTACGAAGGTCCATGCACATGTCGTTCTTTCTAGAACTGGGCGTCCGCTCACGTTAAGGTAAGTAGTACCGCAGCGACACTCTCCCCTAAACGCCGTCTTACGAGGACATGATGGCCGCGCCAGGCATGGCACCGATTTCCGTTGAACTGGACATCAGCAGCAGCAAAGCTGCGGGAGCTACGGACGCACTTCTCCTGGCGATGCTGCAGGCTGCGGAAGGTGTCAGCGATCTCATCTTTTCGCCAGGGCGTCCTCCTCAAGTGGAGATCCATGGAAAGCTGGTACCGGTGCAGGTTTCACGATTACCGTTTCTGACGGCCGACCACACACGGCATATCGCTTCCGATCTGATTGGAAACAACAAGCAAGCAATCAACACGCTGCGCGAACAAGGGGCCTGCGACGTTTCTTACAGTCTCGCGGGAAAATCGCGGTTTCGAGTGAACGTGTTCATTCAGCGGGGCAGTTGTGCGATCGTCATGCGAGTAATCCCCACGGAGATCCCGGATTTCGCTACGTTGAACCTGCCGCCCGCGATGGCCGACATAGCGGATTTACGACAGGGGATCGTGCTGGTGACGGGGGGCGTGGGAACGGGAAAGTCCTCGACCATCGCTGCGATCGTCGATTGCATCAATCGAGGGCAGCCATATCACATCATCACCATTGAAGACCCGATCGAATTCCTGCACAACCATAAGCTCGCGACCATTCATCAGCGCGAGATGCACAGCGACAGTCCGACGGTAACGCTGGCATTGCGCGCGGCCTTGCGGCAGTCACCGAAGGTGATTGTGATTGGCGAGATTCGTGACCGGGAGACCACGGAGATCATGCTAGACGCCGCCGAAACCGGGCACTTGGTCATCTCGAGCATGAACACGGTCGACGCCGCCAAGACGTTAGACAGGGTGCTGGCGCAGTTCCTGCCCGCGGAACAATGGAACGTGCGCAGCCGATTTGCCAAGTCGTTCCGGTGGATCGTGTCGCAACGATTGCTTGCGCGCGCTGACGGGCGGGGTCGAGTACCTGCCGTTGAGATCGTGAAGTCGGATGCTCGAACTCGCCAGTGGGTTGAAGATGGCGAACGGAACGGGGTAACTCTCGCAGATTGCATCAAAGCGGGGCGGGAATCAGGGATGCAGTCGTTCGACGAAGAGATCGAAAAGCTAGCGAGGGGCGGCATCATTGACGTTGAAACTGCACTGACTTCAGCCACCAATGCTTCCCAACTTCGAGACCGTTTGGACGAAGCCGGGAACAGCAGGAATTAGTTCTTCCTTTCTTCATAAAAACGCATGAGGCGTGTGGCGCCTTTTGTGACGAGCGTGATGACGTTATGATCTCCTCATGCCGTTCTCTCCCACAGCTGGAGTTGTGACCTTCGAGGATGCGAGGCACATCGTTGAGCAGCACGCGGTAACAGTCGCGCGTCCGAACACAGAGAGCGTGGAGCTACTCGAGGCGAACGGCAGGGTACTGGCGGAAACCATTCTTGCGGACCGAGACTTCCCGCCGTTTCGCCGTGCCGCAAGGGATGGGTATGCGGTTCGCGCCGCAGACTTGGGGTCTTTGCCGGCGACGCTTAGTGTCGTCTGTGAAATCCGGGCGGGAGCCAGCCTGGAGGATATGCCTCGGCAAATTGGGTTGGGGCAGGCGGCGGCAATCATGACGGGAGCTCCGGCACCTGAAGGAGCCGATGCCATTGTTATGGTCGAGTACACGACCATGTCTGGCGATCAAGTCACGATTACCCGAGGTGTTCAAGCCGGCGAGAACATCATTCCCAAAGGTGCGGAAGCGCGTTCTGGACAAGAGTTGCTGGAAGGGGGGACGCGCATTAATGAGGCGTGCGTTGCGGTCATTGCGTCGGTAGGGAAGGTGAAGGCGCCTGTGTACGTCAAGCCCAAGGTTGCAGTGCTATCGACCGGAGATGAGATCGTGCCGGTGGATGCGGTTCCGGGTACTGCACAGATCCGCAATTCCAACAGTTATTCGCTGGCTGCGCAGATACAGAGTGCTGGTGGCGCTCCGATAACATTACCTATCGCTCCGGATGAGCCGAAGCGGTTGCGCGAGTTGATACAGGAAGGTTTCAAAGCAGACCTGTTGCTCCTGGCGGGTGGGGTTTCGATGGGAAAATACGATCTTGTGGAGCAGGTGCTCGGCGAACTTGGGGCGGAGTTCTTTTTTACGGGAGCACAGATTCAACCGGGCAAGCCGATCGTGTTCGGCAAGGTTCAGCCTGGATCAGGCATGGCGAGTTCGGTCGTTCACCCCCGGCGTGACGTGCCACTGTATTCAGAGCGGAAATATTTTTTTGGTCTGCCGGGAAACCCGGTATCGACGATGGTCACTTTCGATTTGTTCGCACGCCCGTTGATCGAGGCGCTCTCGGGAATGCGTCCGAGAAAACTAGCGTTCGCGAGTGTGCGTTTGAAGTCCGAGATTCGTACCAAGACTGGGCTAAAACGCTTCCTTCCCGCAAATCTTTCCGGAGAATTCGAGCAGGCTGAGGTCGAACTGGTTCGATGGGGGGGATCGGGGGACATAGCGGCGACTGCCAGGGCGAACTGCTACATCGTTGTTCCGCCCGACCTAGAGAAGATTGCGGCGGGAGAATTCGTATCGGTGGTGTTGCGTCAGTGTTTGTAAGGCTGGAGCGTAGTCAAGATCAGGTCGATACCGGCACGCTTGCGTAGCTCAGTCAGTAGAGCCTGAGCGGCGTTCTGGTAGGTCTTGGACGGGTCGGAGGAGTCGGACCATACCGCGTCATAGACGATCTGAGCGGCTTCCTTCATGTCCATGTGCAACGCGGCTTCCATGAGATCAGCGCGTTCCTGCACGCGAGCGTGGCAGGATTTGCAAACTTCGGCCGGCTCGTAGCCGTTGGTGTGGTTCTCTTCGAGACTGCAGCGAAAGCTTGCGGCGGCGTTGATCTGCGTGTGGGCGGAGAACAACTGCGCCTTGAATTCCTTCAGGAACTGTTCGCGCTCTGCTTCCAATTCTTCGGCTCCGGGAAGTGGCTCTGCGGGTAAGGTGACCGGGGCAGGAGTGGCGGTCGGAGAAACGCGGTCGGTGCTTTTACAGATCGGACAAACGGAAAGATCGGATCCGTAATAGGTCCCACAGTTGGCGCAAGGCAGTCCGTAAAAGACGCGCTGTGGCGCCGGTTCGGAGAATGCGCTCGGTTCTAACATCGTGTTCGCTTCCATTGCCTTGGCCTGCGCAGTTCCGATTGTGCTCATGCGTGTGGGTCCTTATTAGTTGTGTACGGCTCTGATTCTAGGGCTACTTACGCCTTTCGCCGAGGCACGATCGTTCATCCTGGGTGACGTCCCGAAGTACCTGTCCGGAGCGTCAACGAACGTCCTCGCGCATCAGCTTCAGCAACTCATCTTTTCGCGCACGATAGAGCGATTGGCCAGGGTCCATGCGAGACGCCGTTTCCAACTCGGTTAAAGCCTGGTCATATTCGTCGGTCTTTATCAGGCAAGCGGCGAGATAGTAATGATTGTCGGCCGTGGGCTGAAGCCGAACCGCCTCCTGGTATTCCTTGATAGCGGCGGGAAAATTGTTGCCGTTCTCGAACGCCATTCCGAGGTAGTGGTGCGCGAGAGCGGAATCAGGACTCAGGGAGACTGCGATACCCAGTTCGCGAAGTGCTGCGGGGTTGTCGTGCGTCAGCAACAGAGCCTGGCCGAGAACACGGTGTTCGACGGCCCCGGTAGGGTTGTTCTGCACGGCAAGACGCAGTTCCTCGATGGCAGCCTGATATTCGTGCTTGGACATGAGGGCCTTAGCGACACAGGAATGCCCGCTCTGCCACTCCGGATCCATGCGAAACAGGTCGCGATACTCGGCAATGGCCGATTCGAAGTCATTCTTATCGCAATAGGTGCTGCCGAGATTGCTTCGGACGGCAGCCTCATTCGGGGCCAGGCGCTTGGCAATCTTGTATTCGGCTATGGCATCGTCGAGCTTGTTCTGATCGTGGAGAACGAGTCCGAGATTGGAATGTGCTTCCCAATAATCCGAGCGGAGTTGCAGAGCCTTCTTGTAGGCCATCACGGCGCCAGCCAGATCGCCCTGTTGGTGCAGCGTAATGCCTAGATCGTAGTAGGTCTCCGCGTTGGCCGGATCATGATCCAATGACTCCCGGAAGGCATGTACGGCAGCTTCAAATCGACCGCTTGCCGATATCGCGAGGCCGAGTAGCCGGTATGCTTCCGCGTTACCCGGATCGATACTCAGGGCAGTGCGGGCTTCCGCGAGGGTGTTGTCATTATCCTGCGAGTGATAAAAGGCGAATGCCAGATGATTATGGTTGTCGGCCAAACCGGGCATGAGCCGCGTGGCTTGATCCAGTTCATCAAGGGCATCGTCCCACTGTTGCTCCTGTTCCAGCGTGTGGCCGAGCGCGAAGTGCAGAGCGGACTGGTCTGGATTGGATCGGATGAGTTCCCGCAGCGTGTGCTCCACTTGATCAAAACGTTTCTGAAAAGCCAGTTCGGCTGCGTGCGTCAACTCGGGGGAGCAGGAGGTTTGCTGCGAAACTTCCTGAGGAATCGAAGCCTTCAGGGTGTCGAGAAACACGGGTTGCGCCCCGGCGCTCTTCAGGGCGTTCAGGGTGCCAGGCACGGGGATGAAGCTGATACCACGCTGCTTGACGATAACGGACAGACGAGTACTGGAAATTCCGCCCAAAAGCCAGGCGGTCACGTCGGTGCAACTGACCGGCTTGGCATCTTGTGCCAATGCCGCGACTGCACCCAGCAGCATGAAAAAGAGGCAGCTCAACCTGCGATTCACGAGGACTCCTTCGGCTGGCCGGGCGGGAGCTGCCGGCTGGCTGCTGGCAACATAGCCCGCAAAGGTAAGACCCGGAAAGTAACGGAAGTAACGGTCTTTCACGGAGTTGGGCGGTGTCCATCCGGCGGCAGGAGTTCAGGCCGGGCGGAACGATTAGCCAATGTTGGTGGAATCTCGTAAACTGGAGAACGGCGTGTCCCGGGGTGGAGGATTTCGAATGTTTGAAGGTTTATTTCAGCCGATGCACCTGCTGGTCATTTTCTTTATTGCCCTGCTGGTGTTCGGTCCCAAAAAGCTCCCTGAACTTGGCAAAGGCATCGGCGAAGGTCTACGCGCTCTGAAGGATGGCATGAAAGAGCATCCGGTGGAGCAGGCGAAAGACCAGAGCACCACGACGGAAGTAAAGAGCTAACCGCGAACGGCGGTCTGCGCCGCCGTTGGCTTATCCCCTTCTGGCTAATCTGGTTCGTGCGCGACTATTCTGGTCGCCTGCGTTCGGGCAACTCTGTAATCTACGCACAAGGTTTGATATCCACAGCCGCACAGGTCAGTGCGTCGGAGGTGCTATGCGTCTTTTCCTATCAGTTTTTTTCATACTGGCAGGACTGAGCTCTTTGTTCGCCGATCAAGTCACCTTGAGCAATGGCGACCGACTGAGTGGGACGATCGTGAAATCGGATGACAAAGAGCTTACCTTCAAGACGGATTACGCCGGAGAGCTGAAGATCCAGTGGTCGGCCGTGGAGAGCCTAACTTCGTCTGAAGTGCTGCATGTCCGGGTAAAGAATGGTCAAACGCTGGTGGGGCCGGTTACCACTTCGGCGGGAGAGATCCAGGTCGCGACGGCGAACGCCGGGAATGTGGCTGCTCCAAAAAACGACATTGTCGGTATACGGAACAAGTCGGAGGAAGCGAGCTATGAAAATTCGCTGCATCCAGGGCTTTTACAAGGATGGACGGGCGGGTCGAACATTGGATTCGCGCTGACGCGTGGAAATAGCCAGACGAAGAATCTAGCCCTGGCTTTCACCGCCACGCGAGCGACGCTACACGACAAACTTGGCCTGTACGCCAATTCTGTCTATGCAACGAACGACGCGGCGGGAGCGGTTCCCAGCACAACCGCGAACGCCGTTCAGAGCGGAATCCGATATGACCACGACATCCTGCCGAAGTTGTTTGGGTATGTGACTGCTGATTTTCAGACAGATGCGCTCCAGGGCCTGAATCTGCGGTCGGTACCCGGCGCGGGCTTGGGATGGCATGCGATCAAAAGCGAGACCACAACGCTCGATCTCCTGGGCGGCGCGGATTACACGCGCGAGAACTACACCACCTTCACGCGGAACTTCGCCTCCGGAAGTGCCGCAGAAGAGTTCATGCACAAGCTGGGTGTCAGTACGGTCATTACACAAAAGCTGGAGTTTTATCCGAGTTTTCAGAGCCTCGGCGACTACCGCGGGAATTTTGTGTTCGGGACGGTGACAAAGCTGAGCAAATGGCTGGGTTGGCAGAATTCGGTCGGAGATATCTATGTGACGAATCCTCCGGCGGGGAAGAAGAAGAACGACGTTCTACTGACCACCGGGTTGAATGTTTCATTTACCCACTGAGGAGCGTGCAACCTCAACATTCCTCGTAAGAATCTCATTCCGAACGCCTTTGGATTCAGGCGGAGACGGGAGCAGCACACCCACGGGATGAGGTTTTGTATCTCGGGCAGGCCGGACTGAATCAAGATTGAGTTGGGCTGAAGGAATGAACTGAGAGCAACGTGAAGAAAGACTCCACGCGAAAGACCCTGCAGTTTTCCTCAAACCTTGTTCAGAGCGGGTTCCGCCAAATTGTGCTGTCGTTTGTATGTTTGGGGACCGCTTCGGTCCTGGCTCAAGCGCCAGCGGGCATGCCGAGCGCCCCATCGGCCGCGGCCGGGAACTCGTCCGTCACTTATAGTGCGCCGCAAGGTAGCGCGGGTTCACAGAGCCCGTTTTTTGGCAGCGTTCCTGCGGGCAAGCCGACCGGAGAGGTTCTTCAGCTCTCGTTTGCAGAAGCTATCAACCGCGGACTGCGGCAGAACCTGGGGTTGCTCCTGGCTGGAGACAACACTCTGGCGGCGCGAGGCCAGCGCTGGCGCGAATTGAGCGATCTGCTGCCGAATATTAGTGCCTCGGTCACGGAAGACGTCCAAACTACCAGTCTGGCAGCGCTGGGCTTCCGGTTGCCGGGTTTTCCCCGCGTGATTGGGCCATTCAACTTTCTTGACGCACGGGCGAACCTGAGTCAAAACCTGTTCAACTGGACTGCCATCGAGCGAGAGCGTGCGGCTACCGAGAACGTGAAGGCCGCACAGGCCAGCTACAAGGATGCGCGGGAGTTGGTGGTGCTGGCGGTCGGAAACTCCTATCTGCAAGCGCTGGCGGGTGCTGCGCGAGTGGAAACGGCACAGGCGCAAGTCACGACGGCGCAGGCGTTGTATGGAAAAGCCTCGGACCAGCAGAAGGCAGGAATCACGCCCGCGATCGACGCACTGCGTGCGCAAGTACAACTGCAGACGCGGCAACAGCAGGCCATTGTGGCGCGGAACAATTTCGCAAAGCAGAAGCTCAGCCTCGCGCGCATCATCGGATTACCGACAGGGCAGGAATTCGTGTTGACGGAAAAAGCGCCGTACCAGCCGCTGACGACAGTGTCTTTGGAGGAGAATTTGAAGAGGGCATACGCAAATCGTTCGGATTATCAATCGTTAGAGGCAAGGGTCCGGGCGGCTGAGTTGTCCCGTAGAGCAGCTTCTGCCGAGCACTTGCCGACCTTGGGAGTAGCGGCAAATTACGGAGACATTGGAATAAGCCCGTTCCAGTCGAATGGGACCTACCAAATTGCCGGAACTCTCAACATTCCAATTTTTGCCGGGGGACGTGCTCACAGCTCGGTTCTGCAGGCGGAAGCAGTTTTGCGGCAGGATAGAGCACAACTCGACAACCTTCGGGGGCAGATCGATTATGAGGTGCGTACGGCCATGCTCGATCTAAGTGCGGCCGCGGAGCAGGTGGAAGTTGCGCAGAGTTCTCTCGACCTAGCCCAGCAAACATTAACGCAGGCGCAAGATCGATTCGCGGCGGGTGTCACCGACAACCTGGAAGTCATCCAAGCGCAGGAGGCATTGGCGGGTGCAAATGAGAACTACATTGCCAGCCTTTACGCTCATAATGTTGCGAAGGTGGAACTGGCGCGCTCGATTGGCTATGCGGAACAAGGCGTGAAGGAATATCTGAGAGGCAAGTAATCGCGATATGGCACAGACTAGTGAAACCGTACCGGAGTCTCGGGCACAGCAGGCGGACCAGCCCGAACAGCCCGGACCACCAAAGAGGGGTTTTCAAGAGAGGCGCCGCTCTGCGCTGAAGAATCCGCGGGTACGTTTGGGACTCATCATTGCCGCGATCGTGATCATCGTGGGTGGTATCGTCGCGTGGCGCTACTTCTCGAGCTACCAATCGACGGATGACGCGCAGGTAGACGGGCACATCAATCCGATTAGCCCGAGGATTTCTGGACACGTGATCAAGCTGAACGTTAATGACAACCAGTATGTCCAGGCGGGAACCGTGTTGGTAGAAGTTGATCCCACAGATTACGAGCTTGCGGTCGCGCGGGCCAAAGCGGCGCTATCCGATGCGGAGGCGGCGGCAACGGCTGCGCGAGTGAATGTTCCTGTGACGTCGGTCAGCACCACCGGACAGATCAGTTCGGCGCAAGCGGACGTGAACAACAATCGCGCAGGAGTAAACGCGGCCGGCAAGCAATATGAGGCGTCCAAGGCGCGGTTGACGGAAGCGCAGGCGAACAATACTAAAGCTCAGAACGATGTTGGCCGGTACAAGCAGTTGGTTCAGAAACAGGAGATTTCGCAACAGCAATACGACCAGGCGGTGGCGGCAGCGGAGGCGGCGGCGGCCACGGTGCAGGCTGCTCAAGCAAATGTGAGCGCCGCGGAGCAACAGGTATTGCAGGCGCAAGGGAAGCTTGACCAGGCGAACGCAAACTTGCGCACGGCGAACACGGCTCCGAAGCAGGTCCAGATTATCCGGTCACGGGCGACGGCCGCCGAGGCCGAGGTGCAGAGAAGGCAAGCCGATCTACAGCAAGCGGAACTTAATCTCACATATACGAAAGTCGTGGCTCCAGTTGCGGGAGTGGTGAGCAATAGAACCGTAGAGGTCGGTGAAAACGTACAGGTTGGCGAACAACTGATGAAGGTGGTGGCGCTCGAAGACGTTTGGGTGACGGCGAACTTCAAAGAAAATGAACTGCGCGGGATGCGACCTGGGCAGGCGGTCAGGATACATGTCGATGCTCCGGACAAAGACTACAACGGACACGTGGATAGCATTGCCGGCGCCAGCGGCGCGAGATTCAGCCTGTTGCCGCCCGAGAACGCGACTGGGAACTACGTGAAAGTGGTGCAAAGGATTCCGGTGAAGATCACGTTCGATCCAGGGCAACTGCAAGGACACGAACTCCGTCCAGGCATGTCGTGCGAACCCAAGGTGTGGTTGCGGTAGGAGCGGCGGCAGTGTTTCGAATTATCACCATCGAACGCGAATACGGATGCGGCGGAGGCGCCATCGCCAAGAAGCTATCCGGGCAGCTTGGCTGGGAATTGTGGGACCACAAATTGACCGAAGAAATCGCGCAGATGGCGAACGTGGACTGCTCCGCAGTAGAACGTCGAGGCGAAAAACTCGACAGCCGTTTTTACCGGTTAGCCAAGACATTCTGGCGCGGAAGTTATGAGCGCGCCATACCGCTCGACGTGAGGCAGACGTTTGATGCGGACTGCATGGTATCGATGATGGAGGCCATCAGCGCGAAAATCGCAGAGCGAGGCAATGCGGTTGTGGTCGGGAGAGGCGCGCCTTACTTTCTGCGCGACCGCGAAGATACATTTCATATTTTTCTTTACGCACCACGCGCGGAGAAGATTCGTCGCATCATGGTCGATGGGCAGAGTCAGGAAGCGGCGGAAGAACTGGTCGATACTGTCGATGATGAACGCAAAGCATTCATCCGCCATTACTTCAACGCAGACTGGCCGACCCGGGCGCTGTATCACATGATGGTCAACACGATGGTGGGGGACGAGTTAGTAATCGCCACCATCCGTGAAAGCATGCTTCGACTCGAGAAAGCGCGCGAACTTAACCCCGCCGGTTTGCATCGCGTCCGTTAACCTTCGGTTCTTCTCATCCAAAAACTTGACGGCCAAACGTGATCTCCGTCACGCGTGGGTATATACCTGCGGATGTTTTGCGGAATGCTCTTATAACTCTCGCGCCATTGCGGGAAGGCCTGCTCCAAGGCAGCTTGATGGAATATCTGCATGGCACTGCTTGCCCAAAGCACCTCGAAGTTGGTATTGAAGGCGAGGAAAGCTTGCAAAAGATATTGCTCTGACCAGAAGCAAAGGTTGCGAAGGACGCTGTCTCGCGGGTAGTCGGCGGGCAAGAATACATCGTGAACATGCACGATCACTCCGGGCCGGAGTTGAGGCAGGATCTCGAGGTATTCATGGACAACGTCGCTACCGACGCCGACAACGTGACTCGAATCCAGGAACAGGATGTCACCGGATTTCAGCGAGCGAAAAAGTTCGAGAGGAACATTTTGTACCGGCTCAGCGATGACATGTACCAAGTTCTCCCGGTTGACTCGCGAAGGCGATGGATCGATGGTGATGATTTGTCCCGAGCGGCCATCACGTTCCTGATTAGCTCGAAGGGCAGCCGACATGACGCGGGTACTGAATCCTCCACCCACCTCGACGATTCTGCGTGGTCTGAACCTGCGGACGAAGCTGTACGCGATCTCCGCGTCTACCGTCTCGAAGAAACCGTTGTTGTAGTGGTAGCCTCCACGCCCGTCAGAGATGTGGGGGAAGCGCCACTCGGGACGGAAGTCATTCGTGAAAGAGGCCAGCAAGGAAAGCTGGTTCTCGAGCCGGAGGTCGATTCCGACGGGGATGGTCTCTGCCGGCCAGGTTCGGGCTTCCAGAGTGGAGACATCGGGTATCGGCCAATAGTAATGGTTAGGACTGATGTTGATGCCTGCGCGTTGCAGAGTACGAAATGTACTCAGCATCAGCGACAACATTATGTGATTCTCGCGGAGATGCCGCATCAACCTGAATAGCCATTGAGAACCAGGAATGGTGCCACGAGCAGGTACCGTCGGTTGCTTTAGTGGAAACGCGCGGGCAGGTCGGGGGAAGACAATATCATGCGCCATGGGGAGCTTCTCGCTATTTACTACGCAATTAATACTTGAGATGCGGCTGTCAGGCGCGAGGTGTGTGAAAGCTGGGTGAAACTATCAGCCCTCTACTTAGTACCCGAACCGCCCGGCTTGAAAGCAGGGCTGTTCGTTGAGGGCTGAGGGTTGGGCGAGGACAGACTGCTTTTAACGTTGGGCGGCAGCTTGTCAGCGTTGGCCAGGAGAATACTTGTTTGCCACATTTGTGTTTCCGAGAGGGTTTGGCGAAAGCCCGGCATACCCGTCATTCGTATGCCGTTGGCAACTTTCCAGTAGGTTTCTCCCGCGGGATCGTCCGTGACTCCCTTTCCATGAAACAGCTGGGGTGGCTTGGGAAACATGCCGTTGGCGATGGGAGTGGCTGGCTGCCCTGGTAATCCGTGACAAACAGCGCAGTTGTCTTTGTAGACTTGCGCTCCTGCAGAATAGTTCGTCTCGTCGAGAGGGACAGGAACGTTCTTGGGCGCTTCCTTGTCGACGCGCGCATTCAGGCCTTTGCGGGCCAGCATCTTCTCGAAAGGCATGGGCTCGGACGATGTGGCCACGGGCGCGAATCCGCCCGCGAAGTACACATAAACACCCACTGGTATCAGAATGACGCCAATAATCACCCCTACGATGAATGCTTTCACGCGGCTCTCCTTGCAGTCCGGCGGCTATTGTCTCATTTCCATAAGTATGTGGCGAACACGGCGGGAAAACGAGATCGTGTTCGCCACGGTAGCGTTCGTAAGCTAGAACCCGGGAGCCTTCTCCAGGTTGTTATTGCACGCACCATTCGTAGGCTGGGTTGGCAAGGGTGGAGGGGTCAGCCAATGCGGTGACGTGAAATCGAAGAACTCGATCATGTCATCCGCCTGCTTGTCGCGCAGCGTGAGATACGGCACGCCGAAGCGAACCTCGATAAGGCGAAGGATGGAGGTCAAATCGCGCCAAGTATGCGAAACGTAGTTCGGCTTCACCCAAGGCGAAACGACAACCATGGGTATGCGGAATCCATCGGAGGCGAAATTACCCGGTTGATCGCCCTTCTGAAGCATGGGAGCGATGGAGTCGGGTTTCACCGCGGCTGCCGGGAATGCGTGGTCATAGAGCCCGCCACCCTCGTCATAGCTAAGGATGAAGGCTGACGATTGCCAGGATGGACTTGCGATCAGAGCATTGAGGATCTTCGCGGTATTAGCTGCACCGAGCTGGATATTGTTCCCGGGGTGTTCGTCGAGGCCCGACGGTCCAGCACGCTCGATAAAGATTACAGAAGGGAGGGTCGCTTCATTCTGAATGTCGTTGTAGTAATTGGCAATAGGCACCATCTTCGAAGCATCGCGCTGATAGGTCGACCACTCGGGCAGATAGCTGCCACTGTCCTGGTAGTAATAGCGCCAGGAAACACCGGCGCTATCGAGGCGGTCGAAGATAGTTGCATTGGGCCAGCCTCCCGCAGGCGGAGTGTCGGGACGAATGTGACCGAAAGAAGTACCAGCGAAGAGATACATGCGATTCGCGATCGTGTTGCTCTCGACTGGTGAAAAGAAGCGGTCGCTGGTAGCGAACTGGGTAGCGAGTTCGTAGTAGTAGGGAAGATCGGTCTGATCGTAGTAACCCATTACGCGGGTGCCAGTCGGATCAATGGTCGAGGGAACGGATGTCGAACTTCTCGCAAACCCGTCCATCAAGCCACCATCGACATCGAGGTGTGCTTCGTTCCAGAAGGGGCTCAGGTTCTCGGTACAGACAGTTTGCACGTGGAACGCGGGAACGGTTTGCCCCTGAGTGTTCTTGATGCTGGCATTGGCCGGGATGCCATCGATGTTATTGGGCAATCCTTTTGACGCGCGGTACTGACCGAGCATTCCGAAGTAGTTATCGAAAGAGCGGTTCTCCTGAACGAGGTAGAGGACATGGTGAAGATTGTTCAGGCCGCTACTCGAAGGGATGGTGATACCGACGGCATTGCTGAAAGATGCGCCGGCGTTGTCCTGAGCTACGACCGTAAGCGTATGAGAGCCGACGGACAGGCCTGAGACATAAACGTCCAACTTGCCGGTCGTCGTGCTGTACACCTGAGTGCCATCACGGAGTACCTTAATCGAGGTTACAGGGTTGGAATCGTTGATGCCAGCGACGAGATGTACCGGGGAGCTCAGCGCGGCTCCGCTGCCCGGAGTGCAAATGACGACGGTCTGATTCGCAGGGTTCAAGGCGCAGGGAGGAGTTTCGCTTAGGGGCACATTCTGCTTGAACGTGCGACCAGCACTGTCCCACCCTTGCACCGTTAGAACATGGTTTCCCACGGCCATCGGGATATAGGTGTTCAAAGTATTGGACTTCACTTGATACACCAGCTTGTTGTCCAGGTAAGCCTGCATGGTGGTGACGGTATTCGAGTCGGTAGATCCGGCAACCACGTGAACCGGGCTAATCGGAGCGATGGAATTGCCAGTAGGCATGCAGACTGTGACGGATGGATTCGTCGTCTTCAGGGTGCACTGTGCAAGGGCCGGTACGGAACCAAAAGCTCCGAAGAAAGCCAAACAGGTGACAACCGACAGCGAGCCTCCGAGGCGGAATTTCAGGGGCTGTAAAGTTCTGCGTAAAACGTTGAAATACACTGGATTTGCTCCTTGTGGACGCGGGAAGGGGGAATAAAGCGAGTAAAGCTGGTTTACGATGTGAGTTCAGTTTCGGGGGTTGCTCTGAACGAGGCCGCTGGGCGTAGGTCTGGCGGAGGACTTAGCCGGTGCGTTGGGATCAAAACGCTGCAATGCCAACAGAGCTTTGTTGGTTTCCTGGATCTCTTTCTGGTTTACTCCGCGTTTTGCCGGCCCGCTCTGGAAGAAGTCAAGGATGGCCTGTCGCAACTGGGGAGTGGTATGTGCGAACCGGCTGTGAGCCAGCCTGCGGGCTAGTTCGGAATAGCTGAGATCGGCGAGATCGTATTCGCCCGCCCTGGTGATCGCGCCGGTATCCAGATTCCGCAACGGTAGATGGAGCTCGCCTCGGCTAACCTCGTCGATTCGACGCCGGTACTCGGCAATTACTTTGTCCATGCTCTTGAAGTAGATGTCATCGGTTTGGGGGGTGGGATCCCGGTACTGGATGCCTTTGAAGGGCCCTACCTTCGGCGTGACCTTGAGTATCCAGGCAAGAATGCGTGCAAAGATTCCGGGTTTCTCGCGACGCCTGCCGAATTCCCGCTCGTAGTCGGCGCGGGAGAGGTGATAAAGGAACAGCTGGCGTGCTTCGTTGTGCTTTTCGGGATGTGATGCGGGCTTATGGCTCGCGATAGCAACCTTGGTCATTTCGGGGATGACCTTACTCAGGGCGAAGCGGTAAGTGTCGATGGTGAGGTCTTCGAAATGGAGGAACTCGAGTAGGCTGAAACCGTAGGTGTCGGAGAAGGCGCGCTCCAATAGTTCTTCGGAGACTTCGAAGCCGATGAAATCGTGATATTGCTGGGCGGTGTAACGCTGCTTCGCAACCTGCTCGACGTCGAATCCGAACTCGGTCTTCAGGTGCGCTTCGGGATTGTCTTCGTAGGTGACAACTTTGCCATATCTCGCCGCGAGGTTGGGATATTCGATGGGAACGCTTTCATTGACCGCGGGATGGCCGCCGGAATCGCCAACGTAATGACTGAGGGCGCCTAAGGCGAAGGCAAATTCATTCAGAGTGTGAGCGTCGCGCAACAGGTTTTCGACGAAATCAGCCGAGCGGACGTAGTGCAGGAAATTGGTGAAGTGATGGTTGCCGAAGGGATAGTAACCGAGATCCTGAATAACGGAGCCCCCATAGGCGTAAGCGTGAGCATCTTGCAATTCACGAACGGTGGCGTTCGGAAAGCGCTTCAGCAAGGCGGGACGTATCGCGGGATCCCACGCGATATCGATCAACTCCTCATGAGACAGCACGCCATACCCCGCGAGATGCGGTGGCGACGCGAGCAGCAAACAAACGACAACGATGTAGAGCAGGCAATGTCTCATTCAATGTACCTGTCTGCAATTTCACGAGCGCACGGGTGGGGCGTCCCGCTTGCTTGGCCGAATGGTCATGCTACGAGAGACTGCAGGTCCGCGCCGGTACGCCGGGACATCTTGCCGGGTTTGACCTGGTCGAATGTGCACTGCTGGGGAGCTTTCTCCGGCCGCCATCTTAGGAACTTCGTCCCGTGCCGAAACCGGCTACCCGAAAAATGGTCGTATTGTACTTCGCATACCAGCTTGGGATGTAGACGCTGCCACTCGGTAGACCGCTTCGTACTCCATCGGCTGGGACCACCGGGAGCATGGCCCGTGAAGCCGGGGCCGCCGATTTTCGGCTCGACGATCTTCTTCAACTCTTCCCGTTGTTCGACGTTGAAGCTCGAAGTAAAACCGACGTGATCGAGCAAGCCCTCGTCGTTATACAGGCCTAATAAGAGCGATCCGATGCCTCCACCTTTTTCTGCATAACGAAATCCACCCACGACACAGTCCGCGGTGCGTATACGCTTGATCTTCACCATGCCAGTGCGTTCGCCTGATCGATACGGCTCGCCGAGGCGCTTGGCGACGACGCCATCCAAGCCGACCTTTCCCAACTCGCTCATCCACTGTTCGGCACGCTTGCGGTCAGGCGATGCAGGCGAGAGGCGAAGCATAGTGGACTTTGGGAGGCGCTCGAAAAAATCTTCAAGATGCCGCTTGCGCTCGCCAAGCGACAAACCGGTGAGGTCCTTGCCTTGGTCGTCGACGAGTAGATCAAAGCACATCAGTGCCGCGGGAGTAGTCGACGACAGCTTGCGGATACGAGATTCGGCCGGGTGAATGCGCAATAAGAGATCGTCGAATGAGAGATGCCCATCGGAGAAGATGACAATCTCACCGTCGAGGACAAATCTGTCTGCAGGAAGTTCGCCGAGCGCGGCGACGAGTTCGGGGAAGTATCGGCCCAGTGGCTGGCCGGCTTTCGATTGCAGTAGCACTTGTTTTCCACGGCGAAAGGCAAGACAGCGAAAGCCATCCCATTTAGGTTCGTAGAGCCAGCCTGGGCCGTCCGGTATTTCCGCGACAAATTTCGCTTCCGCGGGCGGATATGGCGGACGAATCGGCAGGCCTATTTTCGGAAATGGTTCGGCGAGTTGCTCAGCAGGCAAGGCGCCTTCTGAGACACGGGCTGTATGGGACTGCGCTTTTCCGGTTTTCCGCTTCGGCATGACGGCGCTTCGATGCGCGATTTCCCCGTGGCGGCTACTCTGGTCATTATCTATGTGAACTTGGTCAAAAGTATGGCGATCTTAACAACCGGGCGGAAGCCAGGTTGCGGGTTCCGGTCATACAGGCGTCGATCGCGGGAAGCAGTGTAATGTGGTCTGAGCAACGCGGCACAGTGGGTGCTGAGTTGCTTGACACTCCCCCAGGTGCATGGTATAAACCGCACCGTACTAAACCGATTTAGCAGAAGGTTATAACTTAAATGAGACGTACGGCAGTCATCTTGGCTTTCCTTGTTTTTAG
>JBPYEW010000066.1:0-55337 GCA_051984555.1 Terriglobales bacterium | reverse complement strand
ACGACGAGACGGTGCATGTTCCCGTGCTGGTGAAAATGCCGAAGAATCAAGACGCGGGAAAGCGAGTGAAGAATAAGGTTGGACTCGTGGATGTCGCACCGACAATGCTGGAAGTGGCTGGCGTACCGGTACCGGCGCAAATGCAGGGCCAATCGCTGATGCGTGTGGCAAAGACCGGTTCGGACCAACCTGTCTATTCGCAGACGCAGTTTCCCATGCGCGCATTCGGTTGGAGCACTGTGGAATCCTGGCGGGCGGGTAAGTACTTGTACATCCATGCGCCCCATCCGGAGTTGTACGACACGGCCGCCGATCCGGGTGCGGCCAAAAACCTGGCGCAAACGTTTAAGGCGATTGCCGACACCATGGCTTCGCAGTTGAGCGCATTCAATCGGCGATTCTCCGAGCAAGCGGCAGGCAGTGCGGCAGGGTTGAGTTCATCAGAGGCACAGAAATTAGCGTCCCTCGGGTATGTCGGATTGCAGAAATCAGCAGGACCGGCGAGTGTAGCGACAGGCACTGATCCCAAGGATGAGATCGCCACGGCGAACAAAGTCCTCGCTGCGATCACTCTCATGGAAGATGGGAAGCCGGAGAAGGCTGTGGAAGCAGCGGCACCTTTTGCCGGCGCATCCTCGAAAATGTATCTTCCGCAATTTGTGATGGGAGTGGCTCTTGCCCAGCAGGATCAGTGCGTGAAGGCCATCGGATATTTACACACGGCGATTGAACTGATGGCGGATTCGCCGTGGGCTCACTACTACATCGGGAGTTGCCTGGTGAAGACAGGCGATTACAAGACGGCTGCCATCCACCTGGAAATCGCTACCAGCCGTCTGCCGGATTTCAAGGATGGGCATGAACGGCTGGCCTATGCCTACGATCACCTCGGTCGTCTCGACGATGCGAAGAAAGAACGGTCGAAGGCAGAAGTGAAAGGCAAAATTTAAGACGCGGGAAGGGTATTCAAAACAAGGTGATAACGATTGTTTCAGGACTGCCGCGGTCGGGGACGTCCCTGATGATGCAAATGCTGGCTGCCGGCGGTATGACCTTACTGACCGACTCGCTTCGCCAGCCGGATACCGATAACCCGCGCGGCTACTGCGAGTGGGAACCGATCAAGCAACTACCAAAGCAGCCCGACCTGATTGATAAAGCCGAAGGAAAGGTGGTCAAAGTAATCACGCAGCTGCTGATGGCGATTCCGAAGGGGCGGGAGTATAAGGTTGTCTTCATGGAGCGTCCTCTGCCGGAAGTGCTGGCATCGCAGGACGAGATGCTGCGGCGGCGCGGAAAGTCGGATCAAGTCAATCACGATGTTCTGGCAAAGGTTTTCCGGGAGCACATGGCAGAAGTGAGTGCGTGGTTACAGCAACGCGATGATGTCGCGATTCACCGGCAAGGATATCGAAAAGTGCTTCACGACCCGTTGGGGACTGCGGGAGCCATTCGGGACTTCCTGGGATGTGATCTCAACGTAGAAGCCATGGCCGGCGAGGTGGACCCCAGCTTATATCGCAATCGGCGGTGAGCGGAGCCGCCCTCTTAGGATTGCAACTCAGCGCGGCTCGCGAAAACAGAAATAGGTACACGTCGGAGCGCATCGTGCCATTGCATGCGCGCCCTTCGGTCTAAGTTATTCCTTCAAGCTCGCGAGCATCCTCTTGGCATCGTCAGCATTGCTGAAGGTTGGATTGATTTTCAGCGCACGTTCCAGTTGCTGGCGAGCGAGGCTGCGCTGGTCCTGCTTCTGATAAGCCAGGGCCAGGTGATAGCAATAGGTCGAGTCGACGTTGTCTTTGCTGAGCTTGATCGCCTCTTTGAACAACTCAACCGCGGAGGGATACGCACCCTTCACGTAGTACGCGTAGCCGAGAGTGTCGGCGGCGTTGGGAGAATCCGGCATACCGCGCCGGGCGTTTTGTGCCATGGAGAGCGCCACATCCGGGTTGCCCCCCTGCTCCAACATGACATAAGCCATGTTATTCGACGCCAGCGCATTGTCAGGCTGGACCTGCAGCGCCTTCTGGTACATGTCTTTCGCCTGTTCCCACTTCTTCTGCGATTCGTAAAGTTCACCGGTGAGGATATAGAAACGGACGTCCCGCGGGCTGTTCTGAGAAGCATTCTGGTAGGTGGCAACCGCAGCATCCACATTTCCTTCGGCAGCTTGCACCTGTCCAAGCTTCATGCGGGCGTCGGCGTTATTTTTGTCCAAGTCGATGGCGCGCTGCAGTTCTGACTCGCCGCCCTTCATATCCTTATTACTGGCAAGCAACGCACCGAGCAGGTAGTGGTAATTGCTGTTGTTCGGCTGGCGCGCTAACTGAGCCTGAACCCGGGCGACGGCTTTGTCCGGCTGCTTTTGCGAAAGGTAGACATTCGCCATACCGGTCAGCGCGTCGGAGGCGTTCGGGTCTTTCTGCAGGGCCTGCTCGTAATACTTCTCGGCATCTGCATACTGTTTCTGCTCCAAGCGGAAGTTGCCCATGTGAATGAACCCGACGGGGCTCTGAGGTGCGACGTCCATTGCCTTTTTCAGATCCTCTTCACCCTGGGATAGCCGCTTTTCGTTGATCTCTGCAATCGCACGAAGCGCGTATCCGTCAGGCAGAGAGGGATTGTTGTTGATGATCTGTCCGGCGGTCTGGTAAAGCCCGTCCCACTTTCCTCCGCGCAACTCGATACCAGCTAGCGCGCGTTGTGCCTCGACAAGATCGGGGCGCAGACGAGTGGCGTCACGCCATTCTTGCTCAGCCCGGGCAGCGTTCCCGAGTTGATCGAAAGCCACGCCGAGGTGATAGTGGCCAATTCCATTGTCCGGCACATTGCGGACGGCCTGTTCGAGTGTTTCCGCCGCCTCGCTGGCGTGTCCCTGCTTCAACTGAATCTGACCGCGATAGATTAAAGACTCATTGTCACCAGGATTTATTTTCAGGATTTCGTCATTGAGTTTGCCGGCTTCATCGACGCGATCTTTCAGGATCAATAGCTGGACATAATTCTTTTTCACCTGCATGTCGCCCGCGTGTTGCTTATAGAGGGCGGCATATTCAGTGGTGGCTTTGTCGACCTCGCCGAGAGCGAAATACAAGTCGCCCAGCATGCGATATCCCATCGAGTTATTGGGGAAATCGTTTTTGGAATTCTGAAGAAGTTTCTCGGCTTCGGCTTTCTTTCCCTCTATGACGTAAAGGCGCGCCAGAGAGGCCCGGGGCTCGGGATTCTTGGGATCCAGACTGATCGCGCGATTGAAAGTCTGTTCGGCTTCGGGATAACGGGATTGTTGCTGGTAGAAGCCGCCTAAGGCCAGCTGGCTTGTGCTGCTTTGGGGACTCAGGCTTACCGCCTTTTTAAAGCTAGCTTCAGCTTCGGCAGGATGGCTCATTCGCAGCTGTAGCAGGGCAAGGCTGATGTAGAAATCGCTCTGCGACGGCGCTAAAGCGATAGCCTTCTGCATTTCCTGCAGTGCGCCCGCAAAGTCCTGCTTGCCGATCTTTAAATTAGCTTCGGCCATGTGTGCTTGAGCATTATTAGGATCTTTGGAAAGTACAGCGTCGATGTGATCCTGCGCTTCCTGGAAGTGACTACCGACGATGAGAAGGTTCGCCATGTCGAGCTGTGCCGACGAGTTTTCCGGTTGAATCTGCAAAGTCCGGTCGAGTTCCTGGAAAGCAAGCGTCCAGTTCTGCATCTTGAGATAGGCTTGAGCGAGCTGGTAATGGGCCTCGGCAAAGCGATTGTCTACCTGAATCGCGTTGCTGAACTGGATAGCGGCCTCGGGGTACTTGCCTTTCTCGAAGTAGCGCTGACCGCTCTCGAAATACTTCTGCTTGCGTACATTCGGATCACGCGAACAGCCGGTCAAAGCGGCCACGACCACGAATATCAGGACCCATCGAATCAGTACAGCTTGCCTCATGGTGACAGTCTCCAAGCGGCGCGGTGCGCCAGAACTCCTAAAATTGTGCGATGTGCTGTATGCAGGGATCGCAATCTCAGCGTGGGATATAGGTATCCAATCGTGGGACGACCTGTCCCGCAAAAGCGCGCAGACGCTGTTCGGCCATATCTGCAGTCTCATAGCGTTGAATCGGCGTAGTCAGACGAACCAGCGAGCCGTCACTGCGATTCATGCGCATGGAATCAGTTACCAAGTAAAACTTTGCCCAATATTCACTTGCTAAAACGCGATCATGGGCCTGGTACCAGTACAACACTAACTGTTGGTCTCCGCCCTTGGCGATGATGTACCGGTTTACCGGAAATGGAGTGTGCCCGGGCAAAGCAAGTTGCATACGCCTGGAGTCAGTGGGCAACCATCCCGCACCGGGCAAGCAATGTTTGGGCGAATGAATGGTGTCCCCGGCACGCTGCGATGGAAAGTAGGCAATGAACAGGTCCACATAAGGAGCAGGGGTGCTCTCGTTATGGTAAACCCGCAACAAGAAATCGCCTTGACCGAGGATGTCGCGGACATCCTGCGAAATGGGAACGTCGGTTCCCCGCCAGGTGTCCAGTGCTTCAGGGAACGCCGCCAACCGCTCCCGTTGCGGAATGATCTCGCGCCGACCCCGGGCCTGAAGGAAGATGCCGGCACTGATCAGCATCAGGACGGTCAGACCGAAGCGCAGGGATTTGCGGATGGCTTTCACGAGTGTCCTTGCTTTCTGCTGGGCCAGATGAGAACGGAGGCGCGATGGAGAGTGAACAGCAAAAGTAAGGATATGACGAAAATTAACCAGCCGGAAAACGCGTGGAAGAACCCTTCTGCTTTATCCGGATCCCAGTACTGCACCAACAATCCGGTGCCTACAATACGCAATGCATTCGCTGCCACGGCGATCGGTACTGAAGCGAGAGCCAGTATCCACCTTACCGCAATCCGCTTCTCCATCAAATAGCCATAAATGATCGATAGGGTGGTAAGCGACAGAAGGGATCGGATACCGCTGCATGCTTCCGCGACTTCCAAGGGCATGGCCGGCAACTGGATAACGTTGCCCTCCCGTAGGACGGGTACGCCAAGCGCGGCAAGCGTTCCACTAGCTAATTTCGAAGCCAACAACTGCAGAGGAAAAGTGACCTGGTTGAAGACGATCACCGGGATGGGCACCATCAACAAAAGAAAGAGCCAAGGGAAGAGGATGGCCTTCTGATAGGCCCAGCCTTGGAACAGGATTACCAATCCGGCGATGAGCATCAGCAAGGAAATTCGCGACAGGAATAATTCTGATCCCAGAACACCGATTATCAGAATGCCAAGGGCGAATGCGACGATACCCAGTCCGGACCAGGACGGCTTCACCGCGATAGCCCCTAACCGACTGCGTTCCTGCCATATGACGTACAAAGCGAACAAAGGGACGAAAAACCCGTGCGAGAAGTTCGGGTCGTCCCACCACTGCACGGCAAGCTTTGCGAGGATTGGCGTGTAAATCCAGAGAACCAGAGAGGCGACCGCGAACAGTTTCCAGCGGGCCTGGCGGAAGCGTCGTGCCGGATGCGGCAACGTCGCTAAAGGGGGCGCGATTTGGACAGACTGACTCAACCGAAGGATGCGAACTCGCGAGGAGTTGGTTCTCTTACCCCAAAATCAGGGTATCGTTTTTCCACTTCTATAGGAAATAGCCCAAGGGTGCCGGAATCGGAACCTAAAATGTGGGAAAAATATTTCCCAACATTCCAACTTCACTACCCACATTCTAAGTCACTGATTCCAAAAGGAACAAGTCGGCTTGGACGCTTTCTTGACCGAGAGTAACCAGAATACAGTTACTAAGTATAGGGCAAAAAGTTTCCCTTTTGTGCCGAGGCGGGGTACTCTAGCAGAACTCAACAGTTCTGGAATGGCAGCCGGAGTTGCGGTCTAAGTTGTTGCAAACAATGACAGCAGGGAAAGAAAAAGTAATACCCCTCAAAGGAAAACATTGGCAAGGTCCTTGCTACTTTGCCTGTCCAGATCCCATCCGGTCCAGTTGCATTCCCGCCCGACCCCGGAAGGCCGACTAATGGAAGAAAAGTTGTCCGACAAGACGCCAAGCAATGGTAGTGCGCCGACAAGCGGCAGCGACCATTGGCTGATGCAGGGGGTCAGTCCTGCAGTCGAGAACGTCGGACGAATCATCCGCGAGCTGGCGCACAGTACCGTACCGGTTCTGTTGATTGGGGAGGCGGGCTGCGGAAAGCGCATAGCCGCCCACCGCATCCACACGATGTCGACGCTGGCGAATGAAGAATTCCAGATAGTTGAGTCGCGAGGCCTTAGCGGGGAGGCGACCAAAGAGTTCGCTTCGGGGACGGTTTTTCTCGATGAGATTTCACAGCTATCGAGTGCTTCTCAAAGGGGCCTCCTAGACCGCTTGTCCAGTAACGGATCGGCGAATGGCTCCGGTTCAGGGATGGTCCGAATCATCTGCGGCACAGCTTGCGACCTCGAGTCGGAGGTTCGCGCGGGGCGATTCCGGGAAGACGTCTACTATCGGATCAGCGCAGTAAGCCTTCGGATCCCGCCCTTACGTCAGAGAAAAGAAGATATCCCACAGTTGGTGGATGGCTTCCTTGTCATGCATGCCGCCGAGCTACGGCGTCCGATCCCGCAATTGCGGTCAGAGACGCGGCAGTTCTTCCTGGAGTACGGATGGCCAGGGAACTTGCCAGAACTGGCCGACGCCACCAAAGCCATAGTCGCCCTTGGCGATGACGCATTGGCGATGGGAGGCTTGAGGTCACTCCTGGCACGGCCGGAAAAGACGAACGGCAAGGTGTCATTGAAGGAGGCGGCGAAAGCGGCTTCACGGGAGGCGGAGAAGGAATTGATCCTCCGGGTGCTGACGCGCACACGCTGGAACCGGCGCCGCGCCGCCCAAGAGTTGCAGATCAGTTACAAGGCCCTGTTGTACAAGCTTAAGCAGATCGGATATGGAGAGATGGGAGCTTCCTAGTGAGAGAAAGTATGAGGAACCTGAGAAAGATTTTCCTGCTGATCATGGCTGCCAGCTTGGCTCTCCAAGCCTTGGCTCAAACGCCGAATAAAGACGGGAAAGACAATGCCAAGAACTCGGCCGCAGCTGACCAATCCGGTTCGCCGGCTTCGTTAGTCCCAGCATCTTACGTCATCGGTCCGGAAGATACGCTGCATGTCAGCGTGTGGAAAGAGCCGGATCTGACGGAAACCATTCCGGTCCGATCCGATGGCAAGATTTCCATGCCATTGCTCAATGACGTTCAGGCAGCAGGTTTAACACCTTCACAACTGGCTGATTCTGTCACGCAACAGTTGAAGAAATATTTGGCCGATCCGCGCGTGACGGTGGTCGTCACCGGCATGAACAGCCAGAAAATTTATGTGTTGGGTGAAGTCACCCACACCGGGGCCATGCCTCTTACACCGGACATGACGGTGCTGCAGGCTTTAGCGAGCGCAGGGTTCACTCAGTTCGCCAACACAAAGGGAATCTATGTACTGCGGACGCAGAGCGGTAAGCAGGTGAAGTTACCGTTCAATTACAAGCAAGTGATCAAGGGCGAAGCTATGAATCAAAACATACTTCTAAAGCCCGGCGACACTATTGTGGTTCCGTAAGAAAGCAAGGAAAGAGATAGATGAACGTACGCCCGTACATAACGCTTGCAGTCATCCTGGTGGTAGCG
Source organism: Terriglobales bacterium (assembly GCA_051984555.1). Classification (GTDB taxonomy): domain Bacteria; phylum Acidobacteriota; class Terriglobia; order Terriglobales; family Acidobacteriaceae; genus Gp1-AA122. The sequence continues at coordinate 47,681 of JBPYEW010000066.1, read as the reverse complement.
ATGACGACGGTTTGGGCGCAGTCGGACTCGGGACAGACGACGTCGACCGACAGCGGACAGCAAACCACAACTCCTCCGCCGGGAGCATTCGGCCAGGATGCGGCAACGCCTCAGGTGGCGCAATTTCCGCCGCTGTCTGGACTGGATGAACCTTCACTGGAGCCGAACGTTGCCGCTCGCAGCTTTTTTGTGCCGGCGTTCCAGGTGACGGAGTTAGCCGATTCCAATCCAGGGAATGCGCGGCGAACCGGGACGGGATCGTTCTCGGGCGATACGCACGTGCTTGGTAATTTTGCGCTCCAGCGCTACTGGAGGCGGTACCAGACGACGCTTGATTACATCGGCGGCGGGGTGCTCTACAGCGGACCCAGCCGAGTGCCAAACGCTCAACTACATGCCCTGAACTTCGATCAGGCGGTGATGTGGCGAACAGGATTGCTACAGATCCGGAATGCTGCCAGCTACTTACCAGAAGGCTTCTTTGGCGGAGCGTTCGGGGGCAGCGCCGGCGGCATGGGCAGTGGGTTCACCAGTGGTGGAGTAGGCGGTGGTGGCGGCGGCGGTCTTGGGGGCGGGTTAGGTGGCGGACTGGGTGGCGGCGGTGGATCGAATTTCTTTGGAGGCTCTCAATTTGGAGCGTTGGGAGTTGCGCCGCGGATTACCGATCGAACGATCGTGGATATCCAGAACTCGCTGAGTCCGCGCACAGCGATCACGCTGGCCGGTGGCTATGCATTCTCGCACTTCACGAATTCCAATACTGGGCTGATTGACAGCCGGCAGGTAACGGGTCAAGCCGGGTACAACTACGCGTTGAACCGGCGTAACACCATTGCTGTCACGTATGGATATCAGGCTTTTACGTTTCCACGCGGAGGCGGTTCACGCTTCACCACGAACGTGGTTCACATGATGTACGGTCACCAGATTTCCGGGCGTATGGACCTGAAGGTTGCCGCGGGGCCGCAGTTTACGCAGTTGTCGGCGGCCGGCGTTCCCAGCACGCACCGCATTTCGGCGAGCGGAATGGCGTCACTGCGGTACAGATTCCCGAGATCGTCGCTGGCGCTGATGTACGAGCGTTTCGAAACTCCGGGTTCTGGATTCTTCGCCGGTGCGAGAAGCGATGTGGTGCACGCGTCGATGTCGCGGCCTTGGTCGCGGCGATGGAACGTGATGGGAGACATGGGGTACTCCCATAACAGCCGCGCGCAAATCAGCACCCTCGGCCTGCAGGCCAGGTCCTACAACTATGCGTACGCGGGCGCGAGAGTTTCACGGATGTTCACGCGGTCTATCAGCGGATACGCGACGTACCAGTTCAACAGTTTCCGAAGCAGCACGGCGTGTTCGGGCAACACGACGGTCTGCGATGTCTTGAGCGACAGACACCTGCTAGGGGTGGGAGTTTCCTGGCATCCCCAGCCCATACGTATCGATTAACGCGGGTCGCCCATAGGGGCCCCAAGATTGGAAAAGTTGCGATGATTACGAACCGAGAACTGACAGTTGACGATTATCTAGGAATGTTGCGGCGGCGCATCTGGCTGATTCTGATTCCAGCGCTGCTCGCCCCCGCAATCGGCTTTGGCGTTTCATTCTTGCTGGCGGCGAAGTATACCTCGTCGGCATCCGTGCTGGTCGAGGGACAAAAGGTGCCGGAAGGTTTCGTGATGCCGATTGTCTCGCAGAGCCTAATGCAGCGGATCACGGCGCTTGAGCAGCAGGTGTTGAGCCGCAGCCGGCTGCAACCGGTCGTCGAGCGCATGGGCTTGGCGAAATCCGGCAATGTTGATGACGTGATCGACCAGATCCGCAGCAACATCGAGATCCAGCCGATGGCTCCGACGACGACGGGAGCCACCAAGGTGAAGACGGGCCAGGGCGACATACCGGGATTCATCGTCAACTGCACGGCCTCGCGCCCGCGGGAAGCGCAGGAAATCTGCAGCCAGGTAACGTCGATGCTGCTGGAAGAAAACTTGAAGTCCCGCGAGCAGGTGGCGCAGGGCACGACTGATTTCCTGGCACGGCAACTCGACGAAGCCAAGCGCAATTTGGACGAACAGGATTCGAAGCTGGCGGCATTCAAGCGGCAATACGTGGGGCAGCTTCCGGACAACTCGGACAGCAACCTGAAAATCTTAACGGGCTTGAACTCGCAACTGGATGCGTTAACTCAAACGATCAACCGTGCGCAGCAAGACAAGGCGTATGCCGAGTCGATGCTGGCGCAGCAGGTGGCGAACTTCCAGGCTTCCGGCAGCACGAATACCAGTCCGCAAGCCTTGGAGCAACAATTGGCGCAATTGCAAAGCCAGTTGGTCCAACTCCGGGCGAGATATACCGAGGATCACCCTGATGTGATAAAGGCCAAGGCGGATATCGCCCAGGTGCAGAAGCAACTCGATGCAGTGAATTCGGCCAAGCCGGATCCCAATGCGTCGAAACCTTCGGCGACGGAACCGCCGGAGATTCGGCAACTGCGCGTGCAGATCCACCAGTATCAGGACACCATCACTCAGGGATCGGCGGATCAGAAGAAGCTGCAGGATCAGATCAAGTTGTACCAGGGACGTGTGGCGCTGAGTCCCGCGGTCGAAGAGCAGTACAAGCAGTTGACACGTGATTATGACTCGGCCCAGAAGTTCTACGACGACCTGCTCGCGAAGAAGAGCCAGTCGGAGATGGCGACGGACATGGAACGGCAGCAGCAGGGCGAGCAATTCCGTTTGCTGAATCCCGCCAGTTTCCCGACATCCCCGAGTTTCCCGAACCGGTTGCTGTTTGCGGCAGGCGGGTTAGGCGGCGGCTTAGCGATCGGGCTGGGGCTGGCCTTCATGCTCGAGTTCCGCGACAAATCCATCCGCAACGAACTGGATGTGGAAGCGGCGCTGGAATTGCCGATGCTGGTGGCGGTTCCCTGGGTCGGCGAATCGCAGAACTCGAATAGCAAGAAAGATTCGAACGGAAGTCGTCTAACGGACGCCCGCAAGGAAACGGTAGAGGTCTAGAGAAAGAGTCATGTACAAAGAATTTTTCGGATTACGGGCGAACCCGTTCAATGTCAATCCCGACCCGCGTTACTTATTCCTGACGCGGCACACGGAAGAAGCGCTGGCCTGCCTGACCTATGGCATTCAGAGCAGGAAAGGGTTTGTGCTTCTGACGGGCGAAGTGGGAACGGGCAAAACCACACTGATCAACAAGCTTTTGGAATGGTTGCGACTGCAGCAGGTCGCAACGGCATTCGTCTTCAACTCCCGCCTCAATGTTCCGCAATTCCTCGACTACATGATGGCGGACTTTGGGGTGACGTGCGAATCGCGATCGAAGAGCCAGATTCTGTTACGGCTTTACAACTGGCTGCTCGACCGGTACCGAGCGGGGGAAACGGCTGTGCTGATCGTCGATGAGGCACAAAATCTCTCCGATGAGGTACTCGAGGAGATCCGACTACTCACCAACCTGGAGACGTTCACGGAGAAGTTGCTGCAGATCGTGCTGGTAGGCCAGCCAGAGCTCGAACAGAAGCTTCGGCAGCCGCATCTGCGACAGTTACGCCAGAGACTGACACTGAGAGCCAAGACCCATCCGCTCACGCTTGACGAGACGCATGCTTATATCGTGCAGCGCCTGCGGATCGCCGGATGTAATGGCCGGACAATCTTTGCGCCCACAGCTATGGACATGATTCACCGTTACGCCGGGGGTATTCCTCGCGTCATCAACCTGCTGTGCGAGCATGCGCTGGTAAGCGCCTTCGTCGACCAGCAGCCGACTATTTCGCCGGAAGTGGTGGAATCGGTTGCCCGGGATTTCGATATGGGTGACAGCGGCACGTCCAACGGCAACGGAAATGGTAATGGGAACAGCAACGGGAAGGGCGACGGAGCCTCGTCAACACAACAGAATTTCGACTTGCTCGAAGCTTTAAAGACGCTAGCTACGCTAGCCGACCGCTTGCGTCAGTCTGAACAAGAACTCCCCAAGGAAAGGAAGTTATGAGCCGAATCCACGAAGCATTGAAGAAGGCCGAACAGGAACGGGCAAGCGGGCAGCTTGGACCTATCGAGAGTCAGCCTGTAGGGGAGATGCCGGTATCGGCAATGTCGGCAGCGAACGTCTCGCCAGCCGCCGCGGCGCCGCAATTTGCGCCTCATTTCACGTTCGAGAATCTGCTGGCGCGCTGCACACCCGCGAGTTGGCAGCCGGATCCCCGTACCATGCTGTTTTTCCAGCCGCAGGAGCATGCGGCCGGCATGGAAGAGTTCCGCACGTTACGGTCGCGCTTGTACCAGATGCGCGAGAAGATGCCGTTGAAGAAGCTGCTGATCAGCAGCGCTCTGCCGCGTGAAGGAAAGTCATTTGTCGCTGCAAACCTTGCGCAGGTGATGGTCAAGCAGCATGGGCGGCGGGTACTGCTAATCGATGCCGACCTGCGTGGTCCGAAGCTGCACGAGTGCCTTGGCGCACCGAATCAACTTGGCCTGGCTGACTACCTGACTGGGCAGGCGGATGAGTTTGCAGTCGTGCAGCGCGGTCCGATGGAAAATCTGTTCTTCATTCCGGCGGGTTCGATGGTTTCCACTCCGGCGGAACTGGTGGCGAATGGCCGCTTGAAGCTTTTGCTCAGCCGGGTAGAAGCGATGTTTGACTGGATCATCATCGATTCTCCTCCTGCTGTGCCGGTTTCAGACGCGTCCTTACTGGCGAACTTCTGCGATGGGGTAATGCTGGTTGTACGTTCGAACGTGACGCCGTTTGACGTCGCCCGCAAGGCGCGGACGGAGTTCCGGGACAAACAGTTGGTTGGTGTGGTGCTGAACGGTATGGATGAAGACTCCCTCCGCTATACCGGCTACTACTACGGCTACGCGCAGAACGAAGCAGCAAAGAACTAGGGGAGAGAGTGATCCGGCTATTCAATGTGTATTATCCGGTCCGCACGTTGATCCTGCTGGCCGGTGAGGCGCTGATTGTCTGGACGTCCTTTTTGCTGGGCGCACTGGTTCAGTTGCGCGAAGACAGCTATATTGCCCTGAATTATGAGGGCGGGCATGTCAAGATCCTGGTGCTGACAGCAGTCGTACTGGTTTGCTCGCACTGGTTCGACTTGTATGATCCGACGCGGTTCAACGAAAAAGGCGAACTCTACTACCGCCTGTTGTTGATCCCCGGCCTGCTCGCATTCCTGCTTGCCGGCATTGGCTACCTGTTCCCGCACATGATGCTGGGCGGTGCCTTCCTCATTGGCCTAATCATCCTCACAGTAGCGCTGCTTGGGTGGCGGACCGCTTATTCGTGGCTGGTGCAGCAACCGTACTTGAGGGAGCGCGTTTTTGTTCTCGGGACGGGCGAGCGTGCCCAACGCGTGGTTCAGGGCTTGCGGCAAAGGAAAGACCTCGGGTTCCATGTGGTGGGGTGGACGGGCGACCTGCAAGGCGTGCCCAGTCGTGAAGATGTTGCGGAACATATGGTGGCGATCGCGCGCCACGATGTGCATCGTGTCATCGTGGCCATGCCGGACCGCCGCGGCGCGCTGCCGGTGCGCGAACTGCTGGAACTCCGACTGGAAGGAGTAAAGGTCGAAGATGCCACATCGTGGCTGGAGAAGATGTCGGGCCGGATCGAAGTCGACAACCTGTATCCCAGCTGGCTCATTTTCGCGGAAGGGTTCCGGTTCAGCGCGGGGTTCAAGCTGCTGCGCCGAATCCTGTCAACCCTGATTGCATTCATCTGTCTCATCATCCTGTTGCCGGTCATTCCGTTCGTTGCCCTGGCTATCAAGCTCGATTCGAGAGGGCCGGTGCTCTACCGGCAGAAGCGCGTCGGTATCAACAACGTTCCGTTTTACGTTTTCAAGTTTCGGACCATGCGTCAGGACGCAGAGGCTGCGACTGGTGCCGTATGGGCGGGTCAAGATGATCCGCGCATCACGCGAGTGGGCAAGTTCCTGCGATCCAGCCGACTGGACGAGATCCCGCAGCTCTGGTGCGTGTTGCGGGGCGACATGGCTTTTGTGGGGCCGCGCCCGGAGCGTCCGGAATTCGTCGAGTGGCTAACGAAAGAGATCCCTTACTACCCGGTGCGTCACGTGGTACGTCCGGGGATTACGGGATGGGCACAGGTCCGCTACAAGTACGGCAACACCGTCGAAGACGCCAAGGAAAAGCTGCAATACGATCTCTTCTACATCAAGAACATCTCGCTGGGACTCGATTTCCTCATCATGTTCCAGACTATTAAGACCATCATCCTGGCCAGAGGCGCGCAATGAAATGGGTCTTCTGGTTGAGCGTGTTGGTGGTTCTATACACGCAATTCGGGTACTTGGCGTGGCTCTGGCTGAGGAGCCGTATTCGCAGGCAGCCCGTCAAGCGAGCTGAGTTCCTACCCGCGGTTTCCGTTGTGATGGTCGTGCGGAATGAAGAGAAGGTCCTTGCCCGCAAGTTGGACAATTTAGCGGGACTTGATTATCCGAGAGAGCTTTTGGATTGCGTGATCGTATCCGATGCGTCGAGTGACTCGACCAACCAGATTTTGCGGGAGCGGTCCGAGCGCGACGCGCGCTTCCAAGGTATCTTCTCCGGCCAATCGCGGGGCAAAGCGGCGGGGTTGAACGACGGCATCATGGCCGCGAAGGGCGAAATCGTTCTTTTCACGGACGCGCGACAAGAGATCGAAGCCGATGCGGTTCGCCGGCTCTGCGAGAACTTCGCTGACCCGCAAGTGGGTGCGGTCAGTGGGGAACTGATGCTGGGTCACCGCTCAGCCGGCGAGTCGCGCAAGGGAACCGGCCTCTACTGGGCAATGGAGAAGAAAGTTCGGGAGCTCGAATCTGAATCCGGCTCGGTCGTCGGCGCGACCGGCGCGATCTACGCGGTCCGACGTAACCTTTTGGTCCCGGTACCCGCGGGAACGATCCTGGATGACGTTTACTTGCCCATGAATGTAGTGCGTCAAGGATCGAGAGTGTTATTCGACGATCGTGCTTGCGCCTGGGACGCTCCAAACCTCGGCGACAAGCGGGAATTCAGTCGCAAGGTGAGGACACTCAGCGGTAATTACCAGTTGCTGCGACTTGCGCCGTGGCTGCTGGGCAGTGGCAATCCAATTCGATTTGAGTTCGTCAGCCACAAGCTCATGAGGCTGGTCCTGCCGCTTGCGCTGGTCCTGATCTTTATCTCATCGCTCTTCCTGCCAGGGCTGTTCTACAGAACCATGCTGGCTGCACAGGTCTTGTTTTACCTGTTGAGCATGGCCGGAATGTTCCGCGTCATCCGGGGCGGTCTGCTGGGACGAGCCTGTGATGCGGCACACACCTTCGTGATGCTAAATGCCGCGGCAGCAATGGCATTTTTAAACTGGATGGCGCGCCGAAACGTCACATGGGTTTCGGCTGAGCCGGAGATGCCGCTGCAGGCAGGTGAACTCCGGTGAGAATTCTTTGGATCAAAGCGAACAAACTGCTGCCGGTAAGCAGTGGCGGGGACATTCGTTCGTATCACATCGCGCGGCGGCTGGCGCAACAACACGAATTGGTTTTTCTGTCGTACTACGAGGGACCAGAGGACACAGCGTACGCAGCGGAATTACAAAAGCACTTCCCGGGATCAGTCGCCATCTGCACGGGAAGGGGATCTGCGAGAAGTCTCGCGGGAGCCATTGAGTACGTGGGAAGCGTTTTTCATCACGCACCTTTTTCGGTCAACCGGTTTGCAACCCGGGCGGTGAAGAACTACATCCAGTCGTCGTTCGCTGAAAAGCGGTTTGACGTTGTTGTCTGTGATTTCCTGGATGCTGCAATCAATATTCCTACGAACGTTGCGGTCCCGATCGTGTTGTTCCAGCACAATGTTGAGAGTGAAATCTGGCGGCGGCATTCGGAGACTGAATCTAACCCGGTCAAGCGGGCGGTGTACAAGCTGGAATTCAAGAAGATGCTGGCATATGAGCAGTTGGCGGTGCGACGTTTCCAGCATGTGATAGCAGTTTCTGAGCACGACGCGAGCATCATGGCGCAGTGGACGGACCGTTCGCGAATCACGGTTGTGCCCACAGGAGTGGACCTGGGGCGTTTCCAGCCCGATTGGCGGGAGAAACTCGAGCCCATGACGGTGTTCATTGGGGCCATGGACTGGGAACCGAATGTAGACGCGGTCGAATACTTTTGCGATCAGGTCTGGCCGGAGGTACTGGCAAAGGTCCCGCAGGCGAAGTTCCGGATTGTTGGTCGAAACCCCGATGGGCGCGTCCAGAAACGGCGGTCGGCGTCAGTTGAAGTTACCGGGTCGGTACCGTCGGTACTGGAGCACCTGCACGAAGCGGCCGCTGTTGTGGTTCCGCTGCGGATTGGCGGCGGCACGCGGATCAAGATCTATGAAGCGATGGCGGCCGGCAAAGCCGTGGTCTCGACATCGATGGGTGCAGAAGGACTCGATGTTCATAGCGGCAGGGACATCATCCTTGCAGATGATCCGAAAGCGTTCGCTGAGTCGGTGATCTCTTTGTTACAGGATGCGGGCGCACGCGAGCGTATCGGTCGATCTGCTGCCGAACTCGCTTCGCACTATGGTTGGCCTGCTATCGGCGACAAATTCGGCAGCGTGCTGGAAGCAGTTGCGGGGAGTCCGAGAAGCGCACGAGCTGAAAACGCGCAAGAACTCCAGCCGACTTTTCGCAATTCGGAAGAAAGAAGGGGGATTTAGTGGCAGCCGGGGAAAGAGTGCTGGCCGGTATGAAGCGGCCGGAAAAAATAAAGGAGGTTCTAAGCGGCGCTTTCTTCTGGCTAAGCGCGTTTTACCTCGTATATTGCGCGCGTCCGGAAGACTGGATTCCTGGACTGAAGTTCGTCCCCATGGCGAAGATCACGGGCATTGCCGCTTTGGTGGGTTTGATCATCAGTTACAACAAGGTAAAAGGAAACATAAAGAAGCTTCCCAAAGAAGCTTTTTACCTGATGGCGATGGTAGCCTTGTTGTTCTTGTCGGCGCTGTTGTCTCCCGTGTGGAAAGGCGGAGCATTCTTCCGCACCCTCGACTTCGCAAAGGTATCCGTCGCCTGGGTACTCACGCTTCTCCTGGTGACGAATTTCGACCGCTTGCGGCGAATCATCTTCATACAAGCAGGATCCGTGGCTGCCATTGCGGTGGTATCGATCCTGAAGGGCCACAGTCGTGCGCGGTTAGAGGGTGTGCTGGGCGGTATTTACAGTAATCCCAACGACCTGGCATTCGCGATTGTGTTGTCGCTTCCATTTTGCTTCGCATTCCTCTTGAGCACGCGCAGCATGGTACGAAAAGCCGCTTGGGCCGCGGCCATGCTCGGCATGGCGATGTGCCTGTTTATGACGGCGTCTCGCGGCGGATTCATCACGCTGCTCGTCGCGGGATTCGTGATGCTCTGGCATTTCGGAGTGCAGGGGCGCCGGTTCCACATCATCCTTGCCGCGACATTCGTGGGAGTCATACTTTTGCTGGCTGGCGGAGGGAAGCTGAAAGACCGCTTCTTTGCCATTTCGGGCGAGGATATCGATACCGGCCTGGAACATCGTGCCTACGGTTCCTTCGAAGAACGAAAGATCCTGATGGAAACGGCGGTGAAGGCAATCGCAGAGTATCCAATTCTGGGTATTGGCTTGCGGAATTTCCCCACCTACTCGGGCAGATGGAAAGAAGTTCACATGACGTACCTCCAGATTGGGGCGGAGGGCGGCATTCCGATACTTATCCTTTACTTGCTGTTCTTCAGTCGAGGCTTCCGGAATCTGCGGCGCCTGCGAAAGGTGCCGACCGACGACGTGCAATTGAAATTATTTACGGGTGCGCTCCATAGTTCGCTGGTGGGCTTTATCGTGGGGGCGCTTTTTGCGCCGGAGGCGTACCAGTATTTCCCCTATTTCGCTGTCGCTTACACGTCCGTTCTCGTTGCGATCAGCGAGGAGAAACAGCAAAAGGCAGAACCGGGTTCGTCCCTGCGACGATCGTTGCGATTCCGGGAGTTGGATTCCGATGACGCACGTCGGGGCCCAGGCGCTGAGAAGCCGGAATCTGCGGGGTACGTGCGATAAGAATTAGAACTGTATGAAGCTGTCGCCGATGTTGTCTTATGGATCGCGATGGCTGCCCTCGTATGCATGGCAGCGTCTTACCCGGCGTGTGCCTTCTGGGACAATCCACCTGATGATCGCGGTGGCGGACCATTTTGAGCCGTCGATTGTGCCGGGCCGAGGTCAGGAACGCGCTCCGTACGACCTGCAAGAGCAGCGCCTCGAGAAGTGGTGCGGCAGGTATCCGCAAGTGGTGGACCCGTGGCGCGATCACGATGGGCGACCGTTCGTCCATTCATACTTTTATCCCGCGGAGCAGTACGACCGAAGCCTGGTGCAGCGTATAGCTGATCATTGCCTGTCGGGCTTTGGTGAACTTGAGATCCACTTGCACCACTCGCGGGACACGGCTGAAAACACGCGCATACAACTGACTGAGTTCCGTGATGCGCTTGCGTTCGAGCACCACTGTTTGTCGTACATGGACGACTCGCCCATCCCGCGCTATGCCTTTGTACACGGCAACTTCGGGCTGGCGAACTCGGCAGGGGACCAGGTCTGCGGCGTAGATTCTGAAATAGAGATACTGGCGCAAACGGGATGTTACGCGGACATGACGCTCCCCACCGGGACCTTCCATCGCGCGCAGACGGGCAAGATCAATTCTCTATACGAATGCACGCTGCCGTTGAGTACGCGGGCGGCACACCGGACCGGGCGGGATCTGCGAGCGGGGTCTGCACCCAAGACGTTCCCTGTGATGGTGCAGGGACCCCTCCTGCTGGATTTCTCCGGTTCGCGACAGATTGGCGTCGAGAACGGAGCTATCACTGCTCGAAATCCCGCGAGCATGCGGCGATTGGGGTTGTGGAAGAAAGCTGCCATTGCGGTGGAAGGACGGCCGGATTGGTTATTCATCAAGCTTCACTGTCACGGGATGGATCCGACCCAGGAAAATGTGATGCTGGGCGAGCCAATGAAGCAGTTTTTGCGCGAGTTGATGGAAACGGCAGACTCGCGTAGACACCTCGTGCATTTTGTGTCGGCGAGGGAGATGACCAATATCCTGCTCGCGGCCTGCGATGGACGGGAAGGAAATCCGGCAGAATACAGAGATTATCGTTTGAAACGTGTTCGGCAAATCGCTCCACCGAAGACAGAACCGGCAATGACTTCTCAGGTTCTACAGAAAGGGTGAAGAATGTGCGGAATTGCAGGGATAGTTAGCCGAGATCGCGGTGGTGTTGACCGCGAGACTATCCACCGGATGTGTGAGGCGATTGTTTATCGCGGACCCGATGATGAAGGCATCCGTGTGAAAGATGGCGTTGGCCTTGGCATGCGGCGCCTCAGCATTATTGACCTCGCCGGCGGCAACCAGCCGATCAGTAACGAAGACGGCAATATTTGGATCGTCTTCAATGGCGAGATTTATAACTTCCCGGAACTTCGCCTGGAACTGGAGAAAAAAGGCCACAAATTTGCCACTCACAGCGACACGGAAATGATTGTCCATATGTACGAGGAGATGGGCTCGGAGTGTGTCCAAAAGCTGCGGGGGATGTTCGGATTCGCATTGTATGACGAGCGGAAACGTAAGCTACTCATTGCGCGCGACCGGCTAGGGAAGAAGCCGATGCATTATGCGTTGCACAATGGGCGTCTGTTGTTCGGGTCGGAGATTAAGTCGATTCTCACTGTCGCGCCCGAGTTGGCGGTGGTCAACTCCCAGGGGTTGCTGGAGTATCTGTATTACGGATACGTCCCCGACCCAATTACTGCGTTTACGGGCATTCACAAGCTTCCGCCGGGGTACCTGCTGGAATTTGAAAACGGTGAGATCAAGACACGAGCCTATTGGGACGTTCCTCAGTACGACACTTACGCACCGAAAAGTGAAGAAGAGTGCCTGGAGGAATTGGAACGGCGACTGTTTGAAGCCACGAAAATGCGGCTGATTTCCGATGTGCCGCTGGGGGCATTCCTTAGCGGCGGCACGGATTCATCGACGGTTGTGGCACTCATGGCGCGTGCCAGTTCCGGGCCAGTGAAGACATTTTCGATCGGCTTCAAGAAGGACGACTTCAACGAAGCGGAATATGCGCGAATCGTGGCCCAGAGGTTCGGAACCGATCATCACGAGATGATCCTCGAGCCCGACGTGGTGCAAACCGTGGAGCATCTGACTAGTTCGCTGGAGGAACCCTTTGGCGATTCGTCGATGCTGCCCACGTACTACGTTTCGCAGATGGCACGACGGCATGTCACGGTAGCTTTGTCGGGCGATGGGGGCGACGAGATTTTCGGCGGTTACGACCGCTATCGAATTCATTCGAATCGTCGCATTTTCGAATATGTCCCGGAGTTTGCGCGTAAGTTCTATCGCAACCAGGTTTTCCCGCGCTTGCCGAATAGCTTGCAGGGACGCAAGTTCAGCTACAACATTTCTCTGCCTTGGCAAGAGCGCTATGTCGACGGATTGTCGTTCGTGCCTGCCTTTGAGCGGGACACGCCGCTGCTCTCCGATGATTTCCGCAATATCCTCCGGCGCAGCGACGATCCCGGTAACGTGCTACGGCGATACTTCGCACAGGCACCGGCGAAGGATCCGGTCAGCCAGATCCTGTACGTCGACACCAAGACCTATATGGTCGCGGACATTTTGACGAAGGTCGATCGCATGAGCATGCTCAACTCACTGGAGGTGCGCGTGCCGATTCTCGATCACGAAGTGGTGGGATGGGCGGCCAGTCTCCCGGTGAATTGGAAGCTGCGCGGGAACCAGCAGAAATACATTTTGCGCAAGCTGGCGGAGCGAGTCGGGGTGCCGAAGGAAGTCCTTTATCGCCAGAAGCAGGGCTTCGCGCTGCCCCTGGTCCACTGGATGCGAAACGAACTGAAAGATATGCTGATGATCTTGCTCGAACCACGGACACTGAACCGCGGCTATTTCGTCGAGGACGGTGTGCGGAAATTGATGGATGATCACTTGCATCGCGGAAAGACGATGACCGGACGAATCTGGCGACTGCTGATGTTCGAGCTGTGGCATCGTAATTTCCTTGAGCGGTACGTTCGGCCGGCGGGATTATTCTCACTGCCTGTAGTCGCAGATTCACGGCGAGTAGCCCCCAGTACCGCCGCAGCTCTCGCCTCCGCTCCGGCGGGGGAGTAAGTGTCCGAAGTCGCCCCGGCCATGGTTTCCGCCGATCCTCGAACGAGCGTGTTCCTGATGACGAACACGTTCGAAACTGGAGGGTCGGAGCGGCAGTTCGCGGTCCTCGCTCGAAATCTCAATCCCAAACAATTTGAAGTCCATCTGGGTTGTGTAGCCAGGCGAGGCACCTTTGAAGCCGAGTTTGGAGACGTCCCCGAGTTCCGGCTGGGCGGAAGTCTGTTTGGGTGGAAATCGCTGCGCACACGATGGCAATTGGCGCGACATTTGCGACACTCCCGCGCGCAGGTTGCGCATGCATTCGACTTCTACACGGATCTCACACTGGTTCCGGTAGCAAGATTGGCAGGCGTGCCGGTCGTGATTGGGAGTCACAGGCAACTCGGCGACTTGCTGACGCCCGCGCAGTTTCGCTCACAGGCTCTGGTGCTGCGTTGGTGCGACGCTGTCGTATGCAATTCGAGTGCGGCCGCTGACCGGCTGGCCGCGGCGGGCTTAAGACGAGACAAGCTCGCCGTGATTGGGAATGCGCTGCCGTCAGAGGTATTTCAGGCGACGGCCCCGGCAATTCCTCGAAAGCCTGGTGTGGTTCGCGTTGGGATGGTGGCGCGGATGAACGCGCGCTATAAGAATCATTCGGGGTTCCTGCGTATTGCGGCGCAGGTGAGGAAGCAGCTTAATAACGTCGAGTTTCTCCTGGCAGGAGATGGGCCGCTGCGGGGCGAGCTTGAGAAGGAAGCCGACCAGCTGGGATTGAAGCAATCGGTAATGTTCCTCGGCGACCGGCGCGATATTCCCGCAGTGCTCGCCTCTATCGACGTAGCCGTTCTCACTTCCGATTCGGAGAGCCTCTCGAATGTCATTCTGGAGGCGATGGCCGCCAGGTTACCAGTGGTGGCGTATAACGTCGGAGGGAATCCGGAACTTGTGAATGAAACTCGCGGAGCGTTGATTCCGGGTGGGGACGAGAGGCGATTCAGGCAGGCCATCCTTGATTTGCTGACACAAGTTCCGCAGCGGGAAGAATTGGGTCAAAACGCCCGGAAGTTTGTAGAAGAGAATTTTCGGTTGGAGCGCGTGCTCAGCCGCTACCAGGAACTTTATTCGAATTTACTCGAGAAAAAGGGTGTGAGAAGAACGGCAACCGCGTTGTCGCCGACGGAGGCTTCGTGAGACGACTGAAAATAGCCGTCATTGCGCCAAGCCTGCGCTATGTGGGTGGGCAAGCGGTACAGGCTGACCTGATGGTCCGACTATGGAAGGACGACCCTGAAGTCGAGATCAGTTTCCTGGGTGTCGATCCACCATTGCCTCCATTCCTCGCCTGGGCTGAAAAGATTCCCGGACTTCGGACTGTGCTGCGTGAGCCGATTTACTTTTGGCACCTATGGAAGGGGTTGAAGGATGTTGATGTTGCGCACATCTTTTCTGCCTCGTACTGGTCGTTTCTGTTGGCACCCGCTCCGGCGTGGTTGTTTGCGCGCCTTCGGGGAAAGAAGACGGTAATCAATTACCGAAGTGGAGAGGCGCGAGACCATCTGCAGCGGTTTCGGTCAGGGAAGTTCGTGCTGAGCCGGACCGACCTGATCGTCGTGCCGTCCGGCTACCTGGTGGATGTTTTTCGTGAGTTTGGATTGAGCGCCGTGGTCGTCCCGAACCTGGTCGACTTGTCGCAGTTTCGGTTTCGAGAACGGAACCCGCTTCGTCCGCATCTGGTGTGCACCCGGGGTTTTTCGGCTTACTACAGCGTTGACGTGGTTGTGAAAGCGTTTGCGGAAGTGAAGAAGATTTACCCCGATGCCGAGTTGGATCTGGTAGGTGGCGGCCCGCTTGAGAACGATGTGCGCAAGCTTGTCGCTGATCTGAAACTCGACCACGTGAACTTCACCGGAGTGGCGACACGGCAGGACATCGGCAAATATTACGATAATGCTGACATCTTCATTAATGCTTCATGGCTCGACAACATGCCGGTGTCGATTATCGAGGCGTTCGGAGCGGGCACTCCGGTGGTGACAACCTCGCCCGAGTCGATACCCTATCTCGTCGACGATGAGCGGACTGGACTACTTTCGGGGGTTGGTGACGAGAAAGCATTGGCCGCCAACGTAATCAGGCTGTTGCGAGACGCGGCGCTGGCCGGACGTCTATCCCGAAACGCGTACCAGGAATCCCAAAAATTCACGTGGAGCGCAGTACGTGAACAGTGGTTGGCGGTGTATCGGCGACTCACAGCAAACGAGCATGGGTCCACTCTTGAAGCGCGGAAAACGACAGAGCAGCCTGACAGCCTAGTGCGTTGAGGCCATCCGCAATTCGGGTTCCGGTGTTTCCCCGCGCGGCTCGCCTTCCAGGCATACCCGGTGCCAGAGTTCCAGGTTCAGCAAGCGCCAGATGCGGTCGTAGTTGTCGCGGTGCTTAGCCCGGTGCTCGTCAAAAATCCGCTCAATCGATTCTTTGCGGAAGTAGCCGCGATTCAGGCTTCGTGGTTCCAGCAGAAGAGCGCGGATATTCTCAAGGCGGGGACCGGCTAACCACCCGCTCCATGGCGTCGGGAAACCCAACTTCGGCCGGTAAATGATCGAATGGGGCAAAAGGTCTTCCATAGCTTTCTTCAGGATCGTTTTACCCGCGAGACCTTTTATCTGAACTTCCCGTGGTATGCCAGTGGCGAACTCAACGAGCACATGGTCGAGGAAAGGCACCCTGCTTTCGATCGACGCCGCCATGCTCATGTTGTCCTGCTTCATGAGCAGTTCCACCAGATAGGTTTTGAGGTCGGTGTATAGCAAGCGCCTCAGCATAGGTCCTGATGAAGTCTCCCAGACCTTCAAAACATTGCGGTATGCAGAACTGATTGGCGCCTCGTGAATAAATTCACGTGTCAGCAGGTCTCCCTGCTCAGCCTCGCTGAAGGCAGAGAGAAAATTATCAAAATAGAAAGACGACCAGGCCTCCCCGTCTCTCGCTAGAAAAGTATGGCTCAGCTTGCGCCGGACGGTTGCGTTGATCAAGCTCGATTCTGCGAGGGTCTGACGAAGTTGTCGACGAAGTGCGCTGGGCGTCACTGCCCGGTAAGCACGGTCCATCGCGGCATTGCGAAGTGTGAAGGCGTAGCGGGTATATCCAGCCAGCGTTTCATCACTACCTTCCCCCGTTAAGACGACCTTTACCCGCTCACGGGCAAGGCGGGCGACAAAGTACAGCGAGACACTAGAGGGCCATACGATGGGCTCGTCTTCCTGCCAGATGAGCTTCGGCAACGCGTCGAAGAAGTCGTCGCTGCTGACGATGACCTCGTGATGTTTCGAATTCAAGTGCTGAGCGACGGTCCGCGCGTAGGGCAGTTCACTGTAAGTCTGTTCGGCGTATCCGACGGAAAAACTCTCGATGGGCTCGCGGCGTATTTTCGTCATCAATGCCGCAACGGCGCTGGAATCGAGGCCGCCGCTCAGGAAAACACCGAGTGGGACATCGCTCATCAGGTGACTGCTTACCGCTTGATCCAGCATTTCCCGGTAGGTCTGGACGTAGTATTCCGTGGAACGAGGGCTGTCATCTGAGGGGGATGGCAAGTCCCAATACTGCTCGATACGAAGATCTCCGTTTTCACTGAGTTCAATCGTGTGACCGGGAAGCAGCTTGCGAATTCCTGAGTAGAACGTGTCTTGTCCGGAGAGATACCCGAATGCAAGATACTCGGGAAGCACGGAACGATTGAATTCGCGCGACATCCCGGGCGCTTCCATGATCACCTTAACTTCTGAACCGAAGACGAAGCTGTCGGGACGAATCGAATAATAGAGCGGCTTGATTCCCAGGCGATCGCGGGCGATGAAAAGCTGCTTCTTGCGGGAATCCCAAATAGCGAATGCGAACATGCCCCGGAGGTGCTGGACGCAATCGCGGCCATATTCCTCGTAAAGGTGAATGATGGTTTCGGTATCGCTGTGGGTGCGGTAGCGGTGTCCGCGCGAGATCAGGGGTTCGCGCAGGCTGGCATGGTTATAAATTTCGCCGTTGAAGACGATCCAAAGAGTGCCGTCTTCGTTGCTGATGGGCTGGTGCCCAGTAGCGAGATCGACAATACTGAGGCGGCGCATGCCGATGCCGACCGGCCCTTGCGTGTAGATGCCGTCGTCGTCCGGCCCACGGTGAGCCATAACATCGCACATCTGCCGTACTGCGCCCGCTTCCACCTGAGCGCCGCTACCGAACTTCATCATTCCCGCAATTCCACACATCGTGGGCCTTCCCTAGTACAGAGCAGTTGATTCAAGCACAGAATGTAAAACCTGGCAGTTCTCGTCTGAGGTATATATCTGCCGAGATCCCGCACCACCGACCCATTCGAACCGTTCCAGCGCGTGAGTATGGGTTACCACTGTTTCGCCGTTCAGCGAAGCAAACGTGCCTCCGCAGAATGCAAAGTGCGTGACGCGCCGGTGTTCAATACGCGCATAGAAGAAAGGCGCATCACTTCCGCAGGGACCGATCGTCCAGGCGCCTTTTGCGCCTGCAAAGACGAAATAGTGGGTTGCTCGATCATATTCCCAGCGGTAAGCCGACACACCGCTGGCCTGATTGTAGCCAGCCAATCGAGCTAAGGCGCCGATGCTGTCCGACTCATGCCGCAAAGGAGCGATTACGATTGCGTGTTCAGCGGGGAGTTGGAGTTGCGAACGAAATCTAAGGACGGGCGCAGATACCTTTGCGCCGTACGCCGGCGAAACAAATCTGCTGGAAAGAGAACTACTCCATCGAGAATCACTTGCGCCTGCGATGGCAAGAAAGTCGTTGTTGCCCGTGACACCTGGCCCCTGGGCGAGCACATATCCGTCGCGTTCACGGAGCGAAACATCGGGCGCGAAGTGCCATGAGGTTTCCAGCACGTGCATATCGGCACCGTCGGCAAGATCCCTCACGAACCAAAAACCCCCGCGCAGGTGGAAGACAAAACGCCGGTGCCGCACAGGATGGCTGAGCCGTTCATAACCGGTGTGGTGACCGGCGAAGAAATCGAAGGTCACGCCCTGGACGCTATCATCGACACTGACATTGGGGAGCGATGTCCAGCTGAATGGCGTTTCCGGAACAGCCTGATCTTCGCTGTCAATGCACATCGTGTTGTGAGCCGAGGTGCCGCGAAAATCATTCCGCTCGTCCTTCTCAGAGATATAGATATAAGCGCCGGGATCGACAAGCCAGGATCTTCCATCCACCGCAAGAGTCAGCCCTAACGCGTCCGCGTGACCGTGACCGCTTCGACCTGTTCCTTGAGGACCGGCATCAATCACTGCGCGCTGATTCCTTCCGGCATTGCTGGCCATGACGTAAATGCCACCAGCGTTGAAGGATTTCGAAGTGGAATTCGTGGATGCAGGGATCTGCGTCAGAGGTAAAGCTTCCGACCCGAACAGCCATATCGCTTCTTCGGTCAACTTGGCGGAAGCGGCAAGATCCTCATCGTGAAAGGTGACTGCGCCAATCGCGAGGGGGTCCGTGAGATGTTCTTTCCGGTTGCGTCGCGGATTAAACAAACGTCCGCCATCGTCATCGCCAAAGCTCTCAGGTGGCGCCGCTTGCGACAGAGATCGAACTACCTCCAGCATCTTGCGAATGGTTGCGTCAAAGCCCGCGGGCACATCCAATCCATTTCGTGTGGCAAGCAGGCGCGAGTGCAGGAAGAAATCGAGCGCATAGACGTGATAGTAAAGAGCCTGCTCGAAGTAGACGCCGTCGGAACGCACCTGCCGCTCAGCTTCATCAACTAGGATCTGCCAACCTTTTTGTTTCCAGCGAGTGGCACCTTTCAGTTGCGGACACAAGGTTCCGATGAACAACAACGCCATGGCTTCGCCGAGCAGATGCGTGTTCGGAGAGAAATAGGTTGAAAGATACCGCTCGATGTAGCGGCCATGGAGGCCCAGAGCTTTCAGCACATCATCCGAAAAGCTCGAAGGGAGCGCGGGCGAGCCTTCCAACAAATGAAGTACCCAGAGCCATGACAGGCTGCGGAAGGCACCCTCAAGGCTGCTCCCCCAGTTGATTCCGAGCGGGTAGGGATTAGCTATTTGCCAGGAATACCACTGCTCAATGATTTCGGTGACGTATCGTTGATCTCCGGTGAGGAGCGCTGCCTTCGCCAAGGTGACAAAGTGCTGGTGGCGGTTCAATTCCCAAGTGACTTTGTGATCGCCGACCTGCTCGAAATCCAGGAACCTGATTTTGAACCAGGGCTCGAGGGGAGCCCGTTTGCCGTGAACAGGGTCGAGATGCCAATCGATATCTTTGCCAAGCTGCAGGCCTGTATATCCAAGCAGACGGAACTGATGCCGACGGATTTCATCGGCCTCTCGAACAATTTCGCCACATTCGGCGGGCAAGCGTTCACGAAGAAGCTTGATGCGGCCGGGCAGGTCGTCTGCCGAGAAGAAAAACGTACCGGGAGTGGCAGCGGAGCGGTCTCCATTCGGTGAAGGGCGTAGACCGACCCGGTATTTAGCCAAGTCCACCCGCTTCATCAATTCCTGGGTGCCCCGGGCGCGCAGTTCGTTACTGCTCATTTGGCGCAGGCGGGTCCAGGTTTTGTGCCATCCCGAGGTCACAACAGCCATGCTAATTGACAAGACGACTCAATAGTAAGGTGTTCAAATCAAATGTAATAGGTACAGAGCACGATGGGTGCCAACTGTCCGGTTGACTGGCAAGGTAACACCCGAGAAAAGTAAAGGATGTAGTGACCGTCGGTAGACAGTTTGTGAGATGTAGCTCCACCAATTCCCCAAAAGTGGTAAACATTTATCCATGGGCTCCGGGTGAAGCGACCTGTCGAGAAAGGCCGGGCTCGGCTTGGTTAGATGATTTGTAAGTTGATTGTTTTCTTTGGCTTAGGCGTGTATTCGAGGGCTGCTTCGAGGGATTTTGGAATCCCACTTGCACCGTCCTCAGGTTACGTGGGCTTTCCTATCCAGAAACTAAAGGGGAACTCTTAAGAGTGAGCGGATCAATCAGCATTTTTGGGCTGGGATATGTCGGATCGGTGTCAGCCGCCTGCTTTGCCTCGATGGGGCACCGGGTCATGGGAGTGGACGTGAGCCGGGCAAAGGTGGAGATGTTGGACTCGGGGCGGAGCCCCATCATAGAAGCCCGCATGAACGAACTGGTGGCCGCAGCCAACAAGGCTTGTCACCTGCATGCAACAGTCGATCCGGTAGCGGCTGTGATGGCGTCAGACATCTCATTCGTTTGCGTCGGGACTCCCAGTCTTCGTAGCGGCAAGCTTGATCTGAGCCACGTCGAGCACGTGGCCCGAGAGATTGGGGCCGCTCTCAAAAAGAAGAACGCCAAACATACGGTTGTTCTTCGCAGTACGGTGCTTCCGGGCACAACCGAGTCGCTTTTCATTCCTGCGCTGGAGGAAGCAAGTCAAGGACGTTGCGGCGTAGATTTCAACGTTTGCTATAACCCGGAGTTCATGCGCGAGGGCAGCGCGGTCGCCGATTTCATGCAACCGCCGTGCACCATACTGGGGGCCCGCGATCCTCAGCATCTTGCGCCCGTGCGCGATTTGTACAAGGAAGTTCCGGGGCGAATTTTTGAAACCACGATCTCGACCGCGGAAATGGCCAAGTACGTCTCGAACGCATTTCATGCTGTAAAGGTGGGTTTCGCGAACGAAGTGGGAACGATGTGCAAGAGCCTCGGCGTCGATACGCAGGCAGTGACCGAAATCTTCACCTTCGATACAAAATTGAATATCTCGCCGGCATATTTGTCCCCTGGATTCGCATTCGGCGGTTCTTGCCTCCCGAAGGATCTTCGGGCGTTGGCCCATCGCGCCAAAGAGTTGGATTTGTCACTGCCGCTGATGGAGTCGATTCTGCGAAGCAATGCAGAGCACGTCGAGCGCGCACTCGAGGCAGTCTTACAAACGAAAAAGAAAAAGATCTCTGTTCTTGGCTTGAGTTTCAAGGCGGGCACCGACGATCTGCGAGAGAGTCCACAGGTGCAACTGATTAAGCGGTTGCTGGGCGAAGGCTGTGACGTACGGGTTTGGGATCCGGATGTCTCGCTCGGACGGTTGGCCGGATCAAATCGTCAATACATTGAAGAGGTCATTCCGCACATTGGCTCGCTACTGTCGAGTGATCTCGAGCAGGTCATTCGTGAAGGTGAGGTTGTCGTGATTGGCACGAAGTCGGCCGCTCGGGACCAGGTAGCGGCTGCACTGCGGCCCGAACAGATCGTAATCGACCTGGTACACCTGAATCGTGCGAATCGGCCGCATACGACGGGTGCCTACGAAGGGATTTGCTGGTAGGCGCTAGGAATGAAGCCACCGATCTTCATAGTAGGTTGTCCACGCTCAGGGACGAGCTTCCTTTACCACCTGCTACTCTCCGCAGGAGGCTTCGCTGCGTTCCACACGCAGATGAATGTCTATGACGTGCTGGAGCCCATTTACGGGGACTTGGGCGTTCCCAAGCATAAGCAAGCCATGATGAAGGAGTGGATCGGCAGCAAGGCCTTTCGTGTGTCAGGCCTCGAAGCCGAAGAGATCAGCGCGAAAATTCTAAATGAGTGCGGCGGAGCGAGCGATTTCTTGCGAATCGTCATGGAAGAGGTCGCACGCAAGCAGGGCGTCGACCGCTGGGTGGATTCCACTCCGACGAATGCTCCCCACATGCTGCGCATCAAGCGTGACCTGCCGGACGCCTTGTTCATACACATTATTCGCGACGCAAGAGACGTTGCTCTTTCCCTGGATAAGCGCGGCTGGAGCCGGCCATTACCGTGGCAGAAGCAGAAAGGACTGCTTGCTGCGGGGTTGTATTGGGAGTGGATCGTCAGAAAGGCTCGCAAGTTGGGCGCTGAACTGGGACCCAGTTACATCGAAGTCCGATACGAGGACTTGGTTCAGAACCCGGGGCCAACGCTCGCCCGGATCGGGCAGTTCATCCAGCACGATCTGGATTATGACCACATTCGGAACTCGGCCGTCGGTTCAGTAAAAAAACCTCTCACTTCCTTCAAGGAAGACCTGCAACAAGGAGAGTTTACGCCGGTGGGCCGCTGGAAAGGGAAGTTCCCTCCGGATCAACTTATGTGGTTCGAAAAGCTGGTCGGCGGTTACCTGCAAGAGCTGGGCTACGAATTATCGACGAGCCCGGCGGCATCGAACCACCGTCTTACGGTGAAGCAAATGCGCCTTATGTACGGCGCGTTTTATGAATGCAAACAGTGGGCGAAGATTAATACACCTTTGTCGCGACTGATGGTGAGCTATTCCGACATTCTGATTGACAAGTAATGAACGGGCCGAAAGGATTAGACGCGCCGCATGAAATGTAGCCTGGTGGATTTCAAAACAGCAGACTGGAAGAAGATCGACAGCTTCGAGGATCGCACTGTTTTTCAAACACGCGAGTGGGTGGAGTTCGTGAGTGAGACACAGGGCGCTACCCCGGTTCTCGCGGAAGTTCGCGACGGAAGCGAGCTGGTCGGCTATTTCACGGGGCTGACATTTACCCGTATGGGAGTTCGCGTCCTTGGCAGTTCGTTTCCTGGCTGGACGACTCCGTACATGGGTTTCAATCTCGTTCCGGGTACTTCGCGCGCAGCGGCGCTGGCCGCGGTAGAGGATTTCGCGTGGAACACACTCAAGTGCCTCCACATGGAAGTTTCCGACCCGTATTTCAATCCAGAGGATGGGCAGGTTCTCGGGTTTAAGTGTGAGTATTACGATTCGTATCGCACGGATTTGACGCGAACCGAGGATGAGATTTTCGGCGCCATGGACAGTGCTTGCCGTCGATGCGTACGAAAAGCCGAAAAGAGCGGTGTGGTCATCGAGGAGGCTCACGACGCGGCCTTTGCGGACGAGTATTACGCGCAGCTCAAGGACGTCTTTGCGAAGCAGGGGCTCGTTCCCACTTATGGTGTGGAGCGGGTGCGGGCGCTGATCAAGCACCTGGAGCCGACGGGACGGCTGCTACTGGTGCGGGCTCGCGATGGCGAGGGCAAATGTATCGCAAGCGGAATTTTCCCGGGATTCAACAGAATTGCGGAGTTCTGGGGCAACGCAAGTTTGCGGTCCAGCCAGATCTTGCGTCCGAATGAAGCGATCCAATGGTATGTCATGCGCTATTGGAAGCAGCGTGGGGTTCAAGTGTATGACTGGGGAGGCGGCGGCACGTACAAGGAGAAGTACGGCTGCATCGCTCACAAGGTGCCGTGGTTCACGAAGTCGCGCTATGAGTTCGTCGGCAAACTGAGAAATGAAGCGAAGAAGATGTTCGAGCGGAAACAAAAGCTGCGCGCATGGTTACAGGGCGAGCCAACTCCGGCTTAGGAGCTAGGCCTGTTCCTGCAATTTGCGTTTGCCCGCAGCTTTACGTTCGCGAATGCTCTTTGCGAGTCTCAGGAAAGAGTCAACGCGGTCACGATAGAAGAGGAATAAAACCGCTACGTATGCGATGGCGCCAATTGCAACTTCGGCGACTAAACGGACCGAAACTGAATAGTGCGCTGGAACGAAGTGCCGGAACAACAGGACCGCAGCGGACATAGCCAGAGTTCCGTCGAGTGCGGGGCGGGTGGAGCGGATGTATTCCGAGGTCTTCATTCCAATGGTCTGGAAAGTCTTCCGGTATAGGGGGACAGCGACCAGCGGATAGGCCACTACCCATGCCCACGCGATGCCGGTATTCCCCCAATGGCTCCCTATCACGAATGAAATGGGTAGAAGTACCAGGGCGTACAGGTCGTTCCACATTACAAACCTGGCATTGCCCACGGACGTGAGAACTTTGGGGATCAAGGCGACGATCGAGCGGAAAGCGGTGTAGATGGAGAGCACCGCTAACGGAACTATGACGCCGTCCCACTTGTGACCCATGGCGACGGGGACGAGTTCGTGGGCGACGAGTCCGAGTCCGACACTGGCTGGAAACGTGATTAAGGCCAGAGCTTCGGTGAGGCTGCGGACGTAACGGCGAATCGCAGGCGGGTCGTTTTGAACGGCGGCCAGGTAGGTAGGCACGACGGTGGTCACAAGCGACGTGACTTTCTCCATCGGTACGTTCGCGAGTGTCCAGGCCATGCCGTAGAAGCCGAGGGCGGTCTGGCCGAGAACGCGACCGGACGTCACATTGTCCAGACGCTGATAAGAGTTGAGAGCCACGACCGAGACCAGCACGTGCCAGCCAAAGGTGAGTTCGCGTCGTAGAAATTCCAGGCGTGGCATTGCGAAACGAAAGGGACGCGAGGCGATGATCATGGCGCTGCGTGCGACAGTGGAAAGAACGTTGCCTATGACGAGCGCCCAGTATCCCATGCCGAGCAATGCGCAGATCAGTGTGGTGGCGGTGGCTACGAGGGAATTGACGACTTCGCACCAGGAGATTCGTCCGAAGCGCATGTCTTTGGCGAGAAGGCCTTCCGGGACGGCGCGGAGTCCCATCGGGATCAATCCGGTGCAGATGACGATGACAACAGCGGTCACCTGCGGTGTATGGAAGAAGATGGCGAGAGGTTTGGCAAGCGCGGCGCCCACTCCGAAGCAGCCGATGCCGAGGAGCAAAGAGACCGTGTTGAGCTGTGCCAGTTGGTCATCAGTCACATCCCGAAGATTCACAATGGTTGCGGGAATGCCAAGTTCACCGACATATCGCAGGTATGGCCACAGCGTAAGGGCCATGGCGGCAATGCCGAAGTCGGCGGGAGCCAGTTTGCGTACGACGATCAGCAGCGAAATCCAGCTGAAGAGCTGGCTGACCCAACTCGTGGTTGCGCGCCAGGCGAGGCTTCGGACCAAGGATTGGTCCATTTTGTTGCGTGCCGGCTCTGGGGAGGAATTCAGAGCGATTTCAGTCGGCTTGTCGCCCGGCGAGGCAGCAGTTTCGGAAGACTCCAATTCCGTTCCTTTCACGATCGAAGTGAGAGATATTCAGCGCCGAAACTGTGCGGCGGCAGTGCTTGCCAAGCGCGTGAGGCCTGGGGCGGAGTGCACTCACCATAGTAGCGGCAGCGGGACAGGCCGCCGGGTCCGACCAACTGAGCTTAGGTTACCAAAGATTCACCGGTGCGTGTGCGAGGAGAAAGGGGTGGGGATTTCGAATGTTATACTGTGACTCTGCTGATCCGTGCACCTCTCCGAGAGACGCGGTGAGCCAAGCGGGAACTGCCCTGGCTATCCATCCCACAACAGAACGCGGCCGCAGCCCGGTTTTCGTCGTCGGCTGCCATCGTTCCGGCACGAACCTTCTTTATGACACGTTGCTGTCGGCCGGCGATTTCGCGATCTATCGTGGATACCTGCCCATCTACAAAATGCTGGTTCCGCGTTTTGGCAGCCTCGCGAGACCGGATAACCGGAAACAGATCCTGGAAACATTCCTGCGCAGCAAGGGCTTCAGGCGGTCAGGACTCGATGCCAATGACCTGAGTTCGAAGATCATGTCTGAATGCCGCAACAGCGGTGACTTTATTCGCATCACCATGGATGCCGTGGCGCAAGCCCAGAATGTAAGGCGATGGGCGGTATACGATCCCGACAACGTTCTTTACATGCCGGAGATCAAGCGCGACATTCCGAACGCCCTGTTCGTGCACATCATTCGTGATGGACGGGACATCGCCCTCTCTCTGAAGAAAATGGGTGGCTTCCAGCCACTGCCGTGGGACCGCGGTCCACGCCGAAGTTTGCTTGCAACGGCAATGTACTGGGAATGGATGGTGAATAAGGGACGCGAATACGGCAGAGAGATTCCGTCCGATTACATCGAGATCCACTATGAAGACCTGGTCTCGAATCCGCGGCCGACACTCGAGGCGCTGGGCCGCTTTCTCGATCACCAACTCGACTACGATCATATCCAGCGTCGAGGATTAGGACGGTTGCGCGAATCAAATTCGTCCTTTCGCGAAGAGCAGCAGCAGCGGCCCATCCGGCCAATGCAACGTTGGAAGGAGAGACTGTCGCGCGCGGATGTGATCTCGCTGGAATCGTTGGTCGGAGAATGCCTGCAATCGACCGGTTACGAATTGACCATAACGGATGCAGAACGCCGGCCAGGCGTGCGGGAGAAATTCATTCGCAGCGTTTACCCGGCTTTTCTGGATACAAAACTCTGGTTGAAAATTGGGACGCCGGTTGGAAGACTGGCGAACTTGTCGGCGCTTGAACTGTCAGATTCTGCGGCGCAGGCGGAAGAAGTAAGTTGAAGGTTGAGTAACGGCATGGAGATCCAGACAGCCACAAGCGAGTGTGCCTCGACGTCGGGCAGGAAGCGGAGCAAGGCACCGGTGTTTGTCCTCGGATGCGGGCGGTCAGGTACCAAGTTCCTGTATCACACGTTATTGTCGGCTGGTGGATTCGCGGTTTATCACGCGGAAAGTAATACTTTTAACCTCCTGGGATCGCGGTTTGGAAACCTGGCCCATCGTACCAATCGCGAAGCCTTGATGAACGCGTGGCTGCGCAGCAAACTGTTTCATCGCACGGGGCTGACGCCGGAAGAGATCGAGCCGAAGATCCTGGATGACTGCCGCAATGCCGGCGATTTTCTGCGAATCGTCATGGAGACGATTGCGCACAAGCAGGGCGTGGAGAGGTGGGCCGAGTGCACGCCACTGCACCTGCTCTATCTACCGCTGATCAAGAGATTCTTCCCGGATGCGCTCATTATTCACATCATCCGAGATGGCCGGGACGTTGCGGTTTCGCTCAATAAAATCGGCTGGATACGCCCCTATCCCTGGGACAAGGCCCGCAGCGTGGTGGCCGCGGGGCTGTTCTGGCGATGGATTGTCGCCAAAGGCCGACGCCATGGACGGTTGTTTGGTGCCAATTACCGGGAAGTGCACTACGAGGACCTGGTCAACACACCGCGAGAAACCCTGGCGGAACTCGGCAGGTTCATCGATCACGATCTCGATTACGATCGAATCCAGCAGGTAGCGCTCGGGTCTTTGCAGAGTCCGAACTCTTCGTTCCGCGACGAGGCCAAGCAAGACTTCAGCCCGGTAGGACGATGGAAATCGACCTTGTCCCCTGCGCAGATCATTGAACTGGAAAGCGCGATAGGGGACCTGCTGGTCGAGACTGGCTACGATCCCATCACACCACGAAGAGAGTTGAGCCCCAGCGCCAACGTGCAATTGATGAAGCTGGTATATCCCAACGTTTTTGACATGAAGTTGTGGTTGAAATCAAATACGCCGCTGGCCCGGACCGCAGCGATTGGCAGAATGGGAATCACGGAAACGGAAAAATCTTAACCGACTTCATTCCACGCCGGCCGTTAACTTCTCCAAAGCTTCCACATCTACCCCGAGATCTTTGCCGTCAGCCGCTGCGTGGATTGCAGGCGAAGCTTTCTTGCATTCTGCTTCTTTTTCGCGGCATAGACGGTAATTGGAATCCGCGGACTTGATTCCAGCATCGCCCTCATTGCGAACCGCAGCGTTGCCTTTCGGCCAGTGGCCTCCGCCGCCAACGATCAGATTATGGGTGAATTCCCAGTTGTCAAAGCAACTCTTCAGGACACCTTCGGGCCCTTGCATGTCGGGCTGGAACGCGCAGTTCTTCCGACCGCCGCCAGCGGATCCAATCTGTCGGTCGCCGGCTCCGAAGATGCTATTGGTCACTTTGAAGTTCTGAATTTTGGGTTGCTCGACACTGCTGCTAATGGAGATCAAAACATTCGGTGGAAATGCCGTCACGTGGTCGATGGCCACATCTTTCAGCAGCGGTGTCTCCGACATGATGAGGGCAAAGGAACCGAATCCCTTGTAGGCATCGCCATCGATGTCGGATGCGACCAGGTCATGAATGCTGTATCTCTCTCCGGCGGTCGCCGAACCGTGAGTACCCGAGGGCACGTTGGCGATTTGCAGAACTCCTCCGACGTGGCGCACCTTGTTGTAGCGCACCGTGATGTCGGTCACGCGGCATAGAGGGCAGACGTTGGGAGCCTGATTCTTGGGCGTCAGCAGAATGGAGAACCCGTGCTGACTGAAGCCGCCCCAGACATTGTCGAGCACGTTGCCTTCGAAAAGAACCCGCTGGGCGTTCTTCAATTCAAAATGATTCTTCACGATAAAGGCAGCGCCGGTCGCAGTGCCGACAAATTCCTGCTGACCCGGTTTCCACGACATTGGCTTGAAGAGATGGTTGCGCCGGATCTCGATGTCGGCGGGGGTGGTGGTGGCAGGGGCTCCGCCGAACAGGATGCACTCACCGGAGGCTTCCAGGAAATTGTTTTCTATCTTGTAGGGACCGCCAGGATCATTGCCCGACCCGCCGTTGATGGCCTGCGCATCCGTGCACGAACCCTCGCGCGCAATGCATTTGAAGTCGTTGAGATAGGAATCCACAACCGCCACGTAGGACATGCCACTCAGGTGGATTCCGGCCTTGGTCTCGTCTTGTGGACCGCCATGAAGCCAAACGCGATCGAAAATGATGTGATGGGCGGTTGCGTCGTTGGCAGTTTCAACCAGGTTGCGCATGTGCTGGTCGGCGGCTGCACGCGTGATCTCCAGACCGGTGAAGCGATAGTGGTTCGCTCCTGCAAGGAAAGTAATTGGGCCAGAATTGCCGCGCGCGTCAAATACCAGTTTTGCTAGGGCGTTGGTTGGATGTGAGCATTGGAATTGGGGCCGGCCGGGAAGTGCCGCAATGCCTCCGAAGCAGGGTGTCAGGCGAGTGCCTTCGGGAGGGAGGGCATCGTCCGCTGCGCTGGTACGAATAACGATCCAATGAGAATCGTCGCAGGGCTTCGAGGGAAGCTTGAAGGTTCCCTGGAAGGTCGCGCCCGCCTGGAGCTTAAGTGTGTCTCCACACTTGGCACCTTCGATTGCTTCCTGGAGGTTCTCGCCCTCCCGCACGAGACGAACGCGTCCCGGGGCCGGAGTATCCGCTAGGGAACTCTTTACGTAGACCCGTGGCAACTCAGCAGGACCATCGAACTTTCCCGAATTTGCGGAACCGGGTTCAGGCTGCTGAGACGCCGCTGACAAGGCGAGAGCCGAAAAAAGAAGGATCGTCTGGACCGCAACAATAGGGCGCCACACCAGTTGCATCTCCTCGAGTCTCCTCGCACGCCCCATGAGATTGAAATACCGAGCTTGATTTATTGGATGCAGGATAAAAAATCATAGCATGTGGAACGGCCGTGTATCCGGGAGGTATCCCGATTACACGGCCGTCACACACAACGGAAGGAGAAAGCTTAGTAGACGCCAGCGGTGGCGGACTGAAGGGCGGTGATGTCAGCCCCAATGTCCTTTCCATCGCTTGCCGCGTTCTTGTACGGACTGGACGAGAGCAGTTGGTAGTTGCCACCGATTGCGTTGTTGTAGCTGGTGAACTGCACGTTGGTAGCGGCAGCGGGGAAGAAGTTCCCGCCGGGCCACGCCGCCGCCGGGAAGGCAGACGGTGCCCCAACGATTGCATTGCTGCTGAAACCATACGGCGTAAAGCAGACAGGAATCGTGGTCGACGGGATGTTCGAAGCGGAGCAACTGTTGGTACCGAATCCCACGTTCCATACCGGATAACGGCCGGAAGCGACCAGGTTGTTGGTGAAACTGAATCCCGTCATCTTCGGGTTGCTGTTGAGATTTCCCAGCGAGAGCAGGTGACCCGCGGTGGCGTCGGTGAACCCGGTGATGTGGTTGATGCTGATGCTGTTGAGCACGTTGGTTGGCCAGCTGTTCATGATCAGGAACAGGGTGCCCGAGCCAATGTACTTGCTGGCATCAATGTCGTCGATCGTAACGTCATGGAGGCTATAGCGGCCACCGGCATATGCGATTCCGCCCGTAACGCTGGAACCAACCGTGGCCATCACAATTCCGCCTCCAACGTGACTGATCGTGTTGTAGCGAATCGTGACATCCGTGACCTGGCAAATCGGGCAGACGTTTGTGCCGTTCAGGTACTGGTTCTTTGGCGTCAGCTGAATCGAGAATCCGCTTTGCGAGAACCCACCCCAGTTATTTTCGAGGATGTTGCCTTCAAAGAGAACGCGCTGGGCATTCTTCAACTCGAAATGATTCTTCACCATGAAGGGGTTGCCGCTAGTGCCTCCGACAAACCCGGCTTGGCCTTTCAGCCAGGTCATGGGCTTGAAGAGGTGATTGCGGCGGATTTCAATATCGGTCGGTGTTGCCGTGGAGGGACCACCACCGAACAGGATGTTTTCGCCCGAGGCCTCCAAGAAGTTGTTCACAATCTTGTAGGGCCCCATGGTTCCGTTGGAATTGCCGCCACTGATCGCTTGCGCATCGGTGCAGGTTCCTGTGACCGATGTGCAATGGAAGTCGCTGAAATAGGAGTCGACGGCTGCCACATTGGTGCTGGCGCCGAGTTGAATTCCGTGGCGAGTTTCGTCGTTCGGAGTGCCGTGTAGATAGAGACGATCGAAGACCAGGCTATCCGCGACACCGGTGGAAACAAGCGCGCCTGACGGACCGGTTCCCACTGTGCGGGTGATTTCCAGTCCCAACAGACGGTAGTGGTTGGCACCATTGGCAAAAACAATAGGACCTTGGCCAGTTCCGTTGTAAACGATGGTCGGAAGCACTTTCTGGCTGGAACTGCAGTTAAACGCTGGACGACCGGGAAGAGAGGTCACACCTGCGTAGCAGGGAGTCAATCGAACACCCTCCGGCGGAAGAGCCGTATCCGGAGCGCTGGTGCGCACGATGATCCAGTGTTGGCTATCGCACGACTTCTGCGGGAACGTAAACGTTCCGGTGTAGACGACGCCACTCTGCACCATGATCGTGTCGCCGCAGGCAGCGCTATTCAGAGTCTGTTGTAACGCGGTTGCGTTGTTGACGTTCCAAATCTGTCCGTTTGCCGGCGTGTTCGCCAGTGTTGTCTGCAAGAAGACGCGTGGAAGCTGTGCAGGACCGTCCATGGAGCCGGTCGGCTGCGAGCTGGAGATCGTGAGGGTCAACGACTGAGTTGCATGTTGTATGGCCGCCGATGAGTCAGCTACTTGCGCAACAAACGAGAATTGCCCAGTTTGACTGGTGGTTCCCGAGAGAGTGCCGCTGGAGCTCAGGCTGATCCCACTGGGAAGTGAGCCGGAACTCATGCTCCACGTATAAGGTGACGTTCCGCCGCTCGCGCCCAGGCTTATGCCGTAAGGTGTTCCAGAAACTCCGCCAGGCAAAGCCGAGGTTGTAATTGTCAGGGGGCTGGGGCCACCGGTCGTTATACTCACCGCCGCCGAACTGGAGGCTGTTGGATCTGCCACGCTGGTTGCGGTCACCGTCACAGCGGTGTTGGCGCTGACTTTCGGGGCCGTGAACAGTCCGCTGCTAGATATGCTTCCCGCGCTAGCGCGCCAGGTCACGCTTGTATTCGAAGTATTGCTTACGAGAGCCGTGAATTGCTGGGTACCGCCCGAGGCAAGACTGGCGGAACTTGGGCTCACGACGACAGACACCGGATTGGGCGATGGATTCGATCCGGAGATCGTCACAACAGCGGTCCCGGATATGGCCGCACTAATCAAGCTGGTGGCCGTAATCGTGACCGAAGTAGTCGAAGAAACTTTTGGCGCCCGGTAAAGGCCGGTCTTGGAGATCTCTCCGAAGCTGGCGCGCCAGGTAACTGCCTGAGTCGTGGTACCGCCGCTCGTGGCAGAGAACTGTTGAGTCGCTCCAGGAGCCAGTGACACGGTTGCAGGTGTCACCACGATGCCCGAAGGTGGCACATTGCCCAGCACGGTAATGCTCAGCAGCCGGTCGCCCTTGTCAGGGCGAGGAAGATCCGTGACGGCGACCCGGAACGAATAAACGCCGGCCGTGGTCGGAGTACCAGAAATCGATCCGGTCGATGAGTTCAGCGTGAGCCCTGTCGGCAGTGTTCCAGAAGAGATGCTGAACTGGTAAGGGGCCGTGCCGCCCGTGACTGTGAGGACCCGGTTATAGGTCTTTCCGACGTAGGCTGAACCCGAAATACTGCCCGTAGCGATGACGATTCGCTGGGCAGTCGTGGCAGCCAAGGATGTCAGAGAAGCTGCTAACAGAACGATCAAAAGCGTTGCGGAAAAGGTGTGCGCAAAAAGGCACCTGTTCTTGGGGGACATCGCTTTCCTCGTAACCGACGATTTGGGGGAACTCTCGCGTACGAGTTCTTGTCGCGACTGTACTGGAGCAACGCACGAGCGCCTAGGTCACGATAGGGCAGTGACCCTGCGGGACACGGAAGTACATGTCACATGGTGCTGCGACTTCGGTGCAAAACGTCCCGTCCAACAGGTTGATCAACTTGGGATGGCTATATCGGCGGCAGGGTGAATGTCAGGTTACCGCTCCAAAGCGCGCGTGCGGAGGCGATCGTAAACGGTATTGCCGAGGATTTGTTTCGCAGCGTCGCGTGTCAGACCGCGTAATTGCAGTCTCCAAATGCCACGGGCTTCACAGATGTCCTGAAATTGTGCAATGGGCATACCGCGAGTCACAGCTATGCGCGCGAGATTGAAAGCGTCGGTTGCGCCAGCATTGGCCCCGATCCGGCTGCTGCTCACGCTGGCGTAGCCGCTGGCTTTTGCCACTTCGGCCGCTTGGCGACTCCATCGGCCACCCGGACACGAGAAGTGTAAAACGGGCTTTCCGACGATCTGTTCCAGTTCGAGCTTGGCCAGGCGTATCTCTTTATCCAGTGCGGAAGGTGGAAGATCGCTCAAATACGGGTGCGTCATCGAGTGGCAGCCGATATCAAAGCCGGCGGCGCTCAACTCGCGTACTTGCTGGTGATTGAGGTATCCGCGTTGGCCGAGGAACCCGACGGTAATGTAGAAGGTTGCCCCGAACGCCGCCTCTATCAGTGTGGGAGCGGCGGTGAGTAAGTCTGTCTCGCTGCCATCGTCGAAGGTGATTACGACTCCCTCAGTACCGGCATGGCTCAGCGCGTACTCGACCGACATGCCTTGAAACTGACGCTCGCGCAGCCAGGCAATTTGCTGTCGGAAATCACTGTCGGTGATGACATATCGAACATAGCCCTGCTCGGTGCGACACAGCGGCCGCCCGGGCACCTCTAGTTCGTGATACATCAGGAAAACCGTCTTGTTCATGCAATCACAGATTTCCCGGATAGATGATTCCGTAGAATGCCGGCAGGAAAAACCGGACTGAAAAGAAGAGGCTCACCTTTTCAGTCCTGGCTGAGTGCCATCGTACTTTCGCTCATGCTGACGGGCGACAGTTCCGGTTGAACGCCGGCAACAGGGAAAATGCTGAAGATGATATTCATCCCATGGTCCTCGAGATCGAATTCCTGAATACACTCTTTGCGCTCGAGATCGTACAGGGCAATGTGAGTGGGCTTACCGGCCACTCCTTCGCGGAACATGTTTTTCACCCAAAGGATGTTTTCCTTGAACTTGGTCTTGCGTACACGGGTAAACCCGACCCAGACATAGCGGTGATCCACAGTCAACAAGCCGCGGCACCAACCCAGCAATGTGTTGTCGGATCCGTTCATTTGCTTCAAGTCGATGATCTCGATAACTTCCTTGGTTCTCCGGTTGACGATGATGATGCGACCGTCAACGGTAGTGAAATAGATCTTGTCCTCGACCATCAAGCCGTCATGCGGCGATTGCACACCGATAAGGATGCGTTTATCGGGATTATCCAGGCAGATCGCATCGCGTTGCATGAAACGGGTAGCCCAAGTTTCGCCATCCATTTCGAAAACAAAGTTGGGATGAGATTTGTGGGGCTTGGTGCTATCGACTTTGCGGTAATCGATTTCTTTAGAGAAACGTCCCCAGGGGTCCTCACCGAGAACGCTCCATTGGCGAAGGACTTCGCCATCCGGCGTAAACTTCACGACCATATCCAGACCCGTACTGGCAGCCAATAGATTTCCGTCCCTGCTGGGCGTGACGTGGTGGACGTCGTTGAAGCAGGGTAGCGAAATATAAGAGAGGCGCCGGAATGAGGGTACCTGGAAAATAATCACCTCGGTAGACGTGCAGGCATAAAGCCGGTCTCCGACCAATGTGCCGCTCTTGAATACGAAAGAGGAGTTCTCGCTGGCCCGCGCTTCTGCGGGACTCTTGTATTCCACACACGTCGTGCAGCGCCCAGTCGTCGTATCAAGATGGAGAATGAGAGCATTTTCGTACAAATAAGGCTCATCTTGATCTTTAAACAGCAACCTGCGCTGCCGTGCACCCAGGAGGTAGAGGTTATCCATTTTCACTCGTGTCGTCCCTTGTAGCTGCCAGACCACCGGACGGTCATTCACCCAGCTTAACGACTAAAGAAGTCGCTGGATTACTCGGTAGTTCTCACCAGCATATCTCCGCACGCATTTAAGAAGTTGTGCGGGCGCAAACTGAAACCAATTCGCCGTCGTTCTGAGAATCGTTAGAGTTTCCGTTATGCGAGCTGTCATGGCGAGCGCGACCAAGGTGCGCTCCCAGCGTGCGTGCCAGCTCTCGAACATACGGTTCACGCAATAACTGCAAATGTTTGGACTTGATCAGCTGGATTTCCACGCCGCCCACACAGCGCTGGCCCCAGCCCATCAGCGGATCATCTACGTAGAAATACGGCTGCTTGGGAAGTTTGAAGAGTGTAATCTTCCCCCCGTATTTAGGTGGTACATACTCCTCGCCGGGCCAATAAGTATCCGGCCAAAGGCTCTTAACTCGTTTTCCCGTGAAGAACCGGCTCACGGACGTCGATACCATCTCCCAAGCTTCCTTGGGGGTGAGTCGGCCGAGCGCTTTGATGCGTCCGGAGTAATAGTTGATCTTCCACAGCCACCGGATTTGAGAATTTTCCAGCACCCAAGTGTCGAAAACGCCCAGGAAGGAGACTTCCTCGTGCTGAGCTTCGAGCAGACGAGCCATATCAAAGGCGATGCGGGCTCCCTCGCACATCCCACCCACGCAATAAGGACCGGTGGGCTGGACAGTCTTCATGGCCCGAATGTACTCAGCCGCGAGATCCTCAAACTCCTTCGCTGTATAGGGACGACCGCGAAGACGCGGACCGAGGCCTTGAATTTTGTAAAGAGGTTCGTCGGATCCCAGATGACGCGCCAGGTTGATGTAGCCCAGCGCATTTACGCCGGGTACCACGATGGCGAAGAATGGGTTCTTACCGGAGCCACGCTGGACTTCGGTGATGATCTGTTCGGGAGCGGGACATTCCTGCTGAAGCAGCCGCGCGAGTGTCTCGACGGTAGCGCCCTGGAAGAGGCTGGCCAGTGGCAGGACTTTGCCGGTGGTTTTTTGGATCTCGGACATCAGCCGAACGGCAAGAAGCGAATGTCCTCCAATCTCAAAGAAGTTGTCAGTGACGCCCACCTCTGAAATACCCAGAACCTTCTCCCACACAGAGGCGATTATTCTTTCAGCATCATTTCTGGGTGGAACGCGATCACCGACAACAGCAGAGTACTCGGGCGCAGGCAGCGCCTTGCGATCGACCTTCCCGTTGGGTGTCAGGGGTAAACGGGCCAGAACCACGAAAGCAGTGGGAACCATGTAGTCAGGCAAGAAGGTCTTCAGATAGGAACGCAGTGCGGATGGATCCGCCTGAGTGCCGGGACTGGGCACAATGTAAGCCACAATCCTCTGGTCGCCAGGAACGTCTTCCCGAACCGTGACGGCAACCTGCTGTACTGAAGAATGCCTCGCCAGTACGGATTCGATCTCGCCCAATTCGATGCGGAAACCTCGGACCTTGACCTGATTGTCTATCCGGCTCAGATATTGCAGGTTTCCGTCCGGCAGGTAGCGAGCCAAGTCGCCGGTGCAATACAGACGATCACCGGGTGTTTGGCTGAACGGATCGGGGATGAACTTCTGCGCAGTCAGTTCCGGACGATTCCAGTAACCACGCGCGACACCGTCGCCGCCGATGAAGAGTTCGCCCGCAACGCCGATTAGCGCTGGCTGCGCGTTCTTATCGAGCACATACATCTGAGTATTGGCGATAGGGTGGCCAATGGGCGCCGCAGTCCAGTTGAAATCTGTGACGCGGTATACGGAGGACCAGATAGTCGTTTCGGTCGGGCCATACATGTTCCACAACTCGCCGCAGAGCGGCAGCAGGCGTTCGGCCAAGCTGCGGGGCAAGGCTTCGCCTCCGCAAAGAACTTTCAAAGTAGGGTCGCCTTGCCAGCCTGCATCGAGCAAAACGCGCCAGGTGGCTGGCGTTGCCTGCATGACAGTGACTTTGTGCTGCCGCATCAGGCGGATCAGTTGTGTTCCGTCAATGGCTTGTTCTCGAGTGGCGATGACTACCTTCGCGCCGGCAATCAAGGGCAGGTAAAGCTCGAGCCCCGCGATATCGAAAGACAGTGTCGTAACGGCGAGCAGAACGTCGGTCGCCTTAAAGCCCGGCTCCCGCTGCATGCTGGCTAGAAAATTGACCACGCTCCTGTGCTCGATCTGAACGCCTTTTGGCTTTCCGGTCGAGCCAGAGGTATAGATCATGTAGGCCAGATTCCGAGGAGTGACTTCAGTTGCCGGGTTCGAAGATTCTTCGGAAGCAATGGCTCGCTTGTCCGTGTCTACGCAGATAATCCTGCCAACGTTGCTAGGCAAATTTGGAGCAAGGGATGACTGAGTCAACAGAACCTGCATGCCCGAGTCCTGCATGACAAACAGGATTCGGTCCTTCGGATAGGAAGGATCGAGGGGGATGTAGGCAGCGCCGGCTTTCAGTGTTCCCAGGACAGCGGCGAGCATATTCAGAGAACGATCGAGACAAATCCCGACGCGGGTTTCCGGTCCCACGCCCTGACGGCGCAGCATCCGTGCAATTTGGTTCGCTCGCTGATTCAGCTCGTTGTAGGTCCAACGGTCCTTGTTGTCGGTAGCGGCAACGGCGTGAGGCGTGCGTTGCACCTGCTGTTCGAACAACTGGTGCACACAAGCATGGCCTGGATAATCCTGGACTGTGCGATTGAAGGCGACGAGCAGTTGTTGGCGCTCGGCGGCGCTGAGCAGCGGCAGGTCTGAAAGTCTGCGGTCAGGGTTGGTTGCTAGCTCCTGCAAGAGCACTGTCAACTGAGACAGCATGCGCTGGATCGTCGACGAGTGGAAGAGGTCGACGTTGTAGGTGAACCCCAGGCGCATACCTTCGCGTGTCACGGCGGCATTGAGAGCTATGTCGAATTTTGCGGTCAGGCCCTCAGCGCCACGGAACGAGGAGAGCGCAATGTCTCCCATGGTGTTCTTGTCGTTCTTCGGCACGCTATCGAAGCTGAAGAAAACCTGGATGACTGGGTTTCGGCTCAGATCGCGTTCCGGCTTAAGTTCCTCGACCAATTTCTCGAAGGGCAATTCCTGGTGGGCTTGCGCCTGGAGCGTGGTTTCGCGGACACGATTCAGCAACTCCCGAAATGTCGGATTGCCCGAAAGATTGTTGCGGAAAACCAGGGTGTTGACGAAGAGTCCGACAATGCCTTCGAGTTCAGCGCGAGTGCGGCCTGAGATCGGCGAACCCACGACGATGTCTTCCTGACCGGTATAGCGAGACAACAAAACGTCGAATGCGGCAAGCAGAGTCATGAAGAGGGTGGCAGACTGCTTGCGGCTGAGTTCCGTAAGTGATTGTTCGAGAGTCGCCGGCAGTAAGACGGATTCCTGTCCTCCGGCAAAGCTCTGCATGGCAGGCCGAGTCAGATCGGCGGGCAATTCAAGAACAGCGGGGGCTCCTTCCAGTTGTTTTTTCCAGTAGGTGAGGAGAGTCTGAACGCGCTCACCTTTCAACCAATCCTGATGCCAGGTTGCGTAGTCGCCATATTGAAGCGAAAGTTCCGGCAAAGACACCGGGCGGTCCAGCAGAAGAGCTTCGTAGACTGACGCGATTTCGCGGATCAAAATGCTCATCGACCAGCCGTCGACGATGCTGTGGTGGAAGATGAACGACAGGATGTGGTCATCGGCATTCAGTCGAAGGAGGCTGGCCCGAAACAACGGCCCGTGCTGCAGGTCGAATGGGGCACGCGCCTGTTCGATGATCTTGCCCCGGGCTTCATCTTCGCGCAACGATGCGGGAGAGGTACTCAGGTCGACAGTCGGGAGAGAAAAGTTCTGCCGCGAAGTAACAATCTGAACCGGATTTCCATTCTCGTCTTCGGAGAGTGTGGTGCGCAGGGTCTCGTGTCGGGCGATCAACTCCTGGATAGAACGTTCAAGCACATCTGGCTGGAGCTTGCCTCGGAAGCGAATTGCCAGCGGGACGTTATAGGCATTTTGGCCAGGCTCCAGCTTGTCCAAGAACCAAAGGCGCTGCTGGGCGAACGACGCCGGGAATACAAACACGTCTTCAGACGCGGGCGCGGGCGGCGCCTGGGGGGCCACTTCGGGCGGTATCTTTACATCATCCATAGAGGACAAAGCTCCTCGGTCCGCGGCAATCCGACCCCAGATTGCCGGCTGTACAAACCAGTCCAAGGGGGAACTCAGACATTACTGCTCTTCAACACGCAGCGGTTGCGCATCCTAAATCGGAAGTTCGCGCAAACGCGTTAATCAAAATATCCACAATACGACTTGCTGACTTGCCGTCCCACAACGGCGGACACTTACGCGCCGCGCCCGAGCTACTTAGAACCTGCCGCGCCGTCGCGATAATGCGGCGCGGATCAACCCCGACGACCTGGTTGGTGCCGTGCTCGACGGTTGCTGGACGTTCCGTGTTGTTCCGCAGCGTTAAGCAGGGCACACCCAGTGCTGTTGTCTCTTCCTGAATGCCTCCCGAATCGGTAAGCGCCAGGCGGGCATTGTTGTTGACACAAAGCAAATCCAGATACCCGAGCGGCTGGATGGCGACGATACCTTTCTGAGGACTTGAGTCGGCGGTCAGGTATTGGTTCAGACCGAAACGCTCAATGGTCTTCCTGGTGCGGGGATGAACAGGGAAGAGAATTGGAAGATCATGAGCCACTTCTTCAATGGCACCGAGAATTCCCTCTAACGTCGTCTTATCATCGACGTTGGAAGGGCGGTGCAACGTAAGGACACCATAGGGCACAACTCCCGAGCCGTCCTGGCGAAGTCCAAGTTGTTCGAGGATTCTGGATTCGGCGGCTACAGCCCGATGGCGAATGAGGGTGTCAATCATCACGTTGCCGACTAGGAAAATGCGATCGGCAGGCACGCCCTCCGAACGCAGATTCGTCACGGCGCTTTGCTCGGTTGCGAATAACAGATCGGAGATCGCGTCCGTAAGCTTGCGATTGATTTCTTCCGGCATGGACATATCGAAGCTGCGCAACCCGGCCTCGACGTGTGCGACTTTGATTCCAAGCTTGGCCGCGGTCAACGCGCTCGCAAGAGTTGAATTAACGTCACCCACTACGATGACCAGGTCGGGTTTGAAATCCACCAGTACGGGTTCCAGCCGCTTCATTACTTCGGCAGTCTGAACCGCGTGACTGGAGGAACCGACTTGCAGATTCACATCCGGCTTCGGCAGGTGCAGTTCGTCGAAGAAGTTGCCTGAGAGTAAGTCGTCGTAGTGCTGACCGGAGTGGACGAGGCAATGCTCAACGTCCGGGAACCGTTCGAGTTCCGCGACGATGGGCGCAATCTTCATAAAGTTCGGACGCGCCCCAACCACGCTGAGAATCCTGATCAATGCCCCACCTTGGCCGTTTCTCCCGCACCAGCCTCAGTCTGATTCCGTAACAAGGAAAGCAGTTCCACCCGCACGAGGGAATTGCAGGCGATCATCCCTGGGAGCCAGGGTTTCTGCTGATTGAATCGTAACTCAGTCTCCCCCAGACCGGAAGTAAAACCGCCAGCAGAATTGACGAGGGCCACGCCGGCTGCCACGTCCCACTCGTGTTTCGGCGTGAGCGTAAAGGTGATATCGGCCAACCCTGCTGCCACCAGCCCCAATTTATAGGCGACCGATCCCATGGGTCGGATCTTGAACGCCGCCGCTTCGAACTGTTTCCATTCTCCCCGCTTTGTCTCGCTACGGCTCGCCAGAACGACCGCGCCGGACAGGGTGTCTTTGGAACTGACAGCGGCTGGTTTGCCGTTGTAAGTGACGCCAGTCTCTAGCGATCCAATGATGAGTTCGTCCGTCGCAGGATTACAGATTCCGCCCGCGATAGGACGTCCGTTCTCAACCAGGCCTATCGAGACACAGAATTCCGGAATGCCGGTAACGAATTCGCGCGTGCCATCCAGGGGATCGACGACCCAGACACGGCTTTTTTGCAGACGCCGAACGTCGTCCACGGTCTCCTCGGAGAGCCAACCTTCTCCATCGCGCAGCAAATGCTTGTGGAGAAGTGCGTCCACGGCCCGATCCGCCTCCGTGACCGGATCATGTCCAGACTTGTATTCGGTTTCAAT
Organism: Terriglobales bacterium; assembly: GCA_051984555.1. Lineage (GTDB taxonomy): Bacteria > Acidobacteriota > Terriglobia > Terriglobales > Acidobacteriaceae > Gp1-AA122. The sequence goes on along the minus strand of JBPYEW010000066.1, from coordinate 7,087 downwards.
TGCGCCCGGTGTGAACCGCTTCAATTCGGTACGGGCTGCTTCCAAGGCAGAGTGAATGCGTTCAAGTATGTCGTTATGCGTACTCATTTTCCCCCAAGACTAGGCCCAAAGCATCCTGGCGCCGGTCGCCAGGAGAATCGCGCAGAGAATTCGCCGCAGCCAGAGCACAGGAACCCGGGTGCTCAGTTGCGAACCGATCAAGCCTCCGGGAATGGAGCCGATCAGCAGGCATCCAACCAGCCGTGGATCGACATTGCCGAAGTGCCAATGAAGGGCACTGGTGACACCCGTGAGAATAACGGCGTGAACGATATCGGTTCCCACCATCACCTTTGGTGGGTAGCTATAGAACAGAAGCAGCAGCATCATGATGATGCTGCCGGACCCGACCGAAGTCATGCCCACCAGGAAGCCTGCGACCAGGCCGATGACTACCATGCCGGCGAAGGATTTTGCCGTGGGGGGACGATTCACGACTCGATCTTCAATCCGGCGCTGCAGCAGCAACAGCATGGGTACAACGATCAAAAGAAGGCCAACTGCGGACTTGATGAAATCGTTGACGCCGTTTCCATAGATATTGCGCAGGTGGGTGAGGAATGTCACACCCAGAATCGAGCCGGGGGCGCTGCCCGCGCCCAAGGCAACAACTACCTTGCGGCGAACAGTCCCCTTGCTCAGGTGGACCCAGCTGGACCCGATCTTAGTGACGAAGTTGAAACAAGCGTCAGAGCCCACGGCAATAATGGCCGGCACGCGCAGTCCGAAGATGAGGAGTGGAAGCAGAAGTACTCCACCTCCCAATCCGGTCATGCCGATCAGGATGCCGACGCCGAAGCCAATCAGAATTTTTAGTCCGAGCAACTCCATATTCGAGTTGTGCCGTTCGATCATTCACCGGGCACGCTGTCGATTGAAAATCGTGAGCGCGCCAGGCAAATGGATGTTAGGCCCGCGCCGACATTGCCGGTTCGGGAGTTACGCCAATGAAGCCCTCACGTTCGAGGTGCAGGATGATGGCCTGCGCAGCTTCTTCGGCACTCAAATCGCCGGTATCGATGACCACTTCGGCATCCTTGGGCGCTTCGTACGGGTCGGAAATACCGGTGAACTCCTTGATAATCCCAGCCCGCGCCTTCGCGTAGAGACCCTTGCGATCACGTTGCTCACAAACTTCCACCGTGGTTGCCACGTGAACAAGAATGAAGCCTCCGAGCGGCTCGATCATGTCGCGAACCTGCTTGCGGACCGAGTCGTAAGGAGCGATGGGAGCGCAGATAGCGATTCCACCGTTCTTGGTAATTTCCGAAGCGACGTAGCCGATGCGACGGATGTTGATGTCGCGATGCTCCTTGGAAAAACCAAGTTCGGAAGACAAGTGTTTGCGGACCAGGTCGCCATCGAGAAGCGTGACCGGGCGACCACCCATCTCGAGGAATTTGGTTCGCAGTACGTTCGCGATCGTGGACTTGCCCGAACCGGAAAGTCCGGTGAAGAAAATCGTGACTCCCTGTTTGTGGCGAGGAGGATAGCTGCGGCGCAACTCATGAACAACTTCGGGATAGGTGAACCAGCTTGGAATATCACGGCCCTCATTGAGGCGTTGGCGTAGTTCGGTTCCCGAAATGTTCAGCACGCGGGAGCCCTTGGGCACCTCGTTATCGGGAACATATTTGTCCTGATCTTCGAGGTAGACCATCATGCTGAACGGCACCATGGTCACGCCGATCTCCGATTCGTGCTTCTTGAATAATTCCTGCGCTTCGTAAGGTCCATAGAACGGTTTACCGTTGGAATCGTTGCCGGGACCCGCATGATCGCGTCCCACGATAAGGTGCGTGACCCCGTGGTTCTTACGAATGAGGGCATGCCAGATAGCTTCGCGAGGACCGCCCATCCGCATTGCAAGCGGCAGCATCGAGAGCTTCACGGTTCCCTGAGGATATTTCGAGAGCAGCAACTGGTAGCAACGAACCCGTGTGAAGTAGTCCACGTCGCCCGGTTTTGTCATACCGACCGAGGGGTGAATCAGCAAGTTGGCTTCTACGCTCTTCGCGGCGCGGAAGGTGAGCTCCTGGTGAGCGCGGTGCATGGGATTGCGAGTTTGGAATGCGACGACTTTGCGCCACCCAAGCCGGGCGAATTCCTGCCGAAGTTCCGCGGGAGTCAAACGCAGATCTTTGAAGTCATAGTGCGAGGGCGCCTGCAGGCCCTCGATCTTGCCGCCGACGTACCATCCGTTTCCTTTATTCAAAAGATAGTCGACGCCGGGATGGACGGTGCTGGTCGTCCCAAACACGGCTTTGGCTTCAGCCTGACGATCGGGTTGCCAAACTTCTTCCACATTAAGCACGGCGACCATGACGCCTTCGGCATCCCTGAGGGCGACTTTGCTGCCCGCTTTCAATTGCTTGGCAAACTCTTCGGTCACGTCGAGCGTGATGGGCATAGGCCATATCAGGCCATTCGCCAGTTTCATGTTGTGGCAGACCGACTCGTAGTCGGCCTTAGTCATGAAGCCTCGCAGGGGCGAGAACCCGCCGCTGATGAGCAGTTCAAGATCGCAGATCTGCCGAGGTGTCAGGTCCCAGGACGGCCATTCCCGCGAATGGGATTTCAGTTCAGCTGCGCGATCGGGATAAACGAGAAGGTTTACGAGTTCACCGCCGTGGGGCGGAATGAGGTGGCTTGCTTGAGCAGTCAAATCCTTGAACCTCCCAGGTTCGTTCTAGAGTTGTTGAAACCGCACCGCTCAGACCCCAGGGCCAAGCGGCTCAAACTACTGAAAAAGGAGGGTATTAAGGGGGACCCTGCCGATATGTTAACAGTTAAGGCCTGCTGCTTGCCTTTGATTGTTTCGCAATCTAAGGAGCAATTCTGCTGCCTCGTAAGCGTAATACCGTAGAGATAAGTTGCTGATTAGACGGGGCCTTACTGTGTCGCACCCTCCCCAAGGCTGACTGGAATGTGATGTGTGCAAAAAATTGCAACATATTCCTTTCAGCACTGGTTCTCATTCGATTTCCTGTGGATCACATTTTTGAATGTGGGTTCTAAGATGCCGCTACCAGTGCTGGATTTGCGACGGTGAAGTCCTTTTATTTTCTCTCCACAACCAGGGCTGCGGCGTAGCCGGCCACCACCTCAATATTGTGCATGGACCAGTGATCTGCTTCCGTAGCGATCGGGCGAGTCGCAAGCAGGCGGGCGGGGTCATTCGCGGTTAGTGAGACGTCGAACTGGCTTAGCGGAAGGGAAAGACCATCTCCGGTAGCCTTGATATAGGCTTCTTTGCGAGTCCAGCAGCGGAAGAATGATTCATGCCTTTCAGTGGCAGGCAATTGCCTGAGACACGTCCGTTCGGCTTCGGAGAAGAATCGTTCAGCAATCTCGTCGACCGCAAAGTCGTGTCGGATTTTCTCCACATCAATGCCGATCCGGCGAGTGCGCGAAAAGGCCAGTAAAATCAGCCCTCCGGAGTGAGCAACATTGAAGTGAATGTCGAAGCCTGCGGGCCCAGCCAAGCTCGGTTTTCCTTTATCAGAAAAGGAAAATGAAATCGTGTTCGGGGGACAACCGAGATAAGAGCCAAGAAGGGTCCGCAATAGGCCGCGCGCGATCGTGAACTGGGACTGATCCTTCTCAAAACGGAATCGAGCCTTACGGTGCCGTTCATCTGGCGAAAGGATCGCAGACAGGTTCGCCATCTCCGCGGTGAACAGATCCTGAGACGCTTGCCAGACATGGACGGCATGAAGACCAAGTTCGACAGAAGCGAGTTCGTGCGGGCGAGGGCACGCCCGCAGTTCGACCCTGATTTCTGAGGCTCCGTGCGCTACGGATCCGTCTGTCATGCGCCCTCTGAATACATGCTGCGCCGCTGGTCCGACTTCGATGGGCCGTGTTCACCCGCTCGGTCCTTATCTTAATCGGGAACAGCGGATACCAGCATTGTTCGTTCATAGGACAGGAGTGGCCCAGGTTTTGCAAAATTGGGTAAATGTTTGCACAGCCTGGTCCACCTGGAGCGGGGGTACCTCACACCACTTGCTGAGGTGCAAGCGTACGTTCCTGGCAATCCAAAACCATAAATATTCATTGTTTTCAACAACTTATACCAAAAATGGTGGGTTGCGGAGCCGATGTGCAACACCTTGCACACAAAGATTGGACAGCTATGCGGTCCGGCGATGCCTGTGTATACTTATGAAAATGAAAGCTTTATAGCCGTAAATTTCGTGTAAGCCGACCCTTGATGGCAAGCAACCTGCTGCTCACCTTGATACCGCTTGGTGTGGGTGGCACCCGCTCGACGGGGATAACTGTCGAAAAGCCGAGCGAAAACAGTTGACCGCGATTTTCCCCCCGATCCCCTGAAGTCGCGGCTTTGAAAATGAACAGGGCAAACCGCTCCTCAAATTAAGCAAGAGACAGCTTTTTAGGGGCGCTTTAGCGTCCGTTAGAGGACAGCCCGGGCACGGCAAACGCGGCAATGCCGCAGGAGACACAGACCAAAGATGAAGACAGCGACGGTGCTGGAGAGGGAGATCGAGCGGTACGAAAGTCGTACAGCCGGTTCGAAAGGGCTATGGGAGAAGGCTCGCAAGGTTATGCCGATGGGCACCGCGAGCAATTCGCGGATGTACGACCCATATCCTTTGTTCATTGCCAGGGCAGAGGGTTCCAGAGTGTGGGATGTGGATGGCAATGAATATATCGATCACAATCTTTCGTTCGGAGCCCTGATTGTCGGGCACAGACATCCGGTTGTCATGGGAGCTGTGGATGCACAGCTATCCGCCGGAACGATGTATGGAATGTCGCATGCCGTTGAATCTGATCTAGCAGAAGAGATCTGCCGTCGGTATCCGTTCCTCGATCGAGCTCGATTCTCCAATAGCGGCACCGAAGCGACTCTTCATGCGCTTCGCCTAGCAAAGGCATATACCGGCCGGCCCAAAATCGTGAAGATGGAAGGTGGGTATCACGGTTTACACGATGCGGTGATGATTTCGGTCAAACCCACAGATAAAGAGTGGGGCGCAGCGAATATGCCAACACCGGTACCTGCGTGCGCCGGCGTGAACATCGACGAGGACAGCAATACTTTGGTTGCGCAGTTCAACGACCTGGAATCGCTCGAGAACGCGTTGCGTGAGCACCCCGATCAGGTTGCAGCGGTAATCCTCGAGCCGGTAATGATGAATGTCGGCGTGCTTCAGCCCAAGGAAGGTTATCTCCAGGGTGTTCGCGATCTCTGTTCCCGGTACGGCGCGTTGCTGATCTTCGATGAAGTCAAGACATCATCGATGAGCTACGGCGGTGCGGCCGAATACTACGGCATTGTTCCGGACATCGTTTGCTTGTCGAAATCGATTGGCGGCGGGTTTCCATTGGCGGCCTTCGCTTCCACGTCAAAGATCATGCAGGTGATCGAGACCCGGAAAATGATGCATGCCGGAACTTACAATGCGAATCCGGTTGTGGTCGCTGCGGGATTGGCGGCATTGCGTGACGTGTTAACGCCGGAAACGTATCCCGCGATGCGCGCCATGAGCGACCGCCTGGCGGATGGCTATCGCGAGATCCTGAATGCGGCAGGCGTTCCGGGCACGGTCACGAATGCGGGAGTGAATGGAGCGGTGACATTCGGCGTGAACTCTTCGGTCTCGAATTATCGCGAGTGGACGAAGATGAATACCGAGATGTGGCAATGCTTCTGGTTTGGCATGGTCAACCGCGGCGTGATCGCTCAACCGTACTGGTGGGACGAGCAGTGGACCATTTCCGTAGCTCATACCGAGAAAGATATCGACCAACACCTCGAAGCCCTCAAAGAGGTCACTGCGAAAGGATTGTGCAATCTATGATTGTGCTGAAATTCGGCGGTACCTCTTTGGAGTCCGCAGAAGCGATCGAACGTATGGAGTCGATCGTACAGAGCCGCCTTTCAAGGCGCCCTGCCGTAGTCGTTTCGGCGTTAGGCAAAGTAACCGACAACCTGTTGGCGCTCGGAACCGAGACAGCCGCAGGCCAACGCCAACAGGCCTTACAACGCTTCGTGTGGCTGCGCGATTACCACTTTCGCGTTGCGGCAACATTGATCCGGCAGCAGGACCAGGCGCAGCTCGATGAATTTCTCGAGCAGCAGTTCACGGAACTGCACAAGGTCCTCGACCGCATCGAAGCATGCCGGGAATTCACTCCACAATTGCAAGCCGAAGTAGCAAGTTTTGGAGAGCGGTTGTCCAGTCGCGTGGTAGCCATGGCACTCCGGAAATCCGGGATGGCGACCGCGCACTTCGACACTCGATCGCTGATTCGTACCGATGATCAGTACACGCAGGCGACGCCGCTGTTAAAAGAAAGTTACGCGAGCATTCGGCACGCGCTGTCAGCCGTCGAGACTGGAACAGTTCCCGTGCTCGGGGGCTTTATCGGATCAACTGCGGAAGGCGTGACAACCGTACTTGGGCGCAACAGTTCGAATCTCACGGCCGTTGTGATTGCAGCCGCGATGGGCGCGGAAGAAGTCGAAATCTGGACGGATGTCGATGGCGTCTTCCCGCATGATCCAAGACAGCTGTCGAACCAACATGCGCTGGAAGAAGTTTCTTTTGATGAGGCCCTCAGCATGGCGCACCGAGGAGCTAAAGTGTTTCACCCGGGGGCGATGATTCTGGCGCGTCAGGAGAACATTCCGATGTGGATCAAGAACTCCCGCAGGCCCGAGGTGCGCGGTACGAGGGTTGCCGGAGATGTCCGCATGGTTCGTGCCGCGGGGGTCGACAACTTCGTCGGACAGCGTGCCGCCGGATCAGATTAATCTCAGCTGCAGTTTCAACTCACGCGATTCCAGCATCGTTACGTCAGGGAGCTGAGGGTGTGTGATAGACACCGACTCCCCTGATGAGAACGTACAACTGACCTGTGCCGGGATCCACCGTGAAGTTCAAAGCATTTGGGCTTGCCGGTAGTCCACTGTCATCGCGTACCCAATTCACTCCATCAGTGGAAGAATAAACGTCCCCTGAGTGGCTTGCACCGCTGTTGGCCGCAAGATAAATGCGGGTTCCTGAAGGGTTCA
>JBPYEW010000065.1:0-3067 GCA_051984555.1 Terriglobales bacterium | reverse complement strand
TTTTTGCCCAGGACTTCACGGTATTCGGCGGATCGCTCTCGGAAGCAAACGCCGCAAAAATTGTAAAGATCATGGACCTGGCCGCAAAGATGGGAGCGCCGGTCATCGGACTAAATGATTCGGGGGGCGCGCGAATACAAGAAGGTGTGATGTCGCTCGCTGGGTATGCCGACATTTTCCTCCGCAACACTCTTTACAGCGGGGTCATGCCGCAGATCTCGGCCATCATGGGCCCATGTGCCGGTGGCGCCGTGTATTCGCCCGCAATCACGGACTTTATCGTCATGGTTGACAAGACCTCTTACATGTTCATCACCGGCCCCGACGTAATCAAAACCGTCACACACGAAGAGGTCACCAAGGACCAGCTCGGCGGTGCGATGACGCACAACGAGACATCTGGGGTCGCGCACTTCGTCGCCCATGATGATGCCGAATGTCTGTCGATGGTCCGCGAGCTGCTGAGTTTCGTGCCTTCGAATAACCTGGACGATCCACCACGAAGGGCTTGCACCGATCCGATCGATCGCCTTGATGCTGCTCTGGACAAAATCGTCCCCAGCGAATCGAACCAGCCTTATGACATAAAGGATGTCATCCACTCAGTAATCGACGACGGCTACTTCTTCGAAGTGCAGGAGCACTACGCCAAGAACATCGTCGTCGGGTTCGCGCGGCTGAACGGGCGCTCCGTCGGAATTGTCGCGAATCAACCGGCATTCCTGGCAGGTACGCTGGATATCAACGCATCGATCAAGGGCGCGCGCTTCGTGAGATTCTGTGACTGCTTCAACATCCCGCTCATCACGTTTGAGGATGTGCCTGGATTTCTGCCGGGTACCAACCAGGAATATGGGGGAATCATTAAGCACGGAGCGAAGCTCCTGTTCGCATTCGCCGAAGCAACCGTCCCGAAGGTGACAGTAATTACGCGTAAGGCTTATGGAGGGGCTTACTGCGTTATGGCCTCTAAACACATCCGCACTGATGTGAACTATGCCTGGCCAACAGCTGAGATCGCCGTCATGGGGCCCGAGGGCGCGGTGGACATCGTATATAAGCGCGAACTGGAAAGGGCAAAGAACCGCGAAGAACTTCGCAAAGAGAAGATTGAAGAATTCCGCGACCGATTTGCCAATCCCTATGTGGCTGCCGACCGTGGTTTCCTGGACGCCGTTATTCAGCCACGCGAGACTCGAAAGAAACTTATCCAGGCGCTCGATATGTTAGAGACCAAGCGCGATAAAAATCCCCCTAAGAAGCACGGCAACATTCCTTTATAGAGATCGAATCACGTCATGGCGGAGTCCAGTTATGAAAATCGGGTTTGCATTGCCTAACATCGGCCCAGTGGCCACTCCGGACGCAATCACGAAGGTCGCTCAACGCGCTGAGGCTCTCGGCTACAGCAGCCTGTGGACGATCGAACGCCTGCTTTACCCGGTGAAACCGCAGACGCCGTATCCCGCTTCTCCGGACGGGATGTTGCCCGAGCCCTATAAGTATTCGATCGATCCGCTGGATGCGTTGACTTACGCCGCGGGTCAAACGAAGAAGATCCGACTCGGAACGAGTGTCCTGGACATGCCTTATTACAACCCGGTCACACTGGCTCGCCGGCTTACGACTATCGACTTTCTCTCCAACGGACGCCTGATCGTGGGTCTCGGGCTCGGCTGGTCGAAAGACGAGATGGATGCTGCCGGAGCAAATGCAAAAGAACGTGGCGCACGAGCCGACGAATTTCTTGAGGTTCTGAAGACGATCTGGACTCAAGATCCAGCCGAGTACAAGGGCAAGTTCTACACTTTGCCCAAGTCCCACATCTTCCCAAAGCCAGTGCAGAAGCCTCATCCACCGATTTACCTGGCGGCTTTCGCGCCGCCAGCGTTGAAACGACTGGCGACCTTAGCGGATGGATGGAATCCAGTCGCAATTCCGGCTGTAGGCATGGCTCAGATGTTCTCGACAATCCAGACCATGGCGAGAGAAGCCGGACGGGATCCCGCGTCGTTGAAGATGATCGTGCGCGCCAACTTGGAGATTACGGACAAACCGCTGGGCAAGGATCGAATGATCTTCATGGGCAGCATGGATCAGATCAAAGAAGACGTCGCTGAATGTGAAAAGACTGGCGCACATGAGGTGTTTTTCGATCCCACGTTCATGCGCGGCGGGCAATCGCTGGATCGTTGGTTGAGTCTCCTGGAGGAACTCCGCCATTTGAGTGCAGCTGAAACTGCCGCCTAGGTTGCTCACGTCGTCGAAGGCAGAGGCTGGGTGCGGATATTTTGTTTTCCTTTTCCGCATGTCGCGCACTACGTTTCGCTGCTCGGCAACTGGCTTGCTCTTAGTGGGTTAATGAAAAGGAAAAGGCCGACCATGTTTTCATGATCGGCCTTTATTAATGCCGGCAACGACCTACTCTCCCACACACTTTCGCGTGCAGTACAATCGGCCCGGCGGGGCTTGACTTCCGTGTTCGGGATGGGAACGGGTATTTCCCCCGCGGTATTATCACCGACAACTTGAGCCGTTTTGCAGGCGTGAGGCGCGAAGCGCCGTGAGCCTGCAGGCGAAATCCCGAGCGTTAGCGAGGGATCTCGACGGCGAACCTTAAAGAACGTCTGGACGACGTCTCACAACTGAACAGATTGGGAGAACAAGGCCACCGGCCATGCAGGCCGGGGCGCGGCGAATCAGGTCTGATTCGCGTGCGCTCGGTAAATTTCATGGTCAAGCCGAACGGGCGATTAGTACTGGTAAGCTGAGCACATTACTGTGCGCGCACATCCAGCCTATCAACCAGGTAGTCTTCCTGGGCCCTTCTTGACCCTTACGGGTTGGGAGATCTCATCTTGAGGAGTGCTTCCCGCTTATATGCATTCAGCGGTTATCACAACCGAACTTCGCTACCCAGCTGTGCCATTGGCATGACAACTGGAACACAAGAGGTTCGTCCATCCCGGTCCTCTCGTACTAAGGACAGGCCCTCTCAAATCTCCTACGCCCACACCAGATAGGGACCGAACTGTCTCGCGACGTTCTGAACCCAGTTCACGTACCG
>JBPYEW010000064.1:0-13370 GCA_051984555.1 Terriglobales bacterium | reverse complement strand
ATTGTCGTTTTCCATTGTCCAACCTCCCAAAAATTGAACAGCGGCATAAAGATGTTGAATAAGAGACTCGGCGTTGCATGTAGACACGGATGATGACCGAGCAGTGCTCGTTGCGTCCTACCAATACCGAAGTGGTCTGAGATACCCCTAACTTCAGAACAGCTGAACAGAAAATTCAGAATGTCTGCTGGCCAGACGCTACAATCTAATGTGTCCGGCGGCAGACGCGGCGCATCTGTTTAAAAACACTTTTAATGCCTCTTGCACCTCCTCGCGCAGCACCGCTTGGGGTAGTCAGAAGCATTTGGACTATAGGACGGGATATGCAAGCACGAGCCAAGGCGGTAACTGCAGATCACGATTCGGTATCGACAGACGAACTTCTGCGTCGGCTGGCCCTAACCATCGAAAAGGCTCCCATTGGCATTGCCAATGTCAGTCCGTCCGGACAGTTCCTGATGGTCAATACCCATTTGTGCGACATGCTTGGATATAGCCAACCTGAGCTGATGAAAAAGACGTTCCAGGAACTCACGTATAGCCCGGACCTCGCAGAAGATGTGGCAAACGTAGAAGATGTGCTTCTCGGCAAAATCAACAGTTATTCCATGGAAAAACGCTACGTCCGGAAGGATAAGAGCGTGGTATGGGCTCAACTGACCGTCTCGTTGATTCGGAACCCAGACAAGTCACCGGCCTACTTCATTTCCATTGTGGAAGACATTTCCGTTCGCAAGCGCATGCAAGCCGATCTTCAGCGCAGCGAACATCGGGTTCAATTGTTGCAGGCCCTGCCAGGAGTGGGTTCTTGGGAATTGAATCTTGATACCGGAAAATGTAATTGGTCCCGTGAGACTTACGAACTATTGGAACAGGACCGAAACGTTCAGCCCTCGTTGTCGAACTTCCTCGCGCTCGTTGATCCACGCGACCGCGCACGAGTCGAAAGCGCGCTCGAAGACGCGGTGACCGGCGGCAAAGAATACAATTTGGAGTTTCGAGTTATAACTCCGCGAAGGACTGTAAAGCACATCATCGCTAGGGGACGAGTCTTCTACAATCTTGGAAACCCGGTTCTCAGCGGAGTCGCATGGGAGCAACAGAAAATCCAAGCTGGATCTTGAGCTCGCCCTTGGCTTTTCCGTTCAGCAAGCTGTCTCTTAGGCAGCCGCTGCCGACGCTCTTGTCTCGCCAGACTTGAGCATTCCTCCCGCCACAATACCCACGATCAAAAAGCTTACGATTTCGATCGTCATATAGGAAACCGTGTAATTGACAGGGAACCCATACCAGTTCCAGTACGGAATATTCGTTGCCATTGCGGCAAGCAGGCCGGCTAGAGTGGCAAAAACTACTTTGGATCCAAAACTCGATAGACGCGACCGCGAAATCAAGAATACGAGCAGGAAGGCCTCGATCAATTCAGTAAGGAATTCGCTTCCCAGCCGGGCAGGCGTCATGCCGGTTGCTCCTGCGGGATGATAAATGAGAATTCCGGAAGGACTCGCCGCCAGCTTCTTTTCGTATTCCTTCATCGCTGCGGCCTTCTCCTGGCGCGTTGCCTTGTTGCCAACGCCGAGACCCGGAAAGAAATAAAATCCAGAGCTTTGCTTTAGTTCGGCCGAAATTGAATTCAAAACAGCCGATTCGTTCGGCATCTGCTGAATCCCCACTTGCCCCAAAGGCAACACGTCATGTGCCACGAACGACCATAAAAACATCGCGATTCCGCCGAGCGCCCCTGCGAGCAAAATGCGTTTCGTCATAACCATCCTCCGTCGTGCGTGCATTATCGGTCATACAAACGGAGTTGCCAACATTGCAACACAGACCTTCTCAGAGCTCTCAGCAGCGTGGCATTAGCGATTCCGCGATGCTTCCTTTGCGGACGGAAAAGCCGCCCGGCCAAAGCTGTAGTTGACCCCGAATCGCGAACGGCCAATCAATGACTCCAACGCTGGATTGGCTCCGTAGCTAAGTGCGGAGAAATGCAACCTCCTTTTCTGTACAAAGTGACCACCAGGCATCAATTGTTTGAACGTTGCGCGTCCGCCATCGCTTGAAACCCCAAGCAATTCCACCAAAATTTATTGGTATGAACCTTGCACCGTGCCATCAGCAACGCAGGGCTCGGGGCGAATCCAGAATCGTCAGGCCAAACGTTGCAACATGGAAAATGGAGGTTCTCGCTCATGAAGTGCGCTTCGCTTTGCGTGCGATGGACGGTACTCGCGTTGTTGGCGAGCGTGTCGCTGGCCGCGCAGGTTAATACCTTCGAATTGAACCCAATCAATCTAGGAAACGGCTACGTTGTGAATGGAAAGATCACAACCGATGGCGCCGTAGGCTATTTGTCGCCTGCCAATTTTGTGAAATGGAACATCACTGTCACCCAAACGACGGATATAGTTTTTGAACCGACGAATACCAGCGCTGCCAACGTTTCGCAGGTCTCCACCGATGGCAAGAAGATTTACGTGCTCACCTCTCCCGATGGCTTCAGCGACGGCGGTTCGCTCAATCTGTTGGGAGGCGGAGGAAGAGGGAATATTCCCACCGGGGCGCTCGTGGCAGACTTCATGGGATGGAACGCCGCCGGAGGCGTCTCTGGTTGGCAAACCCCTCTTGCCCTGAACTATCTCAATCTGAACCAGCCGAATGCAACTATGTACACTGCGGCCACCGTGACCGCAAACCCAAAGGTATTCCGCATCGTGCCTGTGACCATTACCACCACTCCTACAGTAATGACGATGTTCGGAACCATCACCACCGATGGCACAATCGGACCCTTGTCGCCAGCCAACTTCAAATCATGGCGGATTGTTGGGCGCGAACAGGACATCCAGAGCTACGACGAAAAGAACAGCCAGATCCTGAGTGCACTGCTGGTCAGCAGCGATAACAAAACACTGACCGTGGCTAACCCGGGCGGCATCCTCCAGATCGGGATCCCGATGGTATCTCCACGAGGGCGGCCCATCATGGTGACGATGGCAGACTTCACGGATCCTGCATATCTGAACGGAGTAGCTAGCTTTTACTACAGCTGGCAGGGATTGGTCGCGGCCAAGTCTCCTTTAACCACTGGAACAACTTGGGTGGTTGCGCATAAGTGAGATCAAGGGTCACAGATCTCACTCGCGGATTCCTGTCGCTGAAGCGTCTCCTCGGCAGGAATCCGCATTTATCTCTGTGCCGGCATCTCTGCTGATCGCCTTTTTCGTGAGCTGCTTTCTGCTGTGACCAACGCCGTCTGACGCCTGGGCTTCTAATCATGCGAAAACCCAAGGAGCGTGTCATGCGATTGGTCGATCGAGGAATTCCTGGCGTTCCCCGCATAATTGGTCCACGAACTCATAAGCTGCTCGATTACCTCACCACGGGAACTTTCCTCTTCGTTGGCGCTTTGTTCTGGAAAAACCACAAGCGCGCCAGCATTGGAGCGATTCTCAACGGAGCGTTTGTGCTCGGGGCTACGCTGCTGACCGACTATGACGGAGATGGCAGACGTCCACTCAGCTTCGAGACTCATGGAGACCTAGACGGCGTGCAGGCCGGAATCGCCGCAGCGGTGCCGCGAGTCATGGGATTCGCAAACGAAGGCAAGGCTTGGTTCTTCCGTGCGCAAGCCATGAACGAACTGGCCGTGATCGCCATGACTGACTTCGAGTCAACCAGTCGTCGTCACCGCGCCATTCGCGATTTGGCAGCTTAGAACCTGGCGAAACCGCAGTTACCGCCGTTACCTTTGTGCTAGCACGGTAGCACGTTGGTGGTTTGCCCTATCGATACTGGCTTGCTAACCTCCCGATAGTAGCTGGCGGTGACGTCTCCCCAAATCGCGAAAACGTCGCCTTTAGGGGGTGGGCCATGCGGTTGATGAACCTGTGCTATGCGGCTTTAGGATTTGCAATTGCCCGTTGGGTCTTCCATCGTCAGGCGGTGGCCGTGGTCGACCCAGTTAACCGTTTCCGAGTCTCCGGATTGCTGTAATCCTCCTTGACCGGGCGTTTTGCTCGTTGCGCGCCGCTTCGTACATACGCCCGGTTTTTCCCGCTTTTTTCCTCTCTTCAGCCTGTGTTCTAAGGGTCTAGTACCATCGTTCAACCTGTTTCTCCGTTTGTCTCCCTATAATTTTCATGACCCCTCTGCGCTCCCAGTCGAGATGCGGGCGAGAGACTGCTCTGGCGTGAAGTGGGTCTCCACTTCGTATGCGCACTTGGATACATTTCACGATCGCCGCCGGGCTCTGCCTCGGATTTTGTGCAATGGCTGCCGCACAATCCGACGACCTCCCGCTCGGCGATGTCGCCCGTTCTTTTCGCAAGTCGCCGGCGCCTTCGCAGAAGGTGATCGATAACGACAACCTGCCGCAGGTCATGGAGCAGGGCGAGACCAGGAAGTGGCTCGCTCCCAAACCAGTCGCATTGAAACCTGCGCCGCAACTCATCAATTTCCAGTCCCCAAATATTACGTGTGCTCTATCGTTCAATGGAGGGGGCGCCGATTCTTTGGCCAATGCGCCGAATCCCGAGAGATTGCCAGACGACGACGTCGCCAAATTGGAAGGGCCCGCTAGCCTCGTAGGAGACACACTCGAAATTTCTGTACTCAACGGTAGCGCATGGGACGTTCGTGAGATCACCGTGGGACTCACAATCGTGCACAAGCAACTTCCATCTTCAGCAACATTCCTCATCGCGCCCGCCAAGCTGGTACCAACTGCGCCCGAGAGCGCTGATCATAAGCGTCAGGACACCACGATGGTTTACCGCATACACGGCACGGCTCCCCCTTACGCGAGCGCCGTTTTTCGCGAAGTTCTGGATCGGCCTTTAGCTGCGGATGAAGAGTGGCATTGGGCGATCCTGCAGGCGAAGGGCTTGCCACCAGCCCAACCCGCCGCTCCGGAACAAACGCCGGCGACCGCCCAAGCGGCACCGACTCCATCAACGACCACTCAAAGTTCCACCGCGCCCGCTGATGCGGGCAAAAGCACCCTTGTCCCGGCGAGCACAGCCGACTTACCAAAGAAATAGCGCGTCAGCGTAGTAAGGCTTGATGCAGCGGATTTATCGGACTACTTGCGGAACATCTTCGACGCGGCCTGACTTTATGCTGCGGTAAGCGGCGTCGAGAATCTCCTGGTTCTGCCAACCCTGTTCGCCGGGAACTGGGAATTCGCCGTGGCCCTCAACTGCAGCCGCGAACATGTCCACCTGCCGTGCATAGGCGTACCGGTTCGATATCGTTTCAGTCTCAACCACATTGCCGCCACGCCGAAGTTGTAAGGTGATTGGATTGTCGACGGTAAGGCCGTTGTCGGCTCGAAGGACGCCTGTCTCTCCAATGATCTCTACAGGAGTGCGGTATTCGGCTCGAATCGAGACCATCACAGTCGCCAACGTACCGCGCGAAAACTCCAGGACCAGAATCGACGCGGCCTCCACTTCACCAGAGTCTTTGTCGGAGCACGACCGCGCGCTCACGCGCACAACTTCATCATCGAGCACATAGCGCAAGGCGTCGATACAGTGCACCCCAACGTCGGCAATAGGACCGCCCCCTGCCACGGACATGTCCGTGAGCCACGTCCGGGCGTGGTTTCGCCCGGGGTAGGAAAACTCTGAGCGCGCCAGCACAGGACGCCCGATCTGCCCCGACGCGATTCGCTCTCGCAGTCGCGCCGTGCTGTCTTCAAACCGAAACACTTGCGCGATACCGAGTAGCACCTTGGCTTTGCGTGCTGCCTCTACCATCTGTCGGCATTCGTCGGCATTCATGCCCATCGGTTTTTCGCATAGAACCGGCTTGTGGTGCTTGATGGCGAGAAGAACATCGCTCAGATGGCAGGCGTTCGGAGTCGTGACAAAGATCGCATCGACTTCGGGCGAAGCACAAAGCTCGTCGGCGGAAGCGAAGGCTTGGGGAATCTTGTATTCCGCGGCGGAAGCTTTGGCTTTACTCAAATCCCGTCGCGACAGACCACTTACGGTGGAGCTCTGCGCCAACGCAAAGCCGGGCATCACGCGCCTAACCGCGTGCAATCCGAAGCCGAGTATTCCGTATCGAACCATGGGGAGCTACGTGTAAGGGTAAAACACAAAAAACAGCAACGACAATGCCGCCAGAACCCACAACCCAGGCTTGATTTCCCGAGACCGAAAGCCAATTAACTTGCAAAACGGATATAACACGAACCCTGCCGTTATGCCGACCCCGATGTTATAGGTGAAGCTCATCAAAGCCACAACCGCGAAAGCCGGGATAAGCTCGGTAAAGTCATCGAATTGGATTTTCGTGATCGGTGCGAGCATCAGCAGTCCCACGATAATAAGTGGTGGACCGTAGGCTTGTGGAGGGATGCTCGCAATCAGGGGTGCAAAAAAGAGGGTGCCCGCGAAGCACGCTGCCGTTACCACCGAGGTGAACCCGGTGCGCCCCCCCGCTTCCACGCCGGTTGCCGATTCGATGAACGCGCCTGAGGTTGTCGTCCCCAGCAACGCCGCAATCACGGTCGAAGCCGCGTCGACCAGCATAGGGCGTTCGATCTGAGGCAAGTTTCCATTCTCATCGAGGAACCCGGCCCGCGCTGATAAGCCAATCAGGGTACCCATGGTGTCGACGAACGCCATGATAAAAATCGTCAGTACAACCGGGAAAAATCCCCAGCTGAATACGCCGTGAAAGTCGAGCTTAAAAAGGATTGGCGACAGGCTCGGGGGCATGCTGACGATCCCGTGCGGCGGCGGAGAGACGCGAGTCACGAAGGAAATACACGCGATCGCAAGAATGCCGATAAGCATGGCGGCGGGGACGCGGCGGATCATCAATGCCGCAATGATTAGGAACCCAAGAATCGCCAGCAGAACCGGCCCCGTCGTGAGGTGCCCTGTTCGCACGGGCGCTCCCGACGACCCCAGCATCACGATGCCCGTCTGATTCAGTCCCACGAACGTGAGGAATAGCCCAATCCCTACGGCAAAGCTGTACCGCAGCCCGGCGGGCACCGCATCGACCAGCCACTGCCGCAGTCGGAACACGGTAAGGAGAAAAAAGAGAATACCCGCAACAAAAACCGCTGCTAGTGCCGACTGCCACGTGTAATGCAGCACCTGCACCACCGTGAACGCTATGAATGCGTTCTCGCCCATGTAAGGGCCAATCGCAAATGGCCGATTGGCATAGAGGCCCATGAGCAGCGCCCCGATGATCGCGATCAGGATGGTTGCGACCATCGATGCCTCGGCAGGAATCCCAGCAATTCTCAAAATTGCGGGATTTACCGCAACGATATAGGACATCGTTACAAACGTCGTGATGCCGGCCACGGTCTCGCGAGCAAGCGTCGTACCCGCACTTTCAAACTTGAAATACCGAGCGATCGCGTTGGACACGGCAAGAGAATACAGGCACGACCGACTCACACCAAGAACGTTCTGTGGTCCAGCGTCTAGACACGCTTACCCTGGTGAAATCGGAAACCCTGACGGCGTGCCTTACTTGGTCGCCATCGCGCCGACGAGAGACTGGAAAATCTTGTAGCCGTCGACGCAGCCGAGTTCGGGCTCGGCCGAGCGTTCTGGATGAGGCATCATGCCAACCACATTTCGCCCCGGGCTGCATATGCCAGCGATGTTTTCCAGCGAGCCATTAGGATTGGCTCCGGGCGTGACTTCGCCCTCAGGCGTGGTGTAACGGAACACGATCCGGTTGTCGCGCTTGAGTTCCGCGAGAGTGGCATCGTCGCAGAAGTAATTGCCTTCCATGTGGCCGATCGGGATACAAAGAACCTCGCCCTCCGAACAGGCATTGGTGAAGGGAGTATCCGCATTTTCAACACGAACGTAAACCGGCTTGCAGACGTATTTCAGGCCGACGTTCCTCATCAATGCGCCCGGCAGCAGGCCTGACTCGCAAAGGATCTGAAATCCATTGCAAATGCCGAGTACCAGTCCACCCCGGTCCGCAAACTTCTTAACCGACTCCATCACAGGCGAGAACTTTGCGATCGCTCCCGTGCGCAAGTAGTCGCCATATGCGAACCCGCCAGGCACCAGAATCGCGTCGCAGTTCTCAAGGTCGTGAGACTCATGCCAGAGAAAGGTCACGGGCTGCTTGGCTACCTGCTGGATGGTCCAGTAAGCATCGTGGTCGCAATTGGAGCCGGGAAAGATAATGACGCCGAATTTCATGCCTGTTCCTTGTTTGGAAGGGGTCTACTCAAGTTTAACACGCAAAAATGGCCGCCTGGCAGCGTGAACCAGACGGCCCAACAGGAGCATTGGCCTAGAAGAAGTCGGCGTCAGGCGGGATTGGCAGCGCAGGTCCGTGTGGCCCCTTCGGTGGAAGCGGGGGAAGTGGCGGCGGTGCTCCCGGGCCTGGCGTAAATCCCTTACGGAAATACATGACGTTTTCGCCAGCCCCACGCTCTTCTCTGATCTTTTTCAGTTGCCGCCACTGATCGAGCGACAGCACCTTTCGAAGATCGAGATTCATCATCGTGTACTCGCGTTCCAACTTTCCGCGAGCGTTCAGCACCTGGTCCACCTGCGCATTAATCTGCCCCTCGTTGGGGACATCGGCGTCCACCATGTTCTGCAGCTTGAGATCTTCTTTCTCCATGTCAGCGCCGAAGTCGATCAGCTTGAGACGGTGCTCATAAAAGATCTGATCAAGTTGGGAGATCTGGCCATCGTTGAGTTGCAACTTCTGCGCGACGTCAGAATCCTTCCACCACTTGCCCATTTCGCGTCGGATCATCACGTTCCGGTGGACTCCGTCGGTTCGCACCGTAACGATTGATTTTTCGGATGGCACAGCTTTCTCTGCCGGTGCCGAAGACTGCCCGGCCGCAAAGATCGACAATGCCATGCAGGCTACTAACATCAAAATCTTAGTTTTCATTCGATTTCTCCTTAACGGCTGGACGAGGTTGTACCTGGGCTGAGTTCATCTCCTCGCCGAGGAGCGAGGCTGGCGCAAGTGCTTCCGGAACATTGCTGTGCAGCGCTTCTTCCACCGCTAGCAGTAGTTCATGGTCTGGATCGGCCTGAGCCTGACGTGGCGGGGCAGGAGAACTCCTTACCAGGAGGATTGCCATTACCAACAATGAAAGCGCGCTGATCAGCACAAATTTTGTCAGGGGCCGCTTCGTGGCTTCCTCAACCGCAATCCGTGAGCGAATCAATGCTCGTTGACGAACCCAGAAAACGTCTGGTCCCTCAGTGGCCGCCCGAGCGGCCTCTGGAAGACCGTCGAGCATGTTCGCCAGTTCGCCAGTCGCAACGGCGTCCGTACCGCCGAGGTCGACATTGGGCTTTCCGTTCATCTCCATTGTTGCTCCTTCAACTTGTTTCGGACGGCGTTCACGGCTCGGAACAGGTGCGTCTTAACGCTTCCCACCTGCAGTCCGAGCACGTCCGCGATTTCGGCCAGTTCCAGGTCCTCCGCGAATCGCAGGAGGAAGATCGTCTTCTGGCGATCCGGCAATTCGGCGGCAGCTGACCACACGGCCTCGAGCTGCTTGCGCGCCAATAAAGTCTTTTCCGGGGATGGACCCTGATCCGGATACTCGATTGGATTGTCTTCAACGCTTGTGTCTGATAATCCGACAAGCCGTTTCCAGAAACTGGCGCGACGATTACGGGCATGGTCGCGGGCCAGGTTGACGGCAATCTTCAGCAGCCAGGTATCGATCCGGCTGTCGCCGCGAAAAGAAGTCCGTCTCTCGAACGCCCGCAAGAAGCACTCCTGGGTTAAAGCGTCCGCGGTATCGGCATTTCTGACGAGCAGGAAGAGCACGCGGTATACACGCCGCTGATGCTGCCGAACGATCTCGTCAAAGTCCTCGGCCGCGATTCCCCTGGCAATCTCGTCCGTTCGGGCGTTCAGGCTGATCGCAGTTCCCAAAAATATCTCCTGCCTCAAGTGTATGGACGATTTCCCGGCCAGCAGGTTTACACGGGACGGGATTTTTGACGATATAAGGTCGATGCGGCATCCAAGTAAGCATGGATTTTCGCGACCACGTTCACGTCACCGGCGGCGCCTTGAAAAACTGGTTGCTCGCCCAACTGCAGGACTCCCTTGCCGTCGCTGTCCTGTGGTTGATTGGGCTAGAAATCCTCCATGTTCCCTGGGCCGTGTTTTGGGCCGGTCTTGCGGCACTCCTGCAGTTCGTACCCCATCTTGGTCCCATCCTCGGTGTCCTGGGCCCGGCGATCACGGCTGCCGTGAAGTGGGGTGACTCTCTCCACTTCGTTTATGTCCTCATCTTGTACGTCATCATCGTCGTAATAGACGGGCTTATTCTCCAGCCCTACATCATGCGCCGGACAGCCAGGATTCCGGTGTGGGCCTCCATCCTTGCTCCCCTGGTACTCGGGTTCGTCATTCCATTCTGGGGCGTCCTGTTGGCACCACCAGCGCTCGCCGTCCTTTATGCCTACAAGGCAGCTGCCGAAAAATCGGCACGTTGAGGTCCAGCTGTAAACAGATTTGTTCAGAGCTGATCCTCATTCAAGACCATTACATGCGTGTCGCCAACGATAAAGTGCATTAGAATAACGCCAGGAGCGAACTCCGTTGGCTAAGTTTGAAGAGTGTCTGCAGCGCCTCGAAAAAATCGTGCACGAATTGGAAAAAGGTGATGTGCCTTTAGAGAAGTCGCTTACCCTCTTTGAAGAAGGTATGCAGCTTTCCAACTCCTGCCGCAAGGAACTCGAGGAAGCCGAAGGCAAGGTTGAAATCCTTCTGAAGAACAACGGAAAGCTCCAGGCTGAACCATTCGAGCCCTTGACCGAAAAATCGCCTGCTCGCAAGTAGGCGGCCCCGTGACGGTCGTATAGCTCGTTAGCGGTAACACCTGCGGACCCAAGCCGCAGCTTATACCCGTCGTCACCGGCGGAATCAGGGGATTCGGTATGAAGCCATTCGGGATAGCCCTCCTGCAGAATGACACCACGACGATCAGAGCGCTCTGTTCTGCTTTGTGTCACTACTTTCATTCCATCCATGCAACTACAAATATCTCCGAGCTGCGACACCTCATCGCGAAGCATCGCATTTTTATCGCGATTGTCGATATTGAGTTAGCATCGCTCTCTGAAATTGACCTCTTGCGGCGCGACTTCGCAAGTCTTTGCATCGTTTGCACGCACCGCATTGCCGACGAAGAGATGTGGACAGCTGCTCTCGGCATTGGTGCCGCAGACATGTGTCTATCTCGCGATACGTCGGGCATCGTGACCGCCGCACTGCGAAACACCGACGTGTTCCCCCATCCGGCGGCAGCGTAACAACCGTACGTCACGAGTGTGGCCAGGCTTGGAGAATAGTCCGCCCGAGCCAACCGACCTGCCTTGCTATACTCAGCGTTCATGTTGAAAGAGGTTCTGCAAAAGGGTCAGCAGGCCACTGACGCCGCACTTGAGCATCTCTTGCCCGCGGCCGCTCAGCGCCCGACGTCCATACATCAGGCGATGCGCCACAGCGTCTTCGCCGGAGGCAAACGCCTGCGCCCCATCCTTTGCATGGAATCAGCGCGCATGGTGTACGGATCCTTGCCGGGAGGCGTCCAAGAGCTGGGTGCCGCTCTCGAGATGCTGCACACTTATTCGCTCATCCATGACGACCTTCCGGCTCTAGACAACGATGATCTGCGGCGCGGACGACCAACTTGTCACAAGGCTTTCGGGGAAGCGATCGCGATCCTCGCCGGAGATGCTCTCCAAACGCAAGCCTATGAGGTGCTATCTCGCCTGCAGTGTCCGCCCGATGCGCGTGTGCGCATCATCGAGGAGATCGCTGTCAGTACGGGTACAGTCGACGGCATGATTGGCGGCCAGGTTGTTGATCTTGAAGCCGAGCACCAGAAGCCCAATATCGAAATGCTGGAGTACATTCATCGAGCTAAGACTGCGGCATTGATTACAGCGAGTGTTGTCACCGGGGGAATATACGCTGGCGCGACGGACGAACAGATCGCGAAGCTGCGCTCCTTCGGACAGAACATCGGTCTCGCTTTCCAGATCGTCGATGACGTTCTCGATGTCACCCAGACTTCCGAACAACTGGGAAAGACGGCAGGGAAGGACCTGGCAGCAGAAAAAGCAACTTACCCGGCCTTGTTCGGCTTAGAAGAGTCGATTCGAAAGGCAGACACTCTGGTGGATGCGGCATGCCAGCAGTTGGCCGCGTTCGGCTCACAAGGCGAAACGCTGAAAGGACTCGCGCATTTCCTTGTCGAGCGCAAGAAGTAAAATATAACTACTCCTGGCTTGGCTCGCACTGAAACTCGAGCCTTGGCGCCCGGAGCCGGCTTCCGTATGGCGATGGAGTTCGCCCCTAACCGCCAGTGTTTCGGCTGATAACTCCTACTAATTCTCCTTAGGAGAACTCCATCGTGAACTTCGTTTTCGTTTCCCTCGGCGCAATTGTCGGCGCGAATGCTCGGTACGTGATCAGTCGCTATCTGGCCAGAATCATTGGCCCGGCTTTCCCATTCGGCACTCTCGCCATCAACGTCGTTGGCAGCTTTATCGTGGGCTGGTTCATGATATGGACGACGGAACGCGTTCTTATCGATCCACGATGGCGTTTGCTGGTCGTCGTCGGTTTTTGCGGCGGTTTCACCACTTTTTCGAGCTATGCCTTCGAATCCATGGCTTACCTTGAACAAGGCAACTGGGCGCTGATGACTACGAACATTCTCACGAATAACGTCCTGTGCTTGCTCGCCGCCCTCGCGGGAATGGCTTTGGCGCGGGTACTGTAGAATGCCAGACTAGATGGCCGTCCAAGTCACGATGTATCTCAATGAAGCGGACCGCTGGAAAGGCCGGCCCCTCCACATCGCCATTCTGAATCTGCTTCACGACGAAAATGTCTATGCCGCAACAGTCACACACGCTGTTGCCGGCTTCCTCGGCCGCCAGCGCGTTAAGACCGCGCACCTCGTGGATGCAGGCGGCAAGTTGCCGGTCGTGGTCACATTTGTTGATACCGACGAGCACGTGAACCGGGTGCTGCCTACTCTGAAAGAAATGGCAGCACATCGACTGATCGTCCGCGAGAACGTCGTGCTCGAGCAGGGCAATCTCGACTGACATGGATCCGCTCGACATTCTTGCCATCGCCGCTCATCGAGATGATGTCGAGCAGACCTGCGGCGGCACCCTTCTAAAAATGGCCCAGCGTGGCCATCGCACGGGCATCCTCGACCTGACTCGGGGAGAGATGGGTACCCGCGGCAGCGCCGAAGATCGGGCGCGCGAAGCCACCGAAGCGGCCCACATCCTCAAAGTCAGTTGGCGGGAAGCTTTGGACATTCCCGATGGGCGTGTCGAGAACACCTGGGAGAACCG
>JBPYEW010000063.1:0-17563 GCA_051984555.1 Terriglobales bacterium | reverse complement strand
TTGCGCCCCGGTCGGTGATGCTGATGATAAGGAACTCTTCGTCCAGTTCGAGAATGTAGAACTCTTCTTTCACCTGCTACCTCCAAGGAATTCCCACACATAGATGAGCGGGGTAGGCGAGCAGTTGCAGGGGGTCAGACAGAGGTTACCCCGGAAGTGTAGTTCTGGAATTAGTTGTTGGCGAACCGCGTATTTGCGCGTCTAATCAGGGCAGGGGTAAGGAGCGGGATGCTTTTCGTCAGCGACACGGTTGCGAGAATGCGGCGGACACGTGGCTTCAGTATCTCAATTGCGACACATGTGGTGTTGCTGATTGTGGTTTGCTGGAGGCCGGTGCCTCCGCTCGTGCAACCCGCCTCTGTACGGTTTGGGGAGCACGGAACATCGATGACGCCGATCTACTTCGCTCGCAAGGGCGCCGAAGACTTGATGCCTGCCGACGCAGCCCCCGGAAAGCAAAGCGGAGCCATTCGTTATCCTTCCTCGCGACAGAAGAAAGCGCCTGATAAATCTCCGGACACTGACAGCAAAACCCAGCAAGCGGAGACGAATCGGGTAGGTCAGCACGCGACAGAAGGACCTCGCGCCGGATCACCATTCGGATCGTTGGCGGAAGGGCCAGCCATTGGGGAGGAGATCAAACCTGCGCTGCCAATCTACGGACCGCAGCCGCAGGTCGCATCGTACGAAATTCCCATCGGTCTGGAAGGCGATATCGTAGTGGAAATCACGATTGACATGGATGGGAATGTAACCCAGACTTCCCTACTTCGCGGCCTTGGGCACGGGCTTGATGAGAAGGTGCTTGCGATTCTTCAAACCTGGCATTTCCATCCCGCCATGCGCGATGGTAGACCGATCGCCTCACGGCAAGACGTATATTTCCATTTTCCAAAGCCGGCATAAGCACGGTGTGGGTTTCGAACCACGGCTATCCCTGCCGGGGTCAGCGCGTCATCAGGTAATCGACCATCTCCTCTATTTCAGCGATCGTGACGGAAGTTAGGCCGGCCTGATTCAGTTTGTCGTTCAGCGCGGGCACTCGGGTTTTCTTATATTCGTTCCATTCGGCGACACGTAACTTTGCTTGCTCGCTCGACTGCTGGTAAAGGGCAATTGCCTGGGCGGGCGCGGAGCGGTGGCCACTTTCCAAAACACGCAATGCGGCTGCAAGTCCGGTGTTCGCGGCTGCAAGTCCCATGATTGGGCTTGTGGGGCCTTCGTCTTTCTTCTTCAAGATTGCCGCGATCTCGGAATCAGTCTGCGTGATTGCTTGCTTCAGATCGGCATTCGTGGACCCGAGTTTCAGACCAATCTGCGCCAACTGATCACGAACCGCATCGGCCTCGGCTAACGCTTTACGCGGGGATTGAGTCTGCTGGAAGATTTCGAGAGCCAGACGCAATTGATCCTGCAAGTCCTTAGGATTCGCCTGCACGCGCGGATCCATGATCAGTTTCAGCGGTTGAGTGAGCGTCTTGCCGTCGACCGTAAGCCGAACCTCGTATTCACCGGGCAGCGCGTGGGGTCCGCGAGGGGCAAGGTAGTCGTCCTCGCTGACTTCCCCCGTTTCCTGAGCGCCAGAGCTGCCCCAGGCGAGATTCCAAACAAATCGATGCATGCCGGCTGATTTCTCCAACAGTTCGGGCTTGGGGAACCACCGCTCGGCAATTGGGAGCGGTGAATGTTTGGCAAGTCTTTGATCTTCTGACGAGAAACGACGAACAAGTTTGCGCTGGCTGTCGTAAATCTCCAGCTGCACAACGCCGGCTGGCGCCTTAAGGAAGTAATCGATCATTGCGCCATTGGGCGGATTCTCTGCCGTGGGTTCTTCGGGGGGAATCGGGGTTCCGAGGAAGCTGTCGTACTCGACCCGAACGGCCGTGGCGGGACGGTACAACCATGGGCCTGCGGCTTTCTGCGCTTCGGCTGCCTGGCGCAATGGGGTGATGTCATCGAGAATCCAGAAAGATCTGCCGTGGGTGGCGATTACGAGGTCGTCATCATGAACAACGAGGTCGTGTACTGAGGCCGGCGGCAGATCGAGCTTCAGAGATTGCCAGTGATCGCCATCATCGAAAGAAACGTAAACTCCTTTTTCCGTTGCCGCAAACAGCAGCCCTCTTTGCTTCTGGTCCTCGCGAATGCCACGGAGGAAGGCAGAGGCATCGATGCCCGTGATGATCGGCTGCCAGGTTGCACCAGAGTCGCGCGTGCGATAGAGATAAGGCTTCTGGTCATCGAGGCGATGGTTGTCAACAGCAGCGTAGGCTTCCGCGGGATCGAAATGCGAGGCTTCGATCATGGAAATGTGGCTCCAGTCGCGAACACCATTTGGCGTCACATTCTTCCAATTCTTCCCTCCGTTGGTAGTGATGTGGATGAGGCCGGTATCACTACCTGCCCAGATCAAATTTGCATTCAAAGCAGAAGGCGCAATCGTGTACACCGTCCCGAGACCGCGTTGCTTCGCATCTTCGACAGTGCGCGCCTTGTCGGTCGCGACTGGCTGAGCGGCGGCACCGGTTAGGTCGGGGCTGACCGTTTCCCAGTGCAGGCCGCCGTCGGTGGTTTTCATGACATATTGGGTGCCGAGGTAAAGGGTCTTGTGATCCGCGGGCGAGAAAAGCAGAACCGGGTTCCACGTGGCGCGGTACTTCCGTTCAGACATCGATGTGCCCCACGTAGGGAAAGGCCACGGCGTGACGTCCTGACTGAATGATGTGCGCTTGTCGAAGCGCGCGACGCCGCCGTACGCACTGCTCACGTAATAGATGTTGGGGTCAGCAGGATCAATCGCGATGTACCCGCTTTCACTACCCTGAGCGGGAAACCAGTCTCGAGGCGTGATCTGCCCAGAGTTGCCGCGGCTCACCACTGCTGCACTGCCGCTGTCCTGCTGCGTTCCGTAGACCGTGTAAGGGAATTGATTGTCAGTAGTGAGGTGATAGATCTGCGCGGTCGGCTGGTTGTACCACGTGCTCCATGTCTTTCCGTAGTTGAGACTGATGCTGGTGCCCTGGTCGGTAGCGAGCGCCATGCGCGTGGAGTCCAGAGGATCGACCCATAGCTGGTGGTAGTCGTCACCACCGGGCGCGCCGCGCACGACAGTAAGAGTCTTGCCGGCATCCTCGGAGCGATATAAGGCGACATTCGGAACGTAGAAGACGTCACGGTTCTTGGGGTCGATGGTGATATTGCCGAAATACCAGGCGCGACCGATCAATCTGGGATCAGCATTAGCGAGCACCCATGTGTTGCCGCAATCGTCGGAGCGGTATAACCCACCAGCTTGCTTCGCGGGGATCAAAGCATAAACACGCTTGCCATCGGCGGAAACTGCAACGGCAGGGCGGCTCCAATCGCCGGCAGGCAAACCATTCCCGCTCAGACGCGACCAGGTGGAACCACCATCCTGCGAGCGGAAGATTCCGCTGTCCGGCCCATCGATCGGTCCGTAGACGCTCCACGGAGGCCGTCGAGTATTCCAGGTGGCGGCAAACAGAATTTGTGGATTGTCGGTGGCCATGCTGAGGTCGGCAACGCCTTTGTCAGGTCCCTGATCGAGAACCTTGATCCAGTTCGCACCGCCATCGGTCGACTTGTACACGCCGCGTTCCGGATTTGGACCGTAGGCGTGACCGAGCACAGCAACCAACAGGGTCTCCGGATTGTGTGGATCGATGACGATCTTGCTGATCTGGCGGGAGTCGTTCAATCCGATGTGAAGCCAGGTTTGTCCGCCGTCGGTGGACTTGTACATCCCGTCTCCAGACGACATATCGGAACGGATGTCGGACTCCCCGGTTCCGGCATAGATGATGCTGGGATTAGAGGGTGAGACGGCGATCGCGCCGATAGACGCTACCGATTGCGAGTCGAAGATCGGCTTCCAGACGGTGCCTGCGTCGGTCGTCTTCCAGATTCCTCCGCCGACCGAGCCGAAATAAAACGTGGTGGGGTTGCCGGGTACTCCGGATGCAGCAATCGCGCGACCGCCGCGAAACGGGCCAATCAACCGCCACTTCAAGCCGCTATAGAGATCAGGGGAAACAGTTTTTGCAAACAGAACAGAGCAGGAAACTGCGATCAACATGAGCGACCGCGTCAGCCACACCGTGGGTTTGTGCAATGGAAGAGTCCTCGCTTGCAGTAGATGAGTGTAGTGGAAATCTTGCTATGGCCAAAGCGAGTCGCTGAACCTGGTCGCAGGGATGGCCCCAAGTCTCATTTTCCATGAAACCACACTGAGGATTTTGCAATCCAAGTATTCTTTCGACGCTCGAAGCCGGAGCGCTTCGTGCCGTTTTGCTGCAGTAACTCCATCGACACCAGGAGAGATCGTTGAGAACTGGAATCCGCAGTTTTTTCGTCACATTGATATTCATCTCTGCTTCTGTTTTCCCGGTAACCGCTCAGAATTCGAAGTTCCACAATGCGCCGACTTCGGCGAAGGATGTGAAGAATCCTTATGAAGGGCAGAGTTCAGCGATTCAGGCTGGAAGGAAGATCTATGCCTTCCGCTGCTCGCGATGCCATGGCAAGAGTGCAGAGGGTTCGGGGAACATCCCCGCGCTGGTGGATGGCGCGTTGGAGTCGGTCACTCCTGGAGAAGTCTTCTGGTTCGTGACAAAAGGCTCTCCCAATAACGGCATGCCGTCGTGGGCGAGTTTGCCGGAGAAACAGCGTTGGGAAGTGGTGAGCTATGTGAAGTCGTTGGGCTTATCCGAGACGGCACCCGCACGGGAAGCGGCCAAGGCTGCGCCTCCGGAGACGATGGCCAAGTTAAATGCACCCGCACCGACGGCTCCTTTCACGGACTTTCGCTACGAAAAGCCCGGAGCGGTGCGCAAGATCACGGCCAACGATCTGCCCCAGCCGTATGCGAGCAAGTCTGCAGATAACGGAGCGGAATTGGTGGCGCGGCCGGCGAGCGCGTGGCCGAAGGCTCCGGCTGGATTCAAAGTCGAGCAATATGCCACCGGGTTTGAAGAACCACGCCTGATGCGCACCGCTCCGAATGGCGACATCTTTCTCGCGGAAAGTACCCCCGGACGGATTCGCGTGTTCCGCGGCATGACTGACGACGGGAAACCGGAGCAGATGCAGATCTTCGCAACTGGCCTGAAGCGTCCTTATGGAATTGCGTTTTATCCACCGGGACCAAATCCACAATGGTTGTACGTCGGGAACACCGAGTCGGTGGTGCGATTTGCTTATCACAATGGAGACATGAAGGCGACCGGCGGACCGGAACACATTGCAGATTTGCCGGGGCCGAGCGGCCACTGGACACGGTCCATTGAATTTTCACCCGATGGGAAGAAGATGCTGGTGGCCGTGGGCTCGGAATCGAACGACGACGATATGGAGACCAATCCCAATGAGAAGAATCGCGCTGACATCCTGCAATTCAATCCGGATGGGTCGGGGATGGGTGTATACGCATCTGGGATCCGCAACGCAGGCGGCGGGCTTGCCATAGATCCGAAGACGGGCGAGCTGTGGTGTTCAGTGAATGAGCGCGATGCACTGGGCGACAACCTGGTTCCCGACTACATTACGCACGTGCAGGAGGGCGGCTTCTATGGCTGGCCATGGTGGTACATCGGAGGGCACCAGGATCCGAGGCAGAAGGGCAAGCATCCCGAATTGAAAGACAAGGCCATCGTCCCTGACGTTCTGTTGCAACCGCACAACGCCTCGCTGCAACTGACCTTCTACACGGGCAAGCAGTTCCCTGCCGAATACAGCGGGGATATTTTTGCCTCGGAGCATGGCTCGTGGAATAAGAAGGTGCGTGTGGGATATGAAGTGATTCGTGTGCCACTGCATCAGAGCGGGAAGGCTTCGGGAGAATACGAAGATTTTGTCACTGGATTCGTTCTTCCCAACGGCGATGTGTGGGGCCGGCCGGTGGGCATTACGGTCGCAAAGGATGGCTCGCTGCTGGTTAGCGACGATGGTTCTAATTCCATCTGGCGGATCAGCTACTCGGGTAAGAACAGTTCCGGAACAAAAGCCAAATAATTCGTTCCTAACGACCGGTCTTGATTTATTCGAGGCTGGGCCGCAAACTTCCACGTCGTCGTTATGCACGCGCGACGTGGAGGAAGTGTGAATCATCGCCCCAGAGTTGCTGCCCGCCGGGCTTTTCTTTGCTTGTTATTGTGCAGTTCCCTGCCCTTGACATATTCCGCGCACGCTCAGAAATCATCGATTGCCGATCGGCACGAACAACTGCGCGCGGTGTTCGACGAGGTGTGGGAATACGAGCTGCGGAGCGACCCGGAGCGCGCCACGGAGACCGGCGACAATCGGTACAACGACAAGCTGGACGATGATTCACCAGAATTTCACAAGGCGGACGTCGCGGAAAAACAGAAATTTCTGGACAGGGTTGAGGCGATTGCGGCGGATGGCCTTTCGGCCGAAGACGTCCTCAGCCGGTCGCTAATGGTCCGGCACTTGCGGGACGAGATAGAGGGCGCGCGATTCAAGCCGTGGGAGATGCCGGTAAACCAGATGGGCGGTCTTCATCTTGAACTGCCGGACCTGGTAACGCTCACGCCCTTTAACACGGAGAAAGATTACGAAAACTACGTTGCACGGCTGCATCAGGTGCCCCGCGCATTCGAGCAAGCGACTGCCAATATGCGACAAGGCATGCGCGACCGGCTCATGCCGCCAAAGTATCTGCTCGAGAAGGTGGCGTCGGAGGCACAGCAGATTGCGGACAGCAATCCGGAGAGCAGCCCCTTTGCTGCGCCGATCAAGAAGCTTCCTGCCTCGATATCGGCGGCGAACCAGGAGAAACTTCGGCAACAGATCCTGGGGGCTATCAAAAACGAGGTGCTTCCTGCTTATAGCCGCTTTGCGGTTTTCGTACGAGATACGTACGCGCCGCAGGGGCGGCTCGATCCGGGTATTTGGGCTGTGCCGGGCGGAGACGAGTTGTACCGCTACGAGATCCGTCACCTGACCACGACGGACATGACGCCCGACCAGATCCATGAGTTGGGGTTGAAGCAGATCGAAGAGATTAATGCGGAAATGGTCGCGCTTGCTCACAAGCTTGGATACAAAGATGTGGCGGCGCTGAACGATGCGATCAAGAAAGATAAGAAGTTTTATGCGACGTCGGGCCAACAGCTACTGGATCTGTACCAGAAGTATGTCGATCAGATGCGCCCGAAGCTGCCGACCCTGTTTGGGCGGCTGCCGAAGAGCGAACTGATCGTCATTCCTATGGACCCTTTCCGCGCGCCATCGGCCGTACCGGCTGACTACACGCCGGGGTCGCTTGATGGGTCGCGGCCGGGCCGAATCAACGTTAACGAGTGGGATCCAGAACACCGGCTGTTATTGAATGTCGAGCCGATTGCATATCACGAAGGAATTCCGGGGCACCACTTGCAATTATCGATCGCACACGAACTCACCGGAGTTCCGAAGTTCCGCAGGCGCGGCGAGTACACGGCATTCGTGGAAGGCTGGGCGCTGTATTCGGAGCGACTTGCGAAGGACCTCGGCTTCTACCAGGATCCTTACAACGATTATGGGCGGCTGGAAAATGAGATGTGGCGCGCCATCCGGCTCGTGGTCGATACCGGGGTGCATTCAAAACATTGGTCGCGCGACCAGATGGTGGATTTCTTTCACCGGTATACAGCCATGGATGAGCCCAACGTTCAGACAGAGGTCGACCGCTATATCGCGTGGCCAGGACAGGCACTTGCATACAAACTCGGTCAGCTAGAGATCCTCAAGCTCCGTGGGCAGGCGCAGCAGAAGCTTGGATCAAAGTTCGACATCCGCGCTTTTCACGACGAAGTGCTGGGGAACGGTGCATTGCCGCTCGACGTGCTGGATTCGCAAGTCAACGAGTGGATTGCGAAACAGGCGCACGATTAAGGCTTGCCGGCGGTAGAAAAATCGGCAATGCCGACCTTCACGACAGTGCCTTTCTTTTTTCCGGACGCGGGCGCGGACTTCTGATCTTCGTCAGGTTGCGGCGGTTTCTCGGTCCAGGCGCCATAAACCCGGTCACCGAACGCGGCTATCCCGGTGTAGTCGCCGAAGAAAACACCGCTGGCGTCGAAGAGATTGTCTGTCCAGGCATAGTTGGAAAAGGACTTCCCCTCATCGACCGATCGGGCAAGAACAACCGTCTGCTTCTGATTCTTAGGGTCGGTGCGGCGATCGTAGAAGACGACGTTTACAGCGCCGGTCGCGGGATCGACGGCCAACCACTGAAAGAACTGCTCGGCGCCATCGTGAGGGGCGTCCGTGTTCACGCGAACCGGGGCACTCCAGGTTCGACCATGATCGCGTGAAACGGCGCAGAATACGTCGAGATCACCGTTGCGGTAGTCACTCCAGGTGACGTAAAGATTTCCCCCCGCATGTCCTCCGCGGGGATCGATAGAGATCTGGGCAAAGCCGTTGGCCCGCTCCAGTCCTTCGATGGCGAAAATGATGGGCGCTGTCTCGATGACCGGAATGGGCGGAGAGAATGTCACGCCACCATCATGAGAGGTGGTCAACATGATCTGGTTTCCCGCGTTCCATGTGGCGTATAGAGTGCCATCCGGACCGACGACAGCGTCGAAACCTTCGTTTGCGCCATTGTCATCCCGGGGCAGGCCTGGATGTCCATCGATCTCGACAGGCTTGGACCAAGTTTTACCGCCATCGGTGGAACGGGAGAGAAGAATTTCGGAGCCAGTCAGCGTCCATCGAGTCCAGCCCACGTAGAGATTGCCTGCATAAGACCCGGCACCGGTGTCGGCGATGATGTACGGTTTGTCTTCGAAAGGGATTCCCGGTTGTGTTGGCTGTTCCACCACGGGGATGTGATCTGCTTCCCAGGTTTTGCCTCCATCAGGAGACCGGCGGATAAAAATACCGTTACGAGTCGCGTTATGGCCCCAATAGTTGAAAGAACCCAACTTGTCGAAAGCTATATAACAAAGGATGGCTTGCCCGCGGCTGTCATAAGTGACGGAGACGTCGCCGGAAACCCGGTAATTACTCGGGGCGGTACCGGACGCCGCTAGCCAATCGCGACCTCCATTCGAGGAGTACGAAATCTGCGCGTTGTCCTGGTATGCAACCACAACCTGCTGAGGATTGCGGGGGTTCACAGCGACGGATGGTTCAGTGTAAGGACCCAGGTCGGCAGTCAGTGTAACTACTGACATTCCAAGGGGTTTCGGCAAATCCTGCGGCATAGCCAGAGATGAAAACGAAGCCAACACACCTAAGAGGATGATGTTCTGGAGTTTTTTCCGCACCTGAAAGCTTCCTTCTGTTTGTCTTGTTATGGAACTATAAAACCCCGTCCGGGTTCTAAGGATAACGTTCACAAACGTTCACCAAAAATTCACCGTAGCAGGCCGTAAATCGTTTCACAAAGTTGCTATATAGCAGTTAGAATGAGCAGAGTTGGTGCGGTGGCAGACAACGTTCAGGCCAAGAGTGCAGAAGCTGTTCACCGAAAGCCGACACACTTCAGCTTCGCAAGAGCAGTAAGCAACGGGAGAAGGTATGGCGCAAGTTCGCCGGAATGGAACCCCCGCTTACAAGCGTATTCAAGAGGCTATTCTCAGGCGGATTGAAGGCGGCCACTTAAGGCCGGGCGACGCAGTGGACTCGGAGCGCGAACTGGCGCGCATTCACCGAGTGAGTTTGATGACGGCCAGGCATGCGCTGGCAGGGTTGGAGCGGGAAGGTCTCGTAGAGCGGCGCCGCGGATCGGGAACATTCGTAGCACCTCCCAAAATTCATTTCAATAAGCTGATGAGCTTTACCGAGCAGTTGGCCAGTCGAGGTTTGACCGGTCACTCAAGAACTGTTTCGGCGGTGGTACTCGATGACGAACCCGATGTAGCCGCCCGACTTTCCTTGCCCCCGCACGGACGCATCATCAAGTTAGAAAGACTAAGAATCGGCGGCGACGAACCATTTGCTCTGGAGACGGCGTACCTGTCAGCCGAGGAGTTCCCAGGCATAACAAAAACATCGCTGGAACGAGGATCGTTGTTTTCGATTCTGCATCGGGAATATGGGCTGACGCTGGTCCACGCTGACGAAGAGATCGACGCCACGGCAGCGGATCCGAGAACCGCGGAATTGTTACAGGTAACACGCGGGGCGCCGCTGCTGCGAATGCGGCAGATCATTTTTTCGAACAAGGGCAAGCCGACAATCTACATGATGGGCTTATACCGTTCAGACCGGCACAGCTTGATGATTCGCAGGTTTCGTTAAGTGACTGTCCCGGCCTGATCGTGTTTGCAGGATGCGCGTAGAAGTTCGCTGAGTGGAGAAACGGAGGTTGTAATGAGCAAAGAGCGTCAGTTTCGTCACCACATGATCAAAGAGATCTTTGAGCAGCCTCGTGGATTGACGGACACGATTGCTCCCCGCGTCTTCGCGAACGAAGGGCGAGTAGTACTGGAAGACGTCCACTTGAGCGGCGAGCAGATTCGCGCGCTTCGCCGGATCAACATCATTGCATCCGGGACAAGCCGACATGCGGGGATGGCGGGCCAGTTCATGATCCAGGAACTCAGTGGCATGCCGGTGGATGTGGACTATGCCAGCGAGTTCGAGTACCGCAACCCGCTGACCGGACCGGGTGAACTCGCAATCTTTATCACGCAGTCGGGGGAAACGGCGGACACAACAGGAGCCTTGCGCGAGGCGAAGAGCAAGGGATGTCCGACGATAGCGATCTCCAACGTAGTGGGCTCGACCATCGCGCGTGAAGCAGACGGCGTGATCTATACGCATGCCGGGAAAGAAACCAGCATCGCCTCGACCAAGGCTTTTACTGCGCAAATGGCGGTCCTGTACCTGGTTGGACTCTATCTCGGGCAGGCACGGAACACGCTGACGCGTGAGCAAATACAGCAGCATATCCGTGAACTCCTGGCACTCCCCGGCAAGACGGAGAAGGTTCTGGAGTGCGATCCGCAGTGCGAAAAGCTGGCAGACAAGTACCACAACGTGGAGGATTTCCTATTCCTGGGCCGCGCGGTGCACTATCCGATTGCCATGGACGGGGCGCTGAAGCTGAAGGAAGTATCGTACGTACATGCTGAGGGATACCCCACCGGAGAGACCAAACACGGCCCAAACGCGCTGATCGATGAGAGCTTACCTCTCGTGATCCTGGCGACCTGCGACCGTAGCGATGCGGGGTCGGTGCGGCGATACGAGAAGACTTTGTCAAACGCGGAAGGCTTCAAGAAGCAGGGCGGGCAGATCATCGCTATTGCAACCGAAGGCGACCAGACAATACCCCGAATAGCGGACCATACAATCTTCATTCCTGACGCTCCGGAACTGTTGTCGCCACTGCTCGAGATCGTGCCGCTACAACTGTTTGCTTACTACATGGCTGTGTATCGCGGGCTGGATGTGGATCGTCCCCGAAATCTCACGAAATCAGTCATGGTGGAGTGAGTCGTTCCGTTCCAGTCCTGCATACGACACGTCGGGCTATTCAGGCAGCGCCTGCTTGTGGGGCGAGGCTTCCCGCAGTAGCTGCGATATTTCTCTTCCTCCTTCTCCTGCTCGACTTGCTGGCGCCAATCAATAGGTAACAGGCCAGCTACTCACGATGGAGTCCATTTACCGCAACTTAACAAGAGTGATCTATGCTGTACGCGATGGACATTCACCGGCTACTCAGGAGTTCGATGCCATTGCAGGTAGCTGCTGTCTGTTACCGGCGCCGCGGGCATTTAGTGGAGTTTCTGCTGGTAAACACAAAGGGAGGCAAGTGGACATTCCCGAAAGGCCAGATCGAGCGGCACCTTTCCCACAGTGAGGCCGCTCGCACGGAAGCACTGGAAGAGGCAGGCGCGATGGGCATGATCAACCCGCGGCATTTTCATGTGTACATCCACTCGAAGGGCGTGTTCTGGCAGCCGGGCGGAATCAAGGAGTACATGGTGAAAGCGTTTCTGCTGGAAGTAGAGAGCGTTGCTTCTGCTCACGAGACGGGGCGAAACCCCACATGGTTCGACGCAAGTGGGGCGAAGAAGGCGCTGGCGCAAGGGCGTGAGATCAAATACAGGAACGAGGTGCAGGTTGTGATCGACCGCGCTCTCGAATGTATCAGCGATGATCGACGCCTTGCTCGAATGTCAGACTGACTTCCTTTCGGGCTACTCCGACCAAATGATCCCAACCGTTTCAGGTCAAGCTGGCCCATGCCGCATCGCGGCCGATCTCGCGAGAAGCGGTACCCACTGGAGGAACAACGGGCAGAGGGTACGGAAGGTGAAGCTCGAGAACTTCCTCGAGGATTGCGGGAAGCTCGAATAGAGCACGATTCGAGTGCATGCGCGCATTCTCACGCAGGTCGTGTAAGGCTGTTCCCTCAAGTAACCCGTGTACCCCAGCGGCAATGTGAGCGAAGCTGTTCAGGACGACTCCCAGGCGCTGTTCTTGTATCCACTCTGTGTTATAGCGCTCTTGTGGCATAGTTCTCGAATTTCGTTCCACGATCACAGGCAGCCCGAATTGAAGAGCTTCACTGATGCTGCCGGGACCTGGCTTCCCGATAAAGAAATCCGAGATTGCCATGTATTGAGCGACCTGCGGAGTGAAACCTTCGACCCACATCGGCTTAGTTTTAGGGAGCCGGGAAAGAGCTCGTTGAAGTTTACCGTTGCGACCGCAGATCATGATCAGCTGAAGCGCGTCTTGGGAAGCCTGCAGTTTTGTGGCAATGTCGAGCATGACCGGGGCGCCATGGCCGCCAAAGAGGACAATTGCGGTGGGCAGGCTCGGATGTAGACCCAGCTTCTCTCGTTCCGCAGCGACATTGAGGCTCGGCTTCGCGTAGAAGCCCGGCTTCAAGATCATTCCTGAAGTCCTGAAAACGCGCTCGCGAGGATGCTCCATCTGTAAAGCTTGCCTCTCGGCGCGCTCGGTGCCGCAGATCAAAAACTCCGATTCCTGCTCCATCCAGAAGTGCGGGGGATAATCGGCCAGGTCGGTAAGCAGAGTGGCGAACGCAGTCTGAGGGGCTGCAATGCGCAGGCTTTCCGCGAGTGCACGATTGAATAATGGAATGACCGAAAGAACTACGTCCGCAGGGTGGTTTCGCCAATAAGTTTCGAGAAGACGAACGACACGGGAGTGGTGCAGGCGAATAACGGATCGGAGCAGGACAAGCAATTGAGGAGTAGGGCGCGTCCATCCTTGGCGGAGGATCAGGTTATAGGCATCCTGCAGCCGAATGCCGGTAGCTCGCCGGACCACATCCAGCGAATCCAGCTGCTCCTGAAGATTCATCAGGTTGACGCGCCAGGGTTGAGACTGCGCTTCCAGGGTGCACTTAAGCGCCTCGGCAGCGTTGCGGTGTCCGCCACCCGCGTCGAAGAAAACGATTGTCAGGGTGCGCATGATTTGCTCCCGTTGGGTACGTGCATCGGGCCCGTACTCTACAGGCATCGTGGCGTAAGGCGATTACAGCCATGTCAAACGAAGATTAATTGTTGAAGAAAAGGAGCCCGGTTACCGCAGTCATCAACTGCCGGGGAGGGCCAATCAGTCGGACTTGAGCCGGGCACGCGAAGCATGCCGCAGGGTCTGGCCGCGCACCAGGTGAATGACTTCCTCGGCGAGATTCTTCGAATGGTCGCCAGTGCGCTCGAGAGCCTGAGCAATCAGGAGGATCCGGGTACTCTCCTTGTGGGCGCGCTTCTCGGGAACCTGCAAATGGCGCCGGAAAACCGCGTGGCAGGCTCGGTCCATATCGGCATCGGCTTTCAACGCCGCCTCGGCTTTGGCAACGTCGAGGCTGACGAATCCCTGGTACACGTCGTCCAGCATCTGCTGAAGCGTTTCGCACATCGCGACGAACTGGCGGTTGTCTTCCTTTGGGAGCGGAGCAGACAGACGGTGTATCCCGTTGCCGGCAGAGCACAGCAGGTCACCGATGCGCTCCAGATCGGTAATGAACTTGAGGCATGCGAGCAGTTCACGAGCCTCCGGTTCGTCGACTTCCGAGATCGCCGAAGGCAGTTCCTGATCGATCTGGCGCTCAATCTCGTCGAGTTCTTTCTCGCATTGCTGTACGGCCACGAAGGCAATGCGCGACGAATTGGCGATGTAGTCGCCGACATTGAAAGCAGCGTCCTTGGCTACCAGGCACGCACGGCAAACGGCATCGGTCAGTTCCTTGGTGGAAGCTCGCTTGGCTTTCGGACGCTTCATAAGAATTACTTTAGAACGAATTGGCGAAGAAGTGCCAGGGAGAGGGTTGCGATGGCCTTGCCCCGATTCCGCGCCAAGTCTTTACGACACCGACCACCAGTCGGTGAGTGTAATCGACATGATTAGGCCACTTGCAGCAACTACAACAAAGGTCGGTCCTTTATGAACATTTTATGAACTGTTTACGAAAGCTTTGTGCACGGACTGCTTCAATGGAGATGGCAGCCTATGAGACTGTTCGTGCTAGTTGCGATAGGCAGTTTTATCAGTTTCTACCTGCGGTTCCTCTGGGCGATATGCGGAGAACTTAAACGTTACAGGAGATCTTTCCCGCGTCTTCGCCCAAAGCTAAGCAGGATTGAGCTCTCGGTCTTCCCGGCAAGCCCGGCGAGGTTATCGAGTCTGACGGGAACGAAGAATTGATGCCCAGACTTGTGCGGCGCACCGAAAAACTTGCGGCGATTATCTTCGTCCTCGCACTCTTCTTAAACACGCCTTCTGGGTTAGCCCAACAGACCGTCTTCAATGTACCCAGCGCCGACGTGATGGATCGTGGAAAAGTTTACTCCGAACTGGATGTCTCGTTTAACCCAAGCGCGAGCAGCAGCGGGCTCACACCGCGTGTGGTGGCGGGCATTGGACGACGCGTCGAACTTGGCATTAACTTGAACGGAATTGGGATACCTGGCGTAGTTCAAGTCACACCGACAACATCGTTCAAGTGGAAAGCAATTGATCGGACTGAACGTCAGGTTTCGTTCATCATCGGAGATGATGTTTCTATTCCCGCCGTGCATCGCTCGTACTCGGCCGGCAATTACCTGTATGCAGAGATTGCAAAGACGTGGGCATCCAAGGCGCGTGTCACCGCTGGCGCATATGATTTCAGCAGCCATGTGGTCGCAAACGGCAATCGGGCTGGTGGACAATTCGCCATTGAACAACCCTTAGGAAATCGTGTGATCTTGGCCGCTGATTGGTACACGGGCAGGCACGCGGTAGGCTATATCACTCCCGGAGTTGTACTCAAACAGTCGCAAAGGGTCACTTGGTACGTTGCGTACGAGGTCGGGAATTCGGCCGTCTCCCAAGGGAATCACCAGTTTCTCATCGAGATTGGGTGGAATCTCAATTGAGGGTTCTTGCCTCTCCATTTTCTGAAAAATTGCCGTGCCTTCTTAATCGGTGTTATTGAATTCCCTGCTTAGATCGGCTCGGTACCCGTTTGTTGAGCGTAAAGCTCGTCTTCGGAAAGGACAGCGCGATCCCGAGATTCGCCGCCGGTTCGACCGGCCGCTCCGAACATGGGACCACGGGCGGGCACGACGGGCGCAAAGGCCATCATGCCCACAGGCTTTGCGACGTCGTCATAGATGGCTTCCATCCCGCCACGGCGGAGGTAAGTCTCGTGCCAGAATCCAGTTCCGCCCGAATCCTTGAGGAATTGCCGCCACCACTGTTGATGCGGGTCTGAGCGGGTCCATTTCAACAACGAATCCATGTCCCGCCAGTATTGGCGCATCCCGATGTGCATGGGGAAGAGGGAGTAGATGACGGTTTCATGGCGTAAGAGTCCCTCTGGTTGCGCCGCAGCCGAGGAAGAAATTTTTGGGCCGAATCCGAAGAGAGTCTTGACTCCCATCAAGCGGTTGACGCGCATTCCCAGGTAGATCACTACCAGATTCGGAAAGCTGGACAGATCAATCGTTCGTCGATCCACACGTGTGGTCATGTCATAAGGATGCCAAGGGGCGAAGCTGGGTGCAGGTTTTTCGGCGAGCCGATCTTGTCTCGCAACCATGTGGAATGGAGAACATCCAATTCTAGAAGGCGCAACTCAAATACGAGGAGAGGCGAGGATATGGCGAGAGTGAAGGGAGTCGATCCGAACCAGACGTCGTTCCTGATGCGTCAGGTGTTCAAGAAAGTTCGGAAGATGCTAGGCCGGGATCTCACACCACAGAAGATTCAGGCCAAAGTACCACGAGTGTTCTGGTTCAACGTGATCGGGGCGCGGCTATTGGATCAGCGAGCCAAAGTTCCGGCGCGGTTAAGAGCGCTGGTCACGCTGCGTACAGCGGTTCGGGTTGGTTGCCCCTTTTGAATCGACGCGAATTCTGCCGGTGGCAGAATGTACGGCCTAAGCGACGAGGAAGTTACGGCGATTCGAGAAGGTGACTTTCAGAATTTTCCGCCGAACGAAACAGCATTGCTTCAGATGGCGGATGCGATGTCAGAAACGCCGGCGAATATCAGCGATGAGCTATATGGAGAGCTGCGCAGCCATTTCACGGAAGAGCAGTTGATGGAGCTGGCAGCAAACGCCGCGCTCGAGAATTATCGTGCACGTTTCAATCGCGTATTCGATGTAGAGAGCGATGGGCTGTACCGGAAGGGATTGAAGTTCAAGCATCGCGGCGCTGCTTAAGACATCACGCGGTTAATTCGCGTCAGCAGCCTGATGACTGATGGGATAGCGAGGCAGATGCGGCGTGGATATCCGCCCGGCCTGTGCCTGGAACGGTTGCGGTCTACCTGTGTTTACCGAACGGACGCACTCGCAAAAAAGTGACGGCTCCCAAGGGATGGCTTCCGTACTGAGGCTTGAGCGAATCTGGCGTGGCATACAGAGTCAATTGCGCTCCAATGCCGGTCACAACATGTGGGATGAGATTGAAGTCGCGTTCATAGCCGGCGGTATAAGCCTGAACGCGACCTGCGATACCTTCTTCGAAACCAGGCGGCTGAGGCTGGTTCTTGAAGAAGAGCTCGGTCGTGCGGTCCACGTTTTCAAATCTGCCCCAGAGATAGTTCCGCTCCGCAAATCGAATCGTGGATTCGACCAGGTATCCATTCCAGACCAAGCCCGTATCGAGGCTTCGGTTTCGTCCCCACAGTAAAGTCGTTGCCCAATTGCCGCGGGCGAGCGGCCGGTTGTACAGGATGGATGCGGTCATTCGCTGCAGGTCCTCTTCGGGATGAAGAACTTCTGGACTGGTGAGGTGAGCGAACGAATATTGCACGCTCCAGTTCTGCGCTGGATTTACAGTCCCGCGGACCGACCAGGAATCGAGTTTTCCAGAATCGATGTTCCATCGGAATTCGTCGGGTTCACGACCGTGGAACCCCGATGCCTCAACTCGCGCAGCCTTGTAGGTAAGGCCTGTCGTTATGACATCGTCGGCGATGTGCGTTGAGTCCTGAAGATGATGGCCAAGCGGTGCGATTGGATCTTCGGACGCAGACGCTCGATGCGAGTACGCCGTCGGGCCCATCGCAGGATCTCCGACAGGAGCAAAATAGAAGGAGAGCAATCCATTATCCC
>JBPYEW010000062.1:0-15235 GCA_051984555.1 Terriglobales bacterium | reverse complement strand
GGCCGTCATTTGACGATTATCGGGACATCCGACAGCCGCGCGAACCGCGCTGGTAGCTTTTCGAGCATGTAACCCGCCCAGGTGTCTGATGCCTGTCGCGGAAGATCACGAGATTCCGGGGGACGCTTATGCCAAGAGGACGATCAACATTCACAAAGCGCCAGAAGGAACACACCCGACAACAGAAACAACGGGACAAAGCAGAGCGCAGAAATCAGCGAAAACAAGAGAAAGGCGTTGCAGGCAGCGTTGACGAGATGGCCGAATTGCGGGAACACGCTGCAGAACAGGCAGCGCTCTTCAATGTTGGCGCTAATGACGCTAGCATTCCTGAGGAGTCGAGCCCGGAAGACTAGATCGGTAGACGATTGCGAGAATACCCTCGCAAATCAGTGAAACCATACGATACGTTCGGCCGCAAGAGATCCGCATTGTGGCAATTCGTTTAAGAAAGGTGAGCATGGCAGAAATTAGATTGCAAGAGGGCGAATCCTTAGAGAATGCGCTCCGTAGATTCAAACGTAAGGTGCAGTCGGAAGACATCATCAAAGAAGTAAAACGTCATTCGTACTACCTGAAGCCTGGCGAAAAACGCCGAGTGAAGCAGGCGCTGGCGCGGAAGCGCGCGCGGAAAAAGAATCGAAAAGAAGGTTCTTCTCCGAAAGACATGCGCCGGGAATAACCAAGGCTAGGTGCACCACCAGATGCTTGCCAGTTGCCGGAGTGTGACCTCCGGCAACCAGACTTGGCGCTTTTCGCAAACACCCCTCCCGGCAACGCCGTGAAGTTCGCGACGGTAGCCTATCCTGAATCATTCGTCTCGACAGGCTGGCGGTTGCGGTGTCCGGCGGAGGCGTTCAATCTTCAGATTCAGAGTACTTTGAATCTGGCGGCGCCTCAACGCCTGCGACCAACGTCGAGGCGACCCATCGGACTCCCGTTCTGCCTTCCGACGAGTGTCGCGCAAATTCTCGCTAGTGCGTGTTGGCGTAGCGAACGCCCTCTTCGACCTCAGCTATGGCCTGCTGAATGAGTTGCAGCGCTCTCTCCCGGTGTCCCCCTTTATTTTGCGAAGCTTTTTCCAGGTTCATCTGCGCTTCCCGCAGATTCTGGATCGCGGCCGTCATGTTGGGCTGGCTTACTGCTCCGTGGCCCTCCCATGGTCCTCGCCAACCTTCTCTGCCCCAGTCACCTCTGCCCCAACCGCGGAATTGCGCCCCGTCTACCGTGCTGCCTTCCCGATATTCAAACATGCGTTCGTCCCCGTTCACCTCTCGTGCATAGATACGCAGAGTCTTGACGTGGCCGGGATCTGGATCCACACCAAACGTGCTGTTACCCATGCGGAAGGCTCGATCCTGACGTGCTAATTCCCGAAGCCGATTAGTTACATCCACATGTCGGTTGGCCGTGCCATATTGAGCATTTAGGATGACGTACTGGCCAGCATCGCCGTAATTCTGGGCTACGACAGTTGGCACTCCTAGAAAAATCATTGTGGCTAAAAAAGCAATCACCAAGCGGGTTTGAAACATGACAACCTCCGATATCGATTGACTGCATTTCTTCTCGACGGCGAACATTCTCACTGCCTTATGTCAGCATGTCAATCGGCGTGCCAAGTCTTTTCCAGAGTCTTGGCTTTCGTGTTAAGCGCCGAAGCCCCACATACGATTCCAGCTT
This sequence comes from Terriglobales bacterium, assembly GCA_051984555.1. GTDB lineage: Bacteria > Acidobacteriota > Terriglobia > Terriglobales > Acidobacteriaceae > Gp1-AA122. The sequence continues at coordinate 13,552 of JBPYEW010000062.1, read as the reverse complement.
TGATCACACGTTGTGGTGATCAGGATCACCGACTACTTGTAGCGTCGGGATCATGATTTGCCGCATGAGGGTGGCCCCAGTTTCCAAAACGTCGCAATCCCACTTGTTGAAAGCTTCTGTCCGGGTGAAGCGGGGTAATAACACTGTCCTTTTCCGCAGAGGCGAACCAGCTTTCGGAATTTTCTTGATCAAGTCAGGAACCGTCGCCCTCCAACTGGAGGCGGAGGATGGAAGAATTTTATGGGATCGCCTCGCTACCAAAGGTTCGATTATCGGCCTGCCAGGGACACTGGCCGGTAATCGCTATAGTTTGACGGCAGTGACCAAAGAAGAATCCGAATTTGGTTTTATGCACCGTGACGCTCTGATTGCACTCATTAAGGATGATTCAGCCGTCGGACTAGAGCTGATGCGTGCGTTGGGGGAAGAGGTTCTTCAGATTCGCGGCAGGCTTGGATCTACACCGCTCAGGGCTGCACCAGTCGTGAATGGGAGAAAGTCATAAGCGCAGAGGTGCCTGCACCGTCTCGCGACACGCAGGTGCGTGAGACATGCGATCGCTTTCCTGAAGAAGGTGAAACGAACGTCCTAACGTTCAATCTCACGAATCCACAGACGAAGTCCGATTAACGTAGCACCGATAACCAAGAGGGAAATGCTAAGTCCGATGCGGCGGTAGTTGCGCTCGCGCAATGCCTGGAGCCCGGCTTGATAAGTCTTCTCGGCTACAGCTTTGCCGCTCGTCAGTTCCTGTTCCACCTTTGCCGCGCGGACGCTATGTACGGCTACCCGTCCTTTCGTCAGAGCATCGCCCGCCTGGATTAGATCAAGCTGGGGCTGGCCGACCTCCATGCCCGATTGTGCCGCTCGATCCAGAATATCCTTCGAATGCGCGATGCTGTCTTCCAAGTCCTGCAATTTACTGTGGATTTCTGCAGCGGTTTGCAAGCCTGCGTCGCCGTCCGTGTGACACGTTATGCAAATTGCCTTATCACTGGAACTCAGCATCGCATCGGAAGGGCGCTCGATGTCGTGATTGCTATGGCATGTGACACAACCCGGTAAGCCGGCGGCTTCGAATGCCGCTTTGTGAGGACTCTCATCGAAAAGCTGCGACTGAAACACGTGGCACGCTGAACATACATTGGTTACGCTCGCCACTCCCGGGGGCGCGGCACCATGGTTTCCGTGACACGTGGTACAGGTTGGAGCGCTTAAGTCACCACGCTCGGCCATGGCCTCATGATGCACGCTCTTGCTGTAATCAGAGAACTGCGTGGTCTTGATGCCGTACGGCTTCATGTATTGACTGTCGGCGTGGCAGTGGCTGCAGGTGGCTGCGATGTTAAGTGGATTTACTGTGGAGCGAGCGTCGCTGGCGGGCCGAATCTCGTGGACGCTGTGACAATCGGTACAGACCGCAACTCTGCCGTCGCCCGCCAGAAGTTTTTTGCCGTGAACGCTGGTGCGGTACTGCGCGAGTTGATCGGTACGCAAGGAAGGATTGTATTGCCGCATATAGGCGGCATCGGAGTGGCATTTTCCGCAAAGCTCGGGAATTTGCTGGCGCGTGATTGTGCCCTTGAATCCGGCTTTCTTGTTCATAGCGTTGTCGGCGCTGGCAGGATCGCCACCGTGACAACTTGCGCACGTAATGCCTTTCTGGGCGTGGATGCTAGCCGCAAACAAATCGGCATTAACATTCAGCGGCGCATCGAGTGCGGAATGACAATCCACGCAGGTATTGGGAGCCTCGGCGACAGCGCCGGGAAGCACGAACATGAACGCGGACGCCAACCCCACCAGGAATGTGTGCGGCATTCTTGGCGTCCGGAATCTCCTCACCGTTGAACTTTGTAGGTTGTTCATTTGGCCAAGTACCCGTAGACCGTCATCGACCCGATATAAGCGAGCGCGACTGCGCCCAAGAGGACAACTGCGCGATATCCCGTTGCTCCCCTCCTGTGCTCCACAAACGGCAGCAGCAACCAAAGCAGGCCCGCCGCTCCGAAGGCAAGGACGCCGAGAACTTCTCCGTCAATATGAGCAACTTTGGCGGGAATGAGTTTCAGCGTCTGGAATGCAAACAGGAAATACCATTCGGGCTTTATGCCGGCGGGTGCCGGCGCAAAGGGATCCGCCTTGGTTCCCAAGCCCCAGGGGAACAATGCCGCCAGGATTCCCAAGATGCCGAGCGCCACGTACCAGGCCATCAGTTCGCGCAGCGCAAAATTGGGAAAGAACTTCATTTCGCGGCGCTCACGGGGAGCGAAATCCCACTGCATTTCGACTTTCGGGGGAACGCTAATACCGAACCATTGCACTAAGGCAACATGCAATCCCAACAACAAAGTAGTGATTCCAGGCAGTACGGCCACGTGAAAGCCGAAAAACCGCGTGAGGGTTGCGCCAGTCACGTCCGGGCCGCCGCGCAGGAATGTCATGATCCATGGACCTATGATTGGCACCTGTCCGGCCACCTCCGTGCCTACTTTGGTGGCGAAGAACGCGAGGGTGTTCCATGGCAAGAGGTAGCCACTGAAACCGAAACCCAGCGCGAGAAACAGGAGCAGGACTCCGCTGACCCACGTCAGTTCGCGTGGTTTGCGATAGGCTCGCAGGAACAGGACGCTGAACATATGGGCGAACGCAGTGAAGATCATCAGGTTCGCTGACCAGGAATGAATCGAGCGAACTAACCATCCAAAGCGCACCTGGGTGCTGATGTACTGCACGCTCTCGAATGCCTCGGTAGAACTTGGCCGGTAATAGAGCAGCAACAGAATCCCGGTCGTTACCTGCACGAGGAATAGGAAGAGGGTCATGCCACCCAGGAAGTACCAATAGGACAGGCGATGATGGGGCACGCTCTTTTTCTTGAGGGGTGCGATCAGGTCTGCCCATCCGAAGCGTTCATCAAGCCAGTGTTGTATTTGGGCTGCTGGGCTCATAGTCGGTCCTAAGTGCGAACCACGTGGATTTCGTCGCCTTGAACGTGAACCTGGTAGTTCTCGAGCGGACGGGGTGGCGGACCCGAGATGTTCCGGCCATTCAGGTCGTACATTCCGTTGTGGCAAGCGCACCAGATCTGCTGGACATCTTTGCGGTACTGAACGGTGCAGCTCAGGTGGGTACAAGTGGCAGACATGGCCCGGTATTCGCCATCTGCGGTATGAATCAGCAAAGCGGGGCGACTGCCGAAGCGAAAGATCTTCGCACTGTTCGGCCTGAGTTCGGTCGTGGCCGCGGCGACTACCGAGTCCACGCCCATGTTGGTTTCAGCAGGAGGAACGAGGTAGCGAAGTACCGGATAAAGAAAGGAACCGAGCGATGCGAGTATTCCGCCACCCAGAAAGGCTTTCAACACCGTGCGTCGAGGACGATTTACCTGCTGGCAGGATGGCGCCACTGTAGCCATCGCTCTTCCTGTGTCCATAAGCCGAGATTCCTCCTAGTCACTCACAGCAGAAAGCCACCCATCGCCGGTATTTCGCGAGTCAAGCACGCCGGCGCGAGTTGCGGGACTAGCTTCCGCAGAGGCAGAACTGGAATTTCCTCGCCCGTGCTCTCTTTTTTTTTAGCTGCTTGTTGTTCGCGCGAATCCAACGGCAGGAACAGCGCCACACCGATTCCACCGACGCTAACAGCAATGCCGAGGTACCACAGAAACGGTCCCACCAACCACACGAACCAGAGCGGAAGAGCTTGTGGATTTGTGAAGATCAGGTACGCGCCAGCTCCGACCATCAGCAAGCCGGCACTCATTAGCTTGTAACGGCGCATGGCCTACTCCTTGAATCTCTCGGCAGGCGGCGCAGTCTCAGGAGGTCTAATTCTGAACAGCAAGCCCGCCGTACGGGAAAACATAGGCAAGCTTCCGACCAAATCCCCGTAACAGTGACAGCGTTCTAAGAACTGATTCGTGCTGGACTTGCAGGACTTTCGAGACTGCGGCTTGACGGTGTGTCCGATCGCTGTTGTCAGGCAATCAGGCGATTGTCAGAGAATCGGACGATTACGGTTCAGGAGAGGTATTCAAAAACGTCAGCAGGTGACCGACATCGGCGTCCTGCAGTACGGGCCACGGTTGACCGCGATGCTGCGTCGATCGGTACATGCGGCCGCCATGAGCCCATAACGAGGTTGCAAGGCGTACCGCCGTATAGACCTGGCCACGACCACGCAAAGCGGGTCCAGAGGTCGTGCCCTCCGCATTGTCACCGTGACATTGGCTGCATCCTCGCCAGCCAAAAATGCTTTTCCCAACCTGTGGCGACCCTGTGGGCTCGAGGTAGTGGAGGCTATAGATAAAGACCGCGATGTCCGCAACATCGTGGTTCTCAAAGTGTGGCAGCGGAGATTTTTCGGACGCGAACGCATCCTTCATTCGCGGGAAATGATTGAGCAGGTTCGCACCGAATTCGGAAAACGTGGGTGGAAGCGGGCGGTCTGGGCCGAAACTCCGAGCGCCATTCGGCGAAGTGGCCGAAAAGGCGTGACAACGAAGACAACCCTTCTGCTGAAACAACTCCCATCCCCGATTGGGATCACCGGCTATGTCGGGAGGATCATCGGCAGGCAGACCCCGCATACTTCGTACATAGGCAAAGAGATCACACATGTCGCTGGCTTGAAATATCGGCCAGGCTCCTCCCGTGGAATCTATCTTCTGCTGCATGGCAGGCGCATGATTCCATAAAACCTGGGTCCAAGAGAGCGGATCGTCGGCATCGGATATTGCCAGTAACGATGGCGACGATTTTGTGGCCGTTTTCTCGTGGCACTCAGCACACTTACGTTCGACAAACAAATGCTGACCGCGATCAACGTCACCAGCGCCATCAGCGTAGGCGGACATGTACAAGTACGTGACGAGCTGCGCGGTCTCGTCAAAGGACAGGGTGGGATAAGGCAGCTGTCGGGCTTGCATGTCCTCCCACATGTGCGGAGCATGGTTCCACATTGCGGTGACTAACCGTGGCAGAGTGGTCAGCGCTTGGCTGTCGCGCAAGGACGGCCCGGAACTGCTGCCGTTGGCGGAGGTCCCATGGCACGTTGCACAGCCTTTCGCGCGAAATATCGCACTTCCGGCTGCGGGCCTTGCAGCAACTTGTACTGCTACTCGGCGTTGCACGTACCGATGTTGCCATCGCATCACGATGAAGAGGATGGCAAGCGAAAGGATGGCGGCAGAGGCCCACACGGCAAGTTGGCGGGGAATTCTCACGCGAGCGTCTCCCCACCAATGTGAAGTTCACGAATCTTGCGGTACAGCGTGTCGCGAGAGATACCCAGCAAGGCTGCCGCCCGAGTGCGATTTCCATGACAGACGCGAACGGCACGCTCAATGGCCATACGCTCCATCTCGTCGAGCGCCAAGGGTATTTCGGTGCGAGCTGTTATGGGACCTTGCGCCAACAGCGAGCGCACCTCTTTATCATTAATTACTTGGGGGTCTTCGGGAGAGACTGCGCAGATGCTCTCCAGAAGATTTTCCAGTTCGCGGACATTTCCCGGAAAACTGTGAGACAGCAAGAGCTCCAACGCCGAGCGACTTATGGTTACATGCCGCCCATATTTTTCTGAGAGCCTGGCAACAAACCATTGCGACAATACGAGAATGTCTTCGCGACGTCCGCGCAAGGGCGGGATTTCGATTACAACCGTAGCCAGGCGGAAATATAAGTCTTCTCGCAATAACTCGGTGCGGAGGGAGCTCAAAGAGCGGTTGGTAGCCGCAATGACGCGGGCATCGACGCGAGCCGATTGCGTGGCTCCTACCGGCCTGACCTCCTTTTCCTGAAGAACACGGAGGAGCTTTACTTGGGCGTCTTTGGGCATTTCGCCGATTTCGTCCAGGAATATGGTTCCACGATGAGCGGCCATGAACATTCCCGGAGAGTCCGCGTACGCTCCTGTATAGGCGCCGCGTCTTACGCCGAACAGCTCGCTCTCAATCAACTCTCGTGGAAGTGCACCGCAATTGACCGCCACGAATTCGGACTGCGATCGGCGGCTCGCGCTATGAATCGCGCGGGCTATACGTTCTTTGCCGGTTCCGGTCTCCCCTAGGAGCAGGACATTTGCATCGGTAGCCGCCACCGTGCGTGCCCGCTCGATGATCTTTTGCATCGATGTGGAAACAAAGATGAGGCTGTCGAAAGGATCTCCGGCATGCAAATCGGCTTCGAGGCGGGCAACCCGCTTCCGTAAGCGGTGCACCTCCATGATGCGGCCGACCTTCTTCCGCACCGCTTCTCGGTCGAATGGCTTCGTAATGTAATCTTCCGCGCCCCGCTTGATGGCTTCGACTGCCGTATCGATGGTTCCAAACCCAGTCATGATCACGACGGGCAAGTCCCGATTCCGCCGGTGAAGTTCTTCCATCACGCTGAGGCCGCTGCTCTCCGGCATAACCAAGTCGAGCAGCGCCAGCGCCAACTGCGGGTGGTTCTCGTAGAAATCTATGGCGGCGGCTGGAGAAGTGGCCGTAACGACGGTATATCCTTCGCCAACAAGAAAGTCCTGCAGTGTGTCGGCGAGTTCGCGATCATCGTCAAGAACGAGGATGTCTGTCTCGCGATTTAAGGCATCATTCATGCCGAGGGTACCTTGGCCGTTCGCACCGATTCCGTCGAATGACAAATCGGGAACGCGATGATGGCGGCGGTTCCTATCCCGGGAGTGCTGTCCAACCGGATGGTGCCTCCGTGCTCGGTCACGATGTTCCTGGCAATAGCCAGTCCCAATCCCGTCCCTTTACCAACCGGTTTGGTCGTGAAAAAGGGTTCGAAGATTCGCTTTTGGTCGGGTACCGAGATCCCGGGTCCGTTGTCCACGATCGCGATCTGAATGCCGTCATTCTCAACTTGTTCGACCTGGACTTGAATTCGCCCTCCCTCTCGAATCGCATCGAGAGAGTTGCTCAACAAAATGAGCAGCAGTGTTTCCAGGTTATTGCGGTCGGCCAATATCTTGACTTCCTCGTATTCCGCGGTGTCCACGGCTACGCGTGCTCTCTTGGCTAGAAACGACGGCGAAAGGAACCCAAGAGCCGCATGAATCACCGCTCCAATTGCCTGCGGCTCCGGCGTGCAGGTGGAGCGGCGCGAAAAATCCAGCAATCGGCGCACAAACTGCTGGCAGAAGCCGATGCTCTGTTCCAGACGATGCAGGTCCTTATATAGATCTTCATGTTGGTCAGTGCGTTCTCTCATCATCTGTACGCGAAGCAGCATGGAGGCAAGAGGTGTATTCAGGTGATGGGCGGTTCCGGCAGCCATTTGGCCCATGCTAGTGAGCTTTTCGAGTTCGATAAGCCGCTGCCGCAGATGTACTCGCTCGCGAATATCGGTGGTGACTTCCAGAAAATACAATTCGCTGCCCTCGCGGAAAGGCAACAGGCTGAGTTGCACCTCGATGGGCTCACCGTGGCGATTTTGCCGGACCGTTTCGCGATCGAGTATCGTGGCCAGGTTGGCCACCTGCTGCAGGCACTCGCGGAGTTCGGGGCTGCCGTCAAAGGGAACCGTGGGCAGCGATGTGCCGATTACTTCCTCGCGAGACCAACCGTAGAGACTTTCGGCGGATGCGTTCCACTCGATGACGACCAGACTTCGGTCGTACAGAACGATTGCACCGGGAGAGGCTTCGAGCAAACCGCGATAACGTTCGTGAGACTTCCGGAGTTGCTCATCGGACAGGCGGCGTTGGCGGCTGACGAACCAGCCCGCCCAAGTTGCCAGCAAAATCGAAGCGGTGATCCCCCGGCTTATATAAAGGTAGTGGAATGAAACGTAGTCCAGGTCGCGAAAGAAGCGGTTTTCGATCAGTTCCCAAAAGGCAAAGACTAGCGCCACGATCGTCGTACTGGAAAGAATCAGCGTGACCCAGAACCAGCCTCGTTCCTGAGGTGAGTTGTCCATTTGCCTCGCTGTCCCCGGGCAGTTGCTCGCCGCCCACACCTGCGGCTCTGCCTATTATTGGTCTTATGAACATGGGTTCAGTGATCTGCGTCATAGAGGCTTGTGACGGGATAACGGGGCCTACACTGCGCTGCCCTGGAGAGTAACGTCAGGCTATGACTCCGCAAGAGCCCGGTGAACTAGATGGACTGCGATCGCGCCTTCTCCCACCGCTGAGGCGACGCGCTTTACATTGCCGGCACGAACGTCACCAACGGCAAATACCGCCGGTAAGCTGGTTTCGAGCATATAAGGGCTGCGCGTCATCGACCAGGTGAATGCCGGGTCCGTATCTTTCAACGTGTCCAGGTCGCGACCCGTCATAATGAAGCCCTTGTCGTCCAGCGCAACACAACCGCGCAGCCACTCCGAATTGGGCGAGGCTCCGGTCATGATAAACACGTGGCGGATCGCATGCGTCGAGGTCTCGCCGCTACTCTTATTCAACCACTTGATACTTTCGAGATGTGCTTCGCCCTGCATGCTCACGATTTCAGTGTTGTAGTGAACTTCGATCATTGGATTGTCGGCGATTCGCTGAATCAGATAGCGTGACATGGTGGCGGTGAGCGTGCCGGAACGCACGAGCATGTGCACTTTTCGCGCCGTCTGCGATAAAAAAACCGCGGCTTGTCCCGCAGAATTTCCGCCACCCACGACAATGACTTCCTCGCCTCCACAGAGCTGAGCCTCCATGTAGGTAGCTCCGTAGTAGACGCCCTGGCCTTCGAACTGTTTGAGGTTGTCGATTCCCGGTTTGTTATATTGCGCGCCAGTCGCGATGATGATCGCACGAGACGAAAGTGCGGTCCCATCGTTCATAAGCAGTCGATATGGTTGACGATCGCAGTCCAGCTTTACGACGCTGCGAGCAACCAGCATTTTCGCCCCGAACTTCTGAGCTTGATGCAGAGCGCGCGAGGCAAGTTCCTGGCCGGAGATTCCAGTCGGGAAACCAAGATAATTCTCGATCTTGGAACTCGATCCCGCTTGGCCGCCGGGAGACTCAGTTTCGATCAGTATGGAATCCAGTCCTTCGGACGCAGCGTACACAGCGGCTCCCAGGCCGGCTGGGCCCGCTCCGACGATGATCACATCATGGACGTTCGCGTTGTCGAGCGTCACGTTAAGGCCCAGACAGTCGGCAACCTGCTGCGCAGTTGGGTTCTTCAAAACAGTGCGCCCATTGCAGATCACGACGGGCACTTCTTCCAGTTTGACGGAAAAATGATCGAGCACCCTTTGCGCGACTTTGTCCGCATCAAGGTCGATATAGTTGTAGGGATATCCATTTCGGCTCAGAAATTCACGCAGGCGCAGAGTATCGGCTGAATGCCGGGAACCAAGCACGATGACATTGCCCAAGTTCTGCGAGATCAAGGCCACACGCCGAAGAATGAACGCACGCATGAAGATCTCGCTGAGTTCGGCGTCTTTCGCTATCAGGGTCCGCAAGTCATCGGGTTTCATCTCGAGGAATTCCCCGCCTTCCGTGACACGGCCTAGCACCAGGCAGGGTTGCCCGGAGATCATGCTGACTTCTCCCGTGAACTCGCCCGAATTGTGCGTTGTGATTGGAAGTTCGCCGCTGCAAACTGGCTGCACGATATCCATGCGCCCGGAAAGAACGACAAAGAAAGGGATATTTCTGTCGCCGGGACTAAACAGAATCTCGCCGGACTGGACCTGCCGGATTTTGCTTACCGAACGTACGCGTGTGATCTGGGCAGGCGTTAGGACAGGAAACGTTTGTGTTCTGGGATCAAGAACGCTGGACGAGGGTAATGAAGACATAGTCCTCCGATGAGGCAACAGACTCGAATAGATGACCGATACTCTGATTAGGGTTCAGGCAGACCGGGTGACTCGAATACTATGCTCCTTCTGCGAAACCAATGCCGAGAATCAACCGTCCGTGATTGGCGCAATTCCCTAAAGCCTCTGGTGATAAGATTTGTGCCCGAATATCGCCGCAACATTTCGGGAGGTACCTATGGCAAGCGCCGCGATTCCAACCGACAGACGATCAGCGTGGATCGCACTGGTGGAACGGCACGTGCAATTCGAGAATGACCACGATTTAGAAGGCGTTCTGGGCACCTTCGGCAACAACGCACGCTATGAGGACGAGGCTTGGGGAGAAAAGCATGAGGGGCGGGACGGAGTTCGTCATTTCTATCACCAACTTATGGCTGCGCTGCCAGACCTCAAGATCGACGTTCAGCAGCGACATGTTACCGATGCCGGTATTGTCCTCGAAGTTTTGATAAAGGGAACGCATCTTGGTCCGTGGCGTGGCCTTCCGCCGACCGGCAGGCGAGTCGAAGTCCCGCTTTGTGGCGTCTACACCTTTGATGAAAGCGACTGCCTGATCGGCGAGCGGATCTACTATGATCGGGCAACAGTCCTGAGACAGCTTGGCGTGTTTCGCGAACCAGAGACTCTGCTGGGACGACTCGGCATGCTCGCTGCCCATCCAATCACAGTTGGATACGCGTTAGCACGGAAGCTGATCGGAAAATAACTCGTCGACAGATTCTTCTTCCAGGTTTTCCTGACGAGCACCTATCCCGGGAAGTAAGGCTTACCCGTTGGGTGCGATTCGCCCAACCTATCTCATTCCCAGGCTGGGAACGATCTCTCCTGCTCTTGTCACTTTTTTCTGCGGTGCAAGCCAGCCAAGTATCACACTGTCTGGTACTTCCATGCGCTGCAGTTCCACCCCGGCTAGAGATTCTCGGTTTAATGCGCCGGGCAGAAGATACGAGCCCTTTCGGGCAGAATCAAGTTTTCATTGGTTCGAGGAGACGTCATGAGGCAGAGAAATACGTTCATACTTTTGGTTCTGTTCCTTGCAACAACGTTCGACTTGCATGCAGGCACACTGGCAGGCGTAAACCTGCCGGACACAGTCCAGGTGGGAAGTAGAACGCTGGTGCTTAACGGTTTGGGGTTGCGCAAGAAGTTCATGGTGAAGGTTTATGTCGCAGGGCTCTACCTTGAACGAAAGTCTTCCGATCCCGGCACCATTCTTAAAGCCGACATGCCTAAGCAGATCGTTATGCACTTTGTCCGTGATGTCAGCAAGAACCAGATCGCCGACGCCTTCGAGGAATCGTTTGCAGACAACTCGTCAAGCGAGACAGCCACCATGAAAGCAGAAATCGCCCAATTCCTCGGCGCGCTCGAATCTCTCAAAGACGGCGACCAGATGGTCCTCACCTATATTCCAGGCACAGGAACAACTCTGGCCATCAATGGGAAGGATCGGTTGGTGATTGCCGCTCCCAACTTCGCTTCCATGCTCTTTGCCGTCTGGCTCGGGCCCAAGCCACCCAATGCGGACCTTAAGAAGGGACTGCTCGGGCAGTGAGGTTCGCGTTCACAGATTGAGTCACCGTCAGCTTGATTAATAAGTTAGCTTCCTGTTGGTCATCCAAGTGGATGTCGGTCTAGGTGGATTCGGCGGCAGCAATATTCGCGTGATGATATGTTGATTGCTTACCGCACATGACTGACGGGTATCATTTCGTTAACGTCGATCAGGTTGAGCAAGAGAGGAAACCTGCGAGTGTTCCAACCGGCTCGGTTGCGCAGCCTTGCGACGAATCTCACTTTCCCGTAGCTGTTCTGCTCGATAACGTGCGCAGCATGTATAACGTCGGCGCATTTTTCCGAGCTGCGGATGGCGTAAATGCCGAGAAACTGTGCCTTTGCGGGATCACCGCACACCCGCCCAAGAAAGCGATTTCGAAAACTGCTTTGGGCGCTGAGAACGTTGTCCGATGGGAGCATGACTGGGACGCGGTTCGCATGGCGAAGGGGCTGCGGTCAAAGGGGTTTGAAATCGCTGCCATCGAAGCCAGTTCGCATTCCATCGATCTGTTTGAGTGGCAGCCGAGGTTTCCGGTCTGTGTTGCGTTCGGACACGAAGTGGACGGCCTGCAACCTGAATTACTCGACGCAGCCGACACGCACGTGCGAATTCCTATGCTCGGGAAGAAGACCTCACTCAACGTTGCAACTGCGGCTGGAATTGTACTTTACGAGTTGTTGCGCAAATATCGCGCTCTGACCATTAACAGGAGTCATTGAACCAGTCACACGTTGGAGCGCCCGGACGTTACCTCAGTACCTGATTTAGACATGGAATCACAGACGCGCCAACGATGGCCGACGCAAAATCGGTCTAGTGTTCATTTCCTGAACCCTAGAGAATTCTGTTATGACATGGCTGGACGCCGCAAAGGCTCTCATCTCAATCGTTGCGTTGTCGCTGAACTTCTACTGCTGGTCGCGGATGTGGGATGCAATGGTTGAACGTGGCGTGTCGGAGCGAGCGAGGTTTGGGAAGTAATCAAAGCCTCTGCGCTCCCTGAGATTCTCAACGACTTCCCAAAAATTACAGCGTGTCCCATGAACCGGGCAGATTGAAATAGACTGAAACAGAGAGGCAGCTGTTGGGCACAAGGACAAAGCAATCTTCTAGCGACACCCGGGTCGAGAAGCGTCGATTCCGCCGCTACCACGTTGATCTTCCCGTGACACTCAAGCGACTCGCTAATGAGGGCTACATCGAAACCTACGGCCGCTGCATGGATCTCTCGGTTGGAGGACTCGGAATCGTCTGCGGGGCCGATCTCGGCATGGGAGAAGTAGTAACCGTGACGCTTGCTCTGCCCGGGCAGAGTGCATCCCTCACCGCCCGTGCAATTGCCCGAAATCGTAGAGGGCTGGCAACCGGATTCGAATTTATTGCGATCGAGGCTGTTGATCGACAGCTTATCGCGAAGTTCTGCGAGGGCTTTTCCGCGTCCGCAGAGTCATAAGATCCAACCGTTAATAACCTCATTCGCAGCGCAAAGCGCCTTTGTTGGACCCTGGCTGGTTCGTCCCAGAGCGATAGCAAGAAAAAATTCTTCGGCGGCAAGTTCACTCGGTTCCGTTACACGCATGCCAATAAATGTCGAGCACTTCCCGTATGCGGTGCTCGATCAACTCTTTGGGATGATTGGGGAGACGCCCCTCCCGAATCTCCTCATACGCTCTGGGAAGGAATTGGCTGATGAGCGAAAGCGGGATCTCGGCGTGTGAAAGGTTGCCGATTAATAATCCAACCGCACTCTGCACCGAGCTGTCGGGCCAGTAGTATCTGCAACGATCGCTGAGACTATAACGGCGAGCGAACCGTGCCCGCTGCTCGTCGGCAGGATAATAAGCTTTCCAGTAGACCGGGTTGCGGAGCATTGCCTGCTCGAGTGCGCCAGGAACGTCCGAAATCACCACATCCTTGCGACTGCCGAGCATTTCTCTTTCGATTGCTCCAAGAGCGAATACTGCTTCCCGGTAGGCAAACGTTAGCCAGGGCCCCACTTTCAGAATGGCGAAATGATCTTTTACCAGGTGCCTTAGGCTGTCCGGTCGTTGGTAATCAGTGGAGTGAGCTTCATAGACGAGCGCTGGACTCTCCGGCAGATTCTCTGACAGCGCTCGTGCCTGTTCAGCAACATAGTCGAAGATGCTCTCGTCGCCAAACTCGACTCCCGGTTGTACAACCAGACCAATCACGCGGCTCCAGGCGTCCGACA
>JBPYEW010000061.1:0-4718 GCA_051984555.1 Terriglobales bacterium | reverse complement strand
AAGGATGGTCCTCGGGAACACCGACGGACTCCGAGGACACGCTACGCTTCGCAGAGCTGACCGGGGTGCGTCCGATGATCGAAAAATACCCACTCGCAAAAGCGGCGGAGGCTTACTCGCGAATGATGAGCGGCCAAGCCCAATTTCGCGTCGTGCTCACGATGTGAGCGGGGTAGGGAATGCGGCGGATCCGGTAACGGGGAAGGTGGTGAGAGAGCATCTTGCCATCGCCATACACTAACCCGTCAGCGCGTGCCCGGTTCGAGCGCAGGGTATCAACGCAGTCGGAGCCACCGACATATTACGGGCAAACCGGAAGCGATTCCGGTCCCGAAGCCTGGCTCTCGGAAGGTAGGAGGATCAGTACCGAGAACGCCCTTGTCGTGACTTAATTCTTGAGCCATCTCCCAACAGAAAGTTACGAACTAACAGAAGCTTTGGCAATTTGGGTCTGCTGTTCAAAATCGAATGAACCCCTGGCCCTGGTGCGGCGCCAGAGATTCATTGCCGGCTGAGTCGTACTTCAGTCTCTAGGTAGCGCTCCAGATGGGATTGAGCCGCAACCAGGGCTTCTCGATTACGTTCCAGGCGGCCGATCACCAATGCGCCTTCCAGGGATGAGATGATGAGAGTCGCCACTTCCTTTGCATCCACACCTCGCCGAATCTCGCCGCGCTTGATTCCTCGATCGACGATCGAGCGAAGGCGATTACGCCAGTCATGGAGGCCCTCACGAGCACGTTCGCGCAGGATCGGATTGCCGTCATCGGCATCAATGGCCGTGTTTAGTAGGGGGCACCCCCCGGGGACGGATGAGCGCCGATCAATAAAGTTCGCAATGAACTGCTTGAGCTTGTCGACGCTGTTGGGAATTCGGTCGAGATTGTGCATCCTGGTGTCTAAAGCTAGCTTCCAGGCATAGTCGAAAGCCTCCGCCGCCAGTTCCTCTTTCGAAGAGAAGTGGCGATAGATGCCGCCTTTTTCAAGACCGGTGGCCTCCATCAGCTCCGACATGGAGCTACCCTCGAAACCATGCTGATTAAACAGGCTCGCGGCTTGAGCCACGATCCGTTCTCGGGTTCTCTGACCTTTAGGCATTGCGTTTCATCTCTTAGCCGTTTGGATGCCTTCAGGACCGTTCGGTCTCTTTTAATATCATCCCTACTTTCTGGCGGCTAAGTCAAAAACAATTTGCGACCGTTCGGTCTCTTATGGAATCTGAAAACACGAAGGAAGGCAAAGCGGCGTGGCTACTCAAGCAGCAGCGATTCCGGCAATCGGCATTCAGGAGCGGGTTCGGACCGTCAATCCATGGCTGATTGCGATCACGGTGACGCTTGCTACATTCATGGAGCTGCTCGACACCGCTATTGCTAATGTCTCTCTTCCCCATATCGCTGGCGGCCTCGCCACCAGCTACGACGAGAGTACTTGGGTGTTGACAAGCTATTTTGTCGCCAATGCTGTCGTTTTGCCCCTCAGTGCTTGGCTAAGCCGAGTCTTTGGCCGCAAGAACTACTACATGGCCTGCGTCGCGCTGTTCAGCGTAAGTTCGCTAATCTGTGGTCTCGCTCCCACCCTTGGCCTGCTGATCTTCTTCCGCATTCTCCAAGGCGTTGGAGGCGGAGGTCTGGCTCCCGTCGAGCAGGCGATTCTTGTGGACACATTTCCGCCAGCGAAGCGCGCGGCAGCCTTTGCCCTCTACAGCGTGGCCATCGTAATGGCTCCGGCTATCGGGCCGCCCCTCGGCGGTTGGATCACCGACAGTTTTTCGTGGCGCTGGATATTTTTCATCAACATCCCGGTCGGGATTGTGTCGCTCATCCTGACCAGCCGATTGGTTTCCGATCCGCCAGAGTTCAAGCGCGAAGTAGAAGCTGCACGTGCGGCGGGCAAGCTCAAGATTGATTACGCGGGAATCCTACTGGTTGCAATTGGATTTGCCTGCCTGGAGGTCGTGCTCGACCGCGGGGAGAGGTTGGACTGGTTTGAAAGCAATTTCATCGTGGCGTTCTTCGTCGTGGCCACCGCCGCCTTGGTTCTTGCAGTTGTTTGGGAATTGCGCCATCTCGACCCTGTAGTCGAAATCGGCTTGCTGAAGGACCGCAACTTCGCGATCGCGAATGCCTACTACTTCTTCTTCGGTTTTCTCCTTTATGGTGCGACGGTATTGATTCCACAGATGCTGCAATCTCTTTATGGATATACCGCCACGGATGCCGGGCTGGTCTTGGGTCCGGGCGCTCTGGTGATCGTGATTCTGGCACCAGTGGTTGTCCGGCTCATGAACCGAATCCCTGTCTCCCGGCTCATCGCGCTAGGCTTTGCGCTCCTCGGGCTATCTATGTGGTATATCGCGAGCTTCAATCTTGCGACGGATTACGCCAGAGAAGCGTGGGCACGTGCGCTTACCGGTTTGGGCATTGCATTTATGTTCGTGCCGATTAGTCAGCTTGCCTATTCATATCTTCCCAAGGAAAAGAACAACAAGGCATCGAGCCTGACGAACCTGTTTCGCAATCAGGGCGCGAGTTTCGGAATAGCCTTCGTCACGACTCTGCTGGCTCGGCGGACGCAGTACCACCAGTCAGTACTGGTGAGCCACATCTCCACCTTCGATCAGACCTTGACGGCAACTCTCGCCGGCATCACCAATCGGTTTGTAGAACGGGGATATAGTGCAGCCGACGCATCGGTCAATTCAGTTGCCCAAGTCCACGCCATAGTGCAACAGCAGGCGACGATGCTGGCGTTTCTAGACTGTTTCTGGGTTTTGGGAGTGATCGCGTTCATCGGTGTGCCGCTGACGTTCTTCGTTCGCAAGTTCAAACAAGGAAACAGCGCCGCAGGGCACTGAGCAAGCATCGGAGGGAAACAACATGTCGCACGTAATCGATACACTTGAAGATGATCCGCAGGTTGCGGTTCTCGAGGAAAACGCTCCTCAATTACTTGAGACTGCTCCGCTGCAGTCGCCCCTTCCGCAGCCAAAACCAAAGCCATTCTCGCGGAGGGCATTGGCGACCGTTGCCATTGTTCTGGCGGCGATAACGCTCTTGTCCTGGTGGCTCTACGTGCGGCGATTTGAATCGACTGACGATGCCCAAATCGATGGGCACTTCAACGCGGTGAGCAGCCGAATCTCCGGCACCGTCTTGTTCGTGAACCCTCAGGTCGAGAACAACCAGTACGTCGATGCCGGAACCCTGCTAGTGGAGCTGGACCCGACCGACTACCAGGCAGCTCTAGACCACGCCCGAGCCGATTTGACCACGCGCGAAGCAGGCGCTCACTCCGCAGAGGTCAATGTGCCGATTACAAACGCGAGCGCGTTCAGCCAGCTGAGTCTGGCCGAAGCAGCGCTCAATGAGGCCATCGCCGCGGTCGAATCAGAACAGGCGAATTTGACAGGCGCACAACACAAAGTCCAACAGGACGAAGCCGTATATGCCCGCGCCAACCGCGACCGAATCCGCTATCAAGGGCTGGTCGAGGAGGGAGTCGTATCCCGCTCTGACTTCGACACGCGAGAGGCTGAAGCGATCGCAGACGCGCAGATGCTCGAAGCCGACCGCGCCATCGTCGTCTCCGTCCAACACAAGATTGCGCAGGCCCGAAGCCTGGTCACGCAGCGACGGGCGCAGATACAGGCCGCACGTACTGCCCCACAACAGGTGACCGATGCCCGGGCCAAAATGGAATCGAGCATGGGCCAGGTAGGCCAAGCTAAGGCGGACGTTCGCACAGCAGAACTCAATCTTGGCTATACGAAAATTTATGCGCCTGTCAGCGGAATCATTGGCCGCAAAACGGTTGAAATCGGCCAGCGCATTCAGCCCGGGCAATCTTTGCTCGCCATCGTCCCCGTGGATGACATTTGGGTGACTGCAAACTTCAAGGAGACACAGGTGAAGCACATGCAGCCGGGGCAGGCCGTGACCATCCATGTAGATGCGTTTGACCGAGATTACCAAGGGACCGTCGAGAACCTTCCTGGGGCCGCGGGAACATTATTCAGCCTGCTGCCGCCAGAGAACGCCAGCGGTAACTACGTCAAGGTGGTGCAGCGGCTTCCGGTTCGTATCCGTTTCAATCCGAGTCAGGACCCGAAACACACACTGCGTCCCGGCATGTCAGCGGAGCCTCGCGTAAGAGTGCGGTGAAGCTTCAAAGCAGTTCGGCAATTAAGTGCCGGCGCCTCGATACGTGGATTGGGATACGGCGGTCGGCGTAAATAGGTTGAACAAAAATCGGAGAGGAGGCTTTATGCACGAAAAGCGGACTGATTTTGCGGGAAAGCGAATCCTGAGGACTTCGTGGTATCCAGACTCTTCAAGAGCGGTATTAATGTAATGCGCAAGGACTCCCAGACCACCGCAAACACGAGCGCTGCAATCGCAAACTGCGAAGATGCGACATGATAGACGGTAAAGGGCGACTGATGGGGCGTGCCTTCCAGCACATGCGTGGCACCAGCGGGAAGGTGGCAGAAGGACGCACCGTTATGGTCACAGAAGGAGTCGGCCGCGCGATCGCGGTGGGCAGGGCTGCGAACGACACCGTTGAGCAGGCTCTCAGCAAAACGAGTCTCGCGGAGCTGGTACGCGGCGTCGGCTAAATTTGCCCGAAACTGTAACCGACGCGGACATGTTCAATCTAAAGGAGCGACGACAATGGGTAGACTAGCGGGCAAGAATATCCTTATCACCGGCGGCAGC
>JBPYEW010000060.1:0-4752 GCA_051984555.1 Terriglobales bacterium | reverse complement strand
GATGATGAAAATGTCTGGGGGCGTCCGGTCGGAGTCACGGTCGCACCCGACGGCTCATTGCTGGTGAGCGACGATGGCTCGGGTTCGATTTGGCGGGTGAGTTACGCACAAAGATAAGCCCGTTTATGTTTCAGTAGATACGACAATCTAGCGAATTGGGAGAGAGCATGGCATGGGCCGGTGAAACTCGATGACGAATACGCTCCATCGTTACGGCGATTCGGAAAGCTTTTACGATGACTACATCGTATTCGCGAGCCCCAGCAATGGAAACAACGATGTCGGCTGCATACCGAAGCTGAAAACGTTCCTTGAGATGGCGCTGCCCTTTAATCCCGTGAATATGGGCGATCCGGCTCATGGTGGCGCACTGCGGCCTTCTCCTAACCTGACAACCCTCGCGAATTGGCATCGGGATTTGAAGCCGGACTTCCGTGAGGTCATTGATGGCATCAACGAGCCCGCATCCGTTGCTGCGGTGTTCGACAATCAGCAGGCCGCCGAAAAGTTCCTCAAAGTGGTGGTGGAAGCTGATCTCGGTCTTTCGGTGAACGTTTCCACTTCGGTCGAAGGGGCACAACAATGTTGCCGCTTTGCCGGAATTACTCGTCACAGCGTGGGCTACTCGCTCGGTTTTGAGGGCGCGACAGAAAAGCTGCCGAACACGCAACTGCTGATGCTGTCTACCATGTGCGGCCACGGCATGATCTCGGTCAGCCTGGCAAAGAAGATGATGGATTGGGTAAAGGAAGGCCGACGCACTCCCGCTGAAGCGGTGACGTATTTGGCTCGTTTTTGTTCGTGCGGCATCTTTAACCCGGCCCGCGCAAAGCGGATTCTGGAAGACGCACGCAAGAAGATGGAGTGAGCAGGTAAGTTCGCAATAGCCTTCTGAGGAACAAAGAAAGATTAATCCCAGCAAGGACCTGCAGCATCCAGTGTTTTCGGTTTCACGACTGCTTTCTCCGCTGAAGACGGTATTAACAGCGGCATTCCTTTGGCAGGTTCGATCGAGACCGCCATCGACCTCGTATCACCGCGGCTACAATGATCACCCCTTCGAGCGCTCGATGACGAGCAACGTACACCGAGAGACAAAATCTGGAAATTGGGCCGATGACATACCCTGCCAAGGAAGCGAAGCAATGTTGCTGGCGGGAGCTTTTCATGGCACCACGGCAGAAGACACGCTCGTGCGTTCTCGCTGCCGTAGTGTGAGGCGCCTTGCGATGGGAGCAACGCGCCGATCTGATGCGCTACTGCTTGTCGTAAACCACAACCTCGTGAAAGGGCTTGCCGTCCTTTCCAGTTCCATCAATCGTGAAGGTTGTGGTTTTGCCATCTGCTGACAATACCGATTTACTCTTCGCCGGCCTGCCTTCCATGCTCCAGGTGTGCTCAATCAAATGATCGTTGACCTTCTTTACCGTGACGGTGGTGTTGTCTCTGCCGACGATCGATACCGGTTTGCCTTGAATCGGAGTGTAATGCCAGTCGATATCCTTGCCCTCAGCACTGACCTCATGCACTGTGACTGTGCCATTTGCGTCGATCATGCACATGTCAACTTTGGGAGGAGGCCCGGGAAATTGCGATTTGGAGAAATTGGCCGACCATGTTCCGGCAAACCCACCGGCGGGGATACCCGGCGACTGGGCGACGAGGGTGGCGGCCAGCAGAGAAAGCGGGAGAACAAGAAGTCTCGTTTTCATGGCTGATATCATAGTACAAATGACTCAGGTGTCAAACGATTTTGCGCTGCCCGGAAAATTTGGAGATCGAGCGTAGGAAGTGCGAGGCTTCGGCCCTGATTGTCATTGGTCTATTTATCGGGCGCCCTTTACGCCTTCACATGAGCCGATCGGCGGTACCGGGAATATCGACGCGTCCGCAAAGAACGTATGATAGTATGATTTCCCTCCGATTCGCGTGGCTTCGAATTCTTAATTGGAGTCCGTACATGCCAGTGCTGCGACCTTATGTTCTGCTTTTGCTGCTTCTCGGTGCGGTCGCCTTGGTCAGGGGCGCAGATTCAGCCGATCGCTCACCCGGAAGTGGCTTCTTGCTCGTTGCAAACAAGGGCGATAACGCGCTGGGCATCATCGATCCGATCGCAGGACGGCAGTTGTTGGAAATTCCGGAAGGTGGTGTCACCGGACATGAAGTTACGGTTTCTCCCGACGGGCGACTCGCCTATGTTCCGATCTATGGCAATTCCGGCGTAGGCATGCCGGGAACGGATGGGAGCAATCTCGTGGTTATCGATCTCATAGCCCACAAGATTGTAGGCAATGTGGACTTCGGAAAAGGTGTACGTCCGCATCTTCCCCTGTTCGGGCCCAAGAATGGGCTTCTTTACGTATCTACGGAGCTCAATCAGTCGTTGACCATTATTGATCCAGCAACACTGAAAATCGTGGGTTCCGTTCCTACAGGCCAGGCGGAATCCCACATGTTTGCGATTACGCGCGATGGGCGCCGGGCCTACACCGCGAATGTCGGACCTGGCAGCGTGTCGGTCCTCGACCTGGAAGCGAAGAAGGTGATCACGGTTATTCCAGTTTCTGGACACGTGCAGCGGATATCCCTCGCGGCAGACGACAGCATGGCTTTCACATCTGACGTCACCAAACCGCAGTTGGCGGTGATTGACACTGCCACGAACAAAATAAAGACCTGGGTGCCATTGCCGGGACTCGGCTACGGATCAGCGACAACGTCTGACGGCAAGTGGTTATTGATCGCTCTGCCTCTGGTGAACAAACTGGGCGTGGTCGATCTGGCAGCGCTCAAGGTTGCCCGCACAATCGATGTTCCCGTCAAGCCCCAAGAAGTGCTGCTCTCCCCCGACAACAAGAAGGCGTACGTTTCCATCGATGCGAGTGGGAAGGTTGC
The DNA here is from genome assembly GCA_051984555.1 of Terriglobales bacterium. Lineage (GTDB taxonomy): Bacteria > Acidobacteriota > Terriglobia > Terriglobales > Acidobacteriaceae > Gp1-AA122. The sequence continues at coordinate 1,857 of JBPYEW010000060.1, read as the reverse complement.
GGTCGTTAAACTGTCGGACTGGACTTTGGAGAAGATCATCGACGCCGGAAAGGGTGCGGATGGTTTGGCTTGGGCTCCAGCGCCGGAGCGCGCGAGTCAGAACTGAGAAGTCGAGCCGTTGATGAGCATGGGACAGTTTGGTTCGAGAAACGGTTACTGTGATCCGAGGAATCGAGATGAATAGCTTTTACGGAAGCAGTCCACGTCTGTGCGGTCTCACATTTCCCACAATCCTGGTACTGTTGGCTGCCGTCGGGCTGGCTCCCTCAGCCGCTCAGGACGTGAAACCAAAGCCACCTGTTTCCACGCCCAGTGCAGGAGGCAACAGTTTCGATGGACCAGGGGACGTCCGCTACGAGCCGAATCGAGATGTGCAAGAGCGGCGGATCGACATGTTCATTGGCGACTGGCGCGACTCGATGCCCCGCCATGTTTATGGTTCGCTGGTACTGCGCGACATTCTGACGCACGGCGACAACTATGCTCCTCCGCAACCCGGCGCCATTCTTCAAGCTGCTAACTACCTGGCCTTCGGCCGGCTTGTTCCGAAGGGTTGGACTACTCCCACCACTCTGAATCGCGAGCAGAACATTTTCTATATCGTCGGGGGAAACGGTGAAATCGAAGGCGGCGGAAAAACGGTAGCTCTTCATAGAGATATCGCCATCTTCGTCCCGGCAAACCTCAAGTTCGTGATGAAGAATACCGGAGACACCGACCTTACGATGTACGTGGTCAGCGAGCCGACTCCCGACGGCTTCACTCCCATTAAGCAGATGCTGTCAACCGACGAACGGCAAGTACCGGTCAGAACTCCGATGTACGCATCTCCATATACAATTTCAGGCGCCTCCGGGCACTGGGCACACATCGTACGGGATCTTTTCTCAAAAACCGACGGACTGGCAACGATTGGCGACATCATCACGGTGACTCTAAGCCCGTTGACCATGGGCGAGCCGCATCCGCACAATCCCGGCCAGGAAGAGATCTGGACCGCCATTGACGGCAACAGCCTTGCATTCCTCGGAACCGAGTTGCGCGTTCAGCATCCGGGAATGGCATACATGATCCGTCCCGATCGCGCGATGACGCATTCCAACATCAATGCCGGCGACACGCCTGTAAAGTTTCTCTGGTTCTCCGGCAACTCGATCAAGCAATAGTTCCTTGGCCCGGCAGGGCGTGTTCAGGTGATGACTTCACTTCGCGATCTGCATTCGCTTCGTCGTTCATTCCAGCGGACAGCGATTTCCGCGCTCCTCGTTCTGTCCATCGCGGTCGTCCCTCCGCGCACCAACGTGCGTGCGAAGCCCCCATCGCTTCATCTTGCTGGCGACGAGTGGTTTCTTTCAGCGCTAACCAAGACACGAACGATCGCTGATTTCGAGCAGAGGACCGGAATCCCGGTTGAAGTCGTGTTTAAAAACGATCGCTCAATCATGAGCGATCTCGACCGGGACGCATCGGGTAAGGACGGTGCTCTGGACATCATTGTTGTCCGGCATCGCCTTCTCGGAACCCTCGTTGAAAAACAGCAGATTCGGCCTATCGAAAAGTTTGTTTCAGATCCCACATTGCATGACCCGAACTTCCTGCCACAAGAGCAGTTGTTCACGAGCTGGTGGCGCGAACTCAGTTGGTACGGTGAACACGTATATGGTTACCCTTTCACCGGGCTGACGACGTTCTTGTGCTATCGGAGGGACCTCTTGGAGGATGCTGCCAACCGCCGCGACTTTCAGGCTCGATATCACAGACAGTTGACAGTTCCGAAGACGTGGCAGGAATACAACCAGGTCGCGGAATTTTTCAATCGCCCCGTTGACCGTTTCTACGGCACGTACATTCAGGGCA
>JBPYEW010000059.1:0-6249 GCA_051984555.1 Terriglobales bacterium | reverse complement strand
GATGATGCCATCGTCTATCTTTGTTACGCCCACTCGGCGGATCGTTCCCCCTCTTGGCGCTCGGCCCACGACCGCACCGTGCCGCGCAGAATGACCTCGCCGCCATTCGCTTCGACCGTGACGTGGCTTGCGTCAGTTTCAGCAGCTCGCCGCAACGCCTCCTCGATCTTGCGCCGGATCTCCGCGGGAGCGACCGGCGGCTTCACCTGGATCCAGTTGATGATGCATTTGATCCCACGTACCCGGCGCACAGCGTCTTCGGCACGTTCCCGCTGGTAATTCCATTCGACTTCCCCTTCGAGTGTGAGCCATCCATTGATGACAACGACTCGGACTTTGTCCCATGTTTGGGGCAATTCTCGCTTGCCGCGTGCGAGGGCATCTCGGGCAATTTCGGGATCCGGTCTCTCATCAATGAATGGTAGATTCTCTATGCGCATAGCTACTCCATCGCTGTTAATAGTGTTTGGTTATGTAGAACCACCAGCTAGGCATCTATGTGTATGCGATTGTCGACCCTGGCTACGCCCGGCGCGTTCCAGGCTGTCCGCTCAGCTTGCTCGCGCTCTGCCCATGATCGGACCGTGCCGCGCAGGATGGCCTCACTGCCATTCGCCTCGACAGAGATGCGGCTCGCGTCGATTTCGGCAGCGCGGCGTAGTGCATTTTCGATCTTGCGCTTGATCTCAATCGGCGCAACGTGCGGGCGAACATCAATGAGGTTGATGACGCCCGTGACGCCGCGTAGCTTCTGAACTGCCTGTTCTGCGCGTTCCCGTTGATAGCCCCATTGGACTTCACCTTCGAGCGTAATTAATCCTCGGTCGACCGTGACCTTTATCTCCTCCCATGAATAAGGCAGCTCGCGCTTGATCGCTTCCGCGGCGTCCCGGGCGATATCGGGATCCGGCCGGCGATGAATGATCGGCAGTCGCACCTCAATGTTGTTGACCACACCATGCACGCCGGCTACCCGCTTGACGTCTTCTTCGGCTCTTCGTCGCTGGCGAAAACTGCGGACGAACCCGGTGAGAGTCACGACACTATCCTTCAATGCGACTGCCATGTTGGTCGCATCGATGTCCGGATCCGATCGCAGCTCATCCTCCACGTCTCGTTTGATGTCGGCGTCTAGTCTCATTGTAGTGCCTCTATCTCGCTCGTTAGAAACGGGGTCCGCCGCCGGTCCGACGGTTCATAGCCGCCTCGCTACTACGAGGGAAACACCTGCGCCCTGACGGTCGTCAATATTGGTCGACCCGATTGGTAAGGTCGATTTGCATGGCCGCCTTCAATAGGCCGTGGCGGCAGTACTTCAGCGCGCGATACCCATTTCCTTTCGGATTGATAGTCGTCAAGGCGCCCCCTCAAGGGCGTGAAGGTTTCGCAACAGAAGGCCTGGGGATGACCAGTAAGTCACGCCCCACGAACGGCAAGGAGAATATTCAAATCAGAGACGATCGCAGACTCAGCTTGTGGCGTCGAGGAGCTCTAAGCCAAGCCGGGATGAGAACTGGACAGTCCGTGCAATCTTGCTCGGCGGCCGTATAGAGACCAAAGGCTTTGAGCAGGCTGATGCGATCGCCTCGCCCCGCTGACATTACAAATAGGCGGGGCACGGTGTTTTTGTTTCGGTGCCGCTGTACTACCCAGAGGCCGAGCACAAGGTGCTTAGAGACTTCATTCAAGACAAAGTGCTTAGAGACTTCATTCAAGAATGGGCATCTCCGGCAACCATGGTTGAGGTGGAGGCGGTGCGTTCGTCAATCAGCGAAGAAAACTTAAAATGCCTATTGCCTCCAGAGATGGAATATATTGCTCTCCAAGCGACCGGCGCGGGTCACGTGGCCTCCGTCTTCGTCACATATGGAGTTCCACATGACGGATGGCAGAAAAGGCGGGGAGGTTGCACAGGGCCACACTGACATTGTCACCCAGACTGTTGCTTCGCTGGAAAATATCCGGCTATCGGATACCGATCGGCTGGAGGCATTTAGCGACAGTGTGTTTGCGATCACTATAACCCTTTTGGTATTTGACATTGTCCGCCCGAACTACGACCCCGGACGACTCGGGGAAAGGCTTTTGGCTCAATGGCCAAATTACGTCGCCTTCCTGGCCTCGTTCTTTTACGTCGGCATCATTTGGTTGAACCATCGCGCCGTATTTTCGCGCGTGCGCTTCTGCGATCGCAGCCTGCATTTGGCAAACTTGTTTATTCTGTTGGCTTCGGGGTTGATCCCATTTCCGACCGCGCTCCTTTCAACCACCCTCCAAGGTCACAACGCCTCGGACGCCATCGTGGCAGTTGAGATCTATGCTGCAATTGGCGGATGCATGTGTCTTGCCTGGCTTGCTCTATTCCATATCCTCGCGATCCATCCATACCTGCAGGAGGATTACGTCGAGGCCGGATATTTTTCCCAGGAACGCCATCGTGCTTTGTTCGGAGTAGTGCTTTATGCCGTGGCTGGCGCAGTCGGGTGGGCTTATTCGCCAAGCCTCGCTTTGTTGATCTTTTTGGCGTTACCTGTGTTTTACGGGATCACCAGTGAGGGTTTGACTGAGACCCGTATCGGGCTCCTTCTGCGGCGCGGCGCGTCCGCGCAGTGATACTTTGCTTGGCGTGCCTGAATTCGCAGTCGCAGATTCGCGCTGCGGTCGAATGCAATCCCAATCTCGCTGCTTCGTTTTTTCGTTGCTGCACCTGCTCTTGACATCCGTCATGGTAACCGACGGTGCCGGTGTTGATGTAAACAAATCGACTGGATAGCTGCTGCGAGAGAGTTCGATCTTCGCCGACCCGGCATATTTGACCCAAAGCCGAAAGGAGAGCAGAGTCATGAAGGGATTTACACCGTTGCAAGACCGCGTGCTAGTTCGACGCGTCCCGGCCGACGAAAAACGGCGGGCGGGTTAATCATTCCCGGTACGGCCAAGGAGAAACCAGTTGAGGGAGAGGTGCTAGCTGTCGGATCCGGTTCACGTGATGAAAATGGCCGAATTATTCCGATGGAGATCACGGTCGGTGATCGCGTATTGTGCGGCAAATGGGCCGGCACGGACGTCGTGATCGAAGGCGAAGAGCTTCTTATCCTCAAGCAATCCGACATTCTGGGCGTGATCGAAGACAAGTCGCGAGCACGTGCCAAAGCTGCCTAACGCCGCGAGTATCAGCCTTTGCCCGTAGTGCGCGTCAGTGTGGCCTGTCGCGTTCCGAAATTGCGGGACGAGTGCCCTGTACACCAGGGCAAATCCCTGCATGGTCTGCAGTCAATTTCCTATTCCCGAGGCAAAATTGTGCGCTGCCTGGAGCAGCTCCGGATTACGCGCTTCGAGATCTGCGATTGCATCCAGTGTAAAGTCGCCGGGGCCCTTCTCGTCGATTTCTCCCACCAAGTGCGCGCGCGTTTCTTCGCTCACCCGAGGCAGAGGAGTCAGAATGCCCGTGGCAGAAGGCATCGGAACGAGAAGACGATAGAACATTCCGAACCCCACCATAATCTTCTCCACATTCCCAAGATCAGCGGCCCATTCTCGCGGCCATGTCTAGAAATTCTGGATTATGTTGTTGAAGGTCTTCCAAGACCTCGGTCATGCAGACATCGGGGCCGCGTGCATCGAACTCACGGGCGACCAGTTTTCGCGAGCCTTCTCGGTTACGCGAGGCAGAAATACCATTGACCCAATGCTCTCGTTAGAGCGCTGTTCTTACAGCGAAGCGCCACAGGTCCGCAACATGAGGCTCATTCGAACCACAAATATTGATAACCGTCAGGGCCATGGAGTCCAATCACTCGATTTTCACGGATCTTGACGGCCGTCAAGGCAAAGTCCGCAGCTAGCCCATAATTCTGGGGCGTGGTTCTCCAGGACCCGAACGCCAATCATCATCAGCCATGGAGAAATGACTATGCGGTCCGACAACGATATCAGACGCGACGTTGAGGATGAACTCCGGTGGGACCCGGATATAGATGCAACCGATATTGCGGTGAACGTGAAGAGCGGTGTTGTCACGCTAGCGGGATTTGTTCGCAGCTATATGCAGAAGTATCAGGCCGAGACCGATGCGAAACGGGTCGCCGGAGTAGTGGCGGTGGCCAACGATATCGAGGTACGATTGCCGAGCATCGATGAAACACCGGATCCCGATATTGCGCGCGACGCCATCGCACGCATCAAAAGCGAGCTGCCCTATTCATGGGAGAAGATTCGCGTGGTCGTAAAACACGGCTGGCTGACGCTTGAAGGTGAGGTTGAGTGGCATTACCAAAAAGAGCGCGCTGAAGAAGCCGTGCGGCGTGTGCGCGGGGTCAAAGTCGTTACCAATTCGATCGAAGTCAAACCGCGAGTCGCGCCCATGGAAATTCGGCGCAAGATCGAGGAGGCCTTACGGCGCGCCGCTGAGATCGATGCCAGCCGCATCACGGTCGAGGCTAACGGCAGTGAGGTTATTCTGCGCGGCACGGTACGGTCGTGGGCCGAGCGTCAGGAGGCGGAAAGAGCCGCTTGGTCGGGGCCAGGCGTAACGAAGGTGGACAATCGCGTTATTGTCAGCCCGTGAGTTTTAGACGCTTCACGGTGCCATTGTAAATTCGCGGGGAATCCCGCCATCTGCGCACCTTCGCTGCCACCATCAAGGCACGATGGTTTTGTGAGCATTGACAGCCGTCAACGCGCTTTGTTGTCCTGAATGTATTGTAACCGCATCAAGTGAGTTGGCTGTTCTCGAACAGCGCGCACACGCGGATAATGAGGCGATCATGAGCAATACCAGAGCGGAAAATCCGTCACGACCATTTGGGACAAGCCAATCGAATGTGCTGAGCGCCATTCTCGCTCGCAACTGGTGGGCTATCGCTATCCGGGGCCTTGCTGTCGTCGCGTCGCGCCTTAGCCCAAATGCCAACACCAAAAGCGGGCTTGAGGTGTAAATGAGGGCGGGAAAGAAAGCTCAAATCCGGGGTCGTTCGCAGATGGCACGTGCAAACCACCGGCGCAAAGCCGACAATTTCAAACGCTCCGAGCAGCGCATCGACGAATGTTTGGATGAGAGTTTAAAAGAGACCTTTCCCGCCAGCGACCCGCCAAGCTGGACGGTCCTGCAAAGAATCGGCCGCCCGCGCTGAGGGCCAAACTCCCATTCATCGTCAAGGACGCCAACAAGTGCACCGCTTGATTGGCACTTGCCATTGTCGGCGTACAGGTATCTAATTTGTCTAATTTGTTTCAAAAGGTTGAAACCGCGTCAAGTGCCGTCGACGGTCACTTTGGCCACCAAAATCCAACTGCTTCACGTGTGAAATCACGGGGGCGACATGGTTGGCGCGCCATTGGCACTATTCGTCGAGACAGGTCGACGGTGGGCCTGCGCAAGCGCGGCTCAGGGTCCTTGGTCAGTTTTGGTCGTGAGCCGTTTAGCGCGCACAATGCCTTGGGAACGCACAACCAATCACGACCGCGAAGTGTCCGACGCGATACAGCGTGTCGCGAGATTGAGCCGCCGCGAGCGCGACGTTCTTGAAGCGCTCGTGTCCGGTCAACCGAGTAAGGTGATTGCCTTCAACCTCGGGATCAGCGTCCGCACCGTAGAGATGCATCGGGCACGGATGATGGAGCGGCTTGGTGTCCGTCAGCTTGCCGAGGCGGTACGCCTTGCAGTCCTGGCGCGCATGAGCTCATGATCCCCATTCAGGCTGCCATTTGGGCATGGTTCACCAATTGCCGCGTGCCCTCAGGACGCACGCGCTCTTCAAGAACGCGCCGACGGATGATGCTAACGGTTCGTGTATTCAATAACTTGATTGCTCCACGGTGCTGAAGATCCGAGATCGCTCGGCTGACGGTCTCGACAGAAACGCCAAGATAATCCGCGATGTCGTAGCGCGAGACCGGCAGTGAAACCCCATCGGATTTGCCGGCGGAGAGACGCTCTGCCATTTCCAGTATGAAAGAGCCAACCTTCTCGACCGCGGTGATTCGGCCGAGAATTAGGACCTGGCTTTGGATTCTGGACAGCGCCTTAAAGCTGATCTCCCGCAGCTCGCGTGCGATCTTAGGATCCGAATCCGCCAGGACCTCGACTCGCGATCGCGGATAACCGGCTACGATCGTGTGTTTCGCCCCTGCCTCGATGGTGGCATCCGATTGATCGCCGAATGCAAGTCCAAAAAAGTCTCCAGGCAGGAGCAAATCCACAATCTGACGCTGGCCATCGGATCTGATCGTGCATCGCCGCGCCGCACC
>JBPYEW010000058.1:0-2590 GCA_051984555.1 Terriglobales bacterium | reverse complement strand
GTCGCTACACTCGCCGGTCCTGCTGATTTCTGCAATCCGACATACCCGAGGGACGCTAATTTCTGTGCCTCTGATGAACTCAACCCTGCCGCACTGCCTGCCGCTTGCTCGGAGAATCGCCGATCGAATGCGCTCAACTGCGACGCCATGGTGTCGGCGATCGCTTTGGACGTTTGTGCCAGGTTTTTGGCCGCACCCGGATCGGCTGCTGTGTCGTACAACTCCGGATGGGGTGCATGGATGTACAAGTACTTACCCGCCCGCCAGGATTCCACAGTGCTCCAACCAAACGCGCGCATTGGAAACTGCGTACGTGAATAGACAGGTTGATCCGAACCGCTCTTTGCCACACGCATCAGCGATTGGCCCTGCATTTGCGCCGGAACCGGTACGCCAGCCACTTCCAGCATTGTCGGTGCGACATCCACGAGTCCAACCTTATTCTTCACTCGCTTTCCCGCGTCCTGATTCTTCGGCATTTTCACCAGCACGGGAACATGCACCGTCTCGTCGTATAAAAAGACGCCATGGCTCTGCTCGCCGTGTGCTCCCAAGCTTTCGCCGTGGTCAGACGCCACCACGAGGAGAGTGTCGTCAAAAATCTTTCGCGCTATCAGGGCCGCGACCAGTTTACCCACTGCCGCATCGCAAGCTGTTACTCCGAGCCGATTCGCGGACGCATTTGACACCGCGGCATCATGCAGGTTCACCCATAAGAAGAAGGGTGACTTTGCCGTAGCCAACGACTGAATCGCGCGACTCACCACCAGAACTCCCCGGCGCTGAACCGACTGCGTCGAAAGCACGCCCTTTGCCGGCTGGTGAAATCCAGCGTCATACACGTCAAATCCGCGGGCGAAGCCCGGCGCGAGCCCATTCTTAGGATCCAATTCGATCGATCCCACAAAGGCTTCAGTCTGATATCCCTGCCCATGCAGTATGTCGGCGAGGTAGGGTAACGACGCGGGAAGCGATACCGCGAACTGCGTCACCTTATGTGTTTGGGGATAAGTACCCGAGAGAATCGTTGCATGCGACACCACGGTAAGAGGCGCTTGCGCATAGGCCTGCTCGAAGACCATGCTCTTCCGCGCCAGGGAGTCCAGATTTGGCGTTCCCTTACCCGCCCCAGCCATGAAGCCAACGCGGTCCGCTCGAACCGAGTCCAGCGTGATCAAAACCATGTTGGGCTTCGACGCTGCAAACGCGCCGGCCGCCCACGTGATCATCAGTAACAACTTGAAAGAACGTACGTATTCGCGCATGAGAGCCTAATCAAATCGCCCTGCAGGACGTTCCGTGCCGAAGTAGCACATGCCTGGCACTCGTCAGTGTACCGTAACCGATCACCGCGGCACGGCTTGACAGCTTCCCGCATGCACGGCGAAAATCAGCCTCTACCCTTGCGTTCGCTCAGGGACGCATTCGAAGAAATTGGGGTACATTCTGGCTTCCGCCAACCGCATGAAAAAAGTTGATGCTCACATCCGAGTCGTCCGAGGACGGCTTTGTCGCTAAAACGAATCTTATGGCTTTTATGTCTCGCGGCCACCCTGCTGCTGGGGTCGTGCCGTCATTCCTCCACTTGGCACGGCGACCAGAAGCTCATCATCCTCGGCATCGACGGCATGGATCCCCAGCTTCTTAAGCAATTCATGGCGGAAGGCAAAATGCCCAACTTCTCCGCCCTCGTCCGTACCGGATCTTTTCGTCAATTGACTACCAGCATCCCACCGCAAAGCCCGGTGGCTTGGTCCAACCTGATCACCGGCATGAACGCCGGGGGACATGGAATCTTCGACTTCATTCATCGCGATCCGAAGACTCTCCAACCCTATTTCTCGACATCGCAAGTCGAGCCGCCGAAACACAACCTGCATATCGGCAACTGGGTCGTTCCCCTGGGCAGCGGAAAAGCAGAACAACTCCGACACGGAAAAGCCTTCTGGGAAGTCCTCGACGATCATGGAATACCCAACAGCGTCTTCCGCATCCCGGCAAACTTCCCTCCGATCAAAGCAGATGGCCACACGCTTTCCGGTATGGGCACGCCCGATTTGCGCGGAAGCTACGGCACATTTTCTTTTTATACGGACGACCCGATGAAGTCAGCCGGCGCCGTCGAGGGCGGACAGATCATCCCCGTGCAAGTGCAGGAATCGCAGGTCAAGGCCGATCTTATCGGCCCCGACAACACGTTCCGCAAAGGCTCGCCCCCATCGACCGTTCCGTTCACGGTTTCTGTCGATCCTCTCGAAGCCGTCGCCAGAATTGAAGTTCAGGACAAGAAGTTTGTCCTTCGCGAAGGTGAGTGGAGCGACTGGATCCACGTAAATTTCGAATTGATTCCTTTCCTCGGAAATGTGAACGGCATTTGCCGTTTCTATCTGAAGCAGGCGCACCCTCGTTTTGAACTCTACGTTTCACCGATGAACATCGATCCCGCCGATCCAGCACTGCCGATCTCTACACCAAAAAGCTATTCCAGAGAATTGACGGAGGAAGTGGGTGAGTTTTATACGCAAGGCATCTCTGAAGACACAAAGGCACTCTCAGCCTCGGTCCTCGATGACAAGGAATACCTCGAACA
>JBPYEW010000057.1:0-5408 GCA_051984555.1 Terriglobales bacterium | reverse complement strand
CAGACTCGGCTGAACGACGACAGCGTCAATGTTTTTCTCGCTCATATCAGAATACGCGGAATCAAGCTGATCATTGCTACTTAGTATTATCGGCTTGATCGCGACGCCTGCGGCTTTGCCACCGAGCCGAACATGCTCGAGGAAGGGTTTGGAAAATGGGTCAGGCCCATTGCACAGCGCAGCGACTTGCTTACTCGAAGGAATTATCTGCCGGACCAATTCCACGGATTTTCCGGCCAATTCCGCAGTAACGCCGGCCATGCCGCTTACATTGCCGCCTGGGCGAGCAAGGCTGGTAATCAGTCCAGTCCCCACTGGATCGCCTGAGTCAGCCATCACAATTGGAATGTTTTGTGTTGCTTGCTTGGCCGCCATCACCGTCGGCGTCTGCCAAGTCACGATAATATCGACATTGCCACGAACGAGATCAGTCGCAAGCTCCTTCAGCCGACTTCTGTCGCCTTCAGCCGAGCGATATTCAAACTGGATATTCCGCCCTTCCACATAGCCAAGGTCGCGCAAGGCTTCTCGGAATGTCGTCCAAAAAGGTTGCGGATCAGGTGTTCCAGCGACAAGCACCCCGATCTTCGGAATGTGCGGTTGCTGCGCGTGAGCCGTAAGCGGCCATGCTGTAGCGCCGCCAACAAGCGTGATGAACTCGCGCCGCCTCATTCGATCACCTCGTCGGCGGTCGCGAGTAGCGATTCTGGGACCGTCAATCCGAGAGCCTTGGCCGTCCTGAGATTGACGATGAGCGCGAACTTTGTGGGGTCCTGGATTGGGAGGTCGGCAGGCTTTTCGCCTTTGAGGATGCGATCAACATAAGCCGCTGCTTGGCGAAATTGGACAACGCGATCGGTTCCGTATGAGACCAATCCACCATCCCTGGCAAAAACTGGAAACTCATAGACTGCCGGCAGCCGATACCGAGCCAACAACGCGATGATGAGGTTGCGATTTGTAATCGTGACAGGAGCGGGCAGTACAATCACCCCTCGGTCCGGCTCGCCTTCCAATTTCTCGATTGCTTGCTTTATCTCCTCAGCGCTGACTGTGCTGGCTGCGCTCACTTGCAGACCAAACGTCGCAGCCGCCGTCTGAACGGCGGCCAACCGTCCAACCTGCGGCACTTGCTGTGGATTGTAGATGACCGTGACGCGGGCAACGTGCGGAGCGATTTTCTTGAGTATCTCGGGCATTTTGCCGCTCATGGTGAATTCGCCGAGTGTGAAGCCCGTGATGTTGCCGCCAGGTCGGGCAAGGCCAGCAACAAAACCGCTTCCGACCGGATCGGCAACGTTCACAAACACAATAGGAATGGTGCTTGTTATCTGCTTCAAAGAGGCCACCGCGAGGGGCCCATTGGCAAGAATGACGTGGGGCTTGCGATCAATCACCTCCATCGCGGCCTGGTTGATCCGACCAACGTCGGCCGTAGTCCAATACGTGTCGATTTGAACATTGCTTCCGTCGATCCAGCCTAATTCACGAAGCGTTTGAACGAAGCTTGCCATCCATGTCTGGATCTCGGCGTCGGCGTCGGCTTCGGCGTACGGGAGCAATATCGATACGCGCCGCTTGCCGTCGGTTTGTTGCCCACGCGCCGTTAGCGGCCACGCTGCCGCCACGCTACCGGCAAATGTGATGAACTCGCGCCGCCTCATAGACGCCCCTCGGACCGACGATGGTACCCTAGCATACCGCTAGGAGTGCGTGCCGTGTTGTGCAGCACAGCAACATCGAGTGCCGAATGTCCGCTTTGGGTCAAAAGCAGACATCGGAGGAAGTTCGGCCAATGTCCGCTTTACCTCCAATAGCGGACATCGGCAGTCGCGCGATGTCTGCTTTGTGGCAAAAGCAGACATTGGTCGGCCTTGACCCACTGTGAAAACTTCAAAATCATGCTTCTTGCGCGCAAGGGCCGCAGTGTTGCGATAGACGCACCGTCCGAGCCTGCGCAGGGGGCAGCTATGGATAACCCAGTCTACGCGCTCGGTCACTCAGATGGGGAGCTTGAGCGTTTGAGAGTGCAAAGCCGCTTCGTTGAGCCAATCACGCGACAATTCTTTCAAGAGGCGGGGATCAGCACCGGCATGCGCGTACTCGATATTGGCAGCGGCGCCGGCGACGTTGCATTCCTCACCGCCGACCTCGTCGGTGAGAGCGGCGAGGTAATCGGTACGGACAAGGCGGCAGCGGCGCTGGCGACAGCGAAACAGAGGGCTGCGGTTAAAGGATTACATAATGTAAGCTTCCGGGCGGGTGATCCTACGGAGCTCGCATTCGACCGACCTTTTGATGCAATCGTTGGCCGGTATGTCCTGCTATTTCAAGCCGATCCAGCGGGGATGGCGCGGGCGCTGATGAAGCAGCACCTGCGCCCGGGCGGTTTGATCGTTTTCCAAGAACCGGATTGGACCAATGTGCGATCATTCCCACCAGCGCCGACCTACGACCGGTGCTGCCAGTGGATAGTCGAGGCGTTCCGTGGGGCCGGTTCAGATACCAACGCAGCAAGTAATCTGTACACGGCGTTCGCCGGTGCAGGTCTGCCGTCGCCGCAGATGCGAATGCGGACATTCGTTGGCGGCAATGCGGGGTGTACCGATTGGCTGCAAGTAGTGGCCGGGCTGGCAGCGAGCCTTTTGCCCACGATGGAACAGCTAGGTATAGCAACAGCTGCCGACCTAGAGATTGCGACCCTGACCGAGCGGTTGCACAAAGAGGTAGCCGCGAGCGAACACATGATCATCGGCCGCTCTGAAATCGCGGCGTGGTCACGGCTGTAGCCGAAATAGATCGCAAGGCAAGTCTGAAACTATTTCCGCTTTACCCCCAAAAGCGGAAATGGATCGGCACGGTCGGGATGTCCGCTTGGTGCCAAAAGCGGACATGTGCAGTGCACTGTCTGGGGGTTGCGACAGACGATGTTTCTCAAAAGCAAGAAGGAGGTCCGCGCAAAGAGGCTCACCCCTCTTTTGGCGTTGACACACAATCTACTATTTGCGGTGCGAAGACGGGGAGATCTGCTGCATCAGCGCCGTTTAATATCTGATCCACATATCCGGCTGCCCTTTGGAACAGTTGGTTGAAATTTGGCCCGTAGGCTCTATCGCCGTTGTGATGGTTAACCCATTCGCCGAACTCATGCATCGTCGAAATTCTTCCAAGTGGATGGTTATGCGCTCCGTCGACGAGAAGGTTTCCATTCGTTCTTAGGAAAGGATCACTGCAAACGTAGAGAACGTTCACCTTGGGATATTGCTGCTTTAGTTTAGTGAGTATCCCTCTAAGGTCGTTAGCGGTTTGGAAGTTTGTCGGGTTGAGATCAATTACCTGATCTACAGCGAGCCCTAGTTGCTGCTGAACATAGTTCATCGCTTCCCCGACGGGCCCGACGCTGTAGTTGCCTACAACCGCTACCCCTGTAGGCTTCAATTGCTGCTGCATTCTAGCAATACGTGCTTGCACAATCGTTTGATCAAACTGCCCGTTCGTTGGTACACCCTGTCAAATTGGCGCCTACTATTAAGCCCTTGAGGTTGAGGTCTCCTGCTGATGCAACAACGACGGCAGTCTCAGAGCCTTGAGTGGCGTCGTAACAAGCCTGTGCTGCGACCGTGCCTGCAGTGACAATAACGTCAGCTGGGGGGACGTTAGCGACGGGACGGCCCTGCATAAGGGCTTGTGCTCCGGCGAAGTAGCTGTCGTAATCGACTCCGGTTTGAGCGGGAATCGGTGTTGTGTACCCGTTGGTACACAGAGCGTCTGTAAAGTCTTGAATATAACCGTCCCAGACGTTGGCGTCGGCCCCGGTTGTGGTTTGGGTCAAAAGACCAATAGTAGGCATGGCTTCCTCCCTCTCGAAACTAACAAAACGGAACCTAGCAATTGCATCGTGTGTAGGACAGACGATTCGACTCCAAAAAATTCCCAAGCCAGTATGGCCTACGTCTATTACGTGAGCGAGCCGGGGCGGCGGTCGGCGGCGAAATTACTAACGCGGGACGAGGCGAGACGGATCGCAGCGAATATCGCGAAGCTGCCGGAGCTATTCAAGCGCAAGAATAGGGCGCGGTCAGTTATCTAATGATCGCGGAACCGCTTCGGAGATTAACTTCGTCATTTGCAACACCAGTTCGCTCAGTTTCCTGTATTCCCCAATCTCGCGCTGAATGCGTTCGCCATCGGTCTGTAGCTTTCCTCGCAGCCGTTGAAACTCGCCAATGAGACTATCAATTTCGCCCGTCGAATTTTTTGATACTCGGCCTAGCAAGTCGCTGAGATTTTCGCCCGACATTTGGCCATCGTCACTCTTATTTTCCTCGACGGGCTGCTCTTCTTTGTACTTAGGAAATTCCATAATTTGCCCCGTTCGGCATCGCCCCGGCTGACCTGATTCTCACGCGGGATTAAATCCTATTGCCAATTGTGTGCAGGCAAGGGCCAACCTGAGACACAGTCGCGATTAAATTATGGGGACTGCTGTCAGGCGCGGCGGATCGCTGCGAATATCGCGAAGCTGCCGTAGCTTTTGCGCAAGCCGTAATCAGATCAGTGGAATTGATAGTTCAGCCCGACGCGCGCGATGTTGTCGGTTGCGGCCGCGCGATCCAGAGGGATCAACAGATCAATAGAACTTATAGTTCAACCCGGCGCGAAGGATGCCGTCGGTGAAATGGGAGTGCGTGGTGGTGACTGGCCCGACGGCGGTCGTGAACCCCGGGGGACTAAGAGTGGGCAACGGTGTAACACTCGAAGAGCCACCCGAACCTGTGGCGTCGAGCGTGCCAAGGTCCATCCAAAGGCCCTCTATTTTCCAAGTCCAGTTACCCGGCATAAGTGGCAGGTGCCCCTCGGTACGGGAGCCCACCACCCAACCGGTGTTAACGTGAGAATCACCGAAGGCCAGGGTATTAGAGAACAAAAAGTGGCAGACGCAGGGGGACCCTATCAATGCTTCTCCGCTGACTGCGTTCGTTCCGTTTATCTTGACCTCGCCGTAGGCCAGCCCCCCGGTGAGATAGGACATCACCTCCCCATTCCCCCACACATAAACGATGCGGGCCTTAATAAATCTGATCAATTGGGGGTTTATGGGCTGCGACGAGGCCGGTTAAGCGGGCTTTGTGTCGCGGGTTCGCACCGTTATCTTTAAGCCGAACTTCTGCGGTGATCCTACCTGGGAGCGAGCGATGCTGTCGAACAGCCTGCCTGGCCTCGATTTCGGTCTTGGCAGCGATATTGAAATGCTTCGTGACACGGTGCGCGACTTCGCGCAGGACAAGATTGCGCCGCGCGCCGCCGAGATCGACAGCTCGAACAGCTTTCCTCGTGATCTGTGGCCGCAGCTTGGGGCGCTGGGTCTTCTCGGCATCACCGTCGAAGAGGAATGGGGCGGCGCCGGG
>JBPYEW010000056.1:0-2843 GCA_051984555.1 Terriglobales bacterium | reverse complement strand
ATCCCGTCTTTGCATAAACCCGGAGAGGAGGCAGCCCCTTTGGCGGTTGTAGTTTCACCTTTATCTTACGCCATTTGCCATCCTTTATCGGGTTGGTCGGACGGTAGCCCAAGACGTATTGGTTCCGCAGTTCGATGCCGATCTTCGTGGCCACATCGGCCAGGTCGTTCGGATTATCAATGGTGAAGGCACGTCCACCGGTCAGTTCGGTAACATCGCTCAGCAAGGCGGGGCCGAGTCGCTCTTCTTCGGTCGGGAAATAATGATCGTAAATGCCGATGGCATAGATCAGCACATCGGCTTCTTTCACCATCGACTTGATTTCGCCCTCGGTATAACGGCTGTGATTGTCGCCGCCGTCGGATATGATCAGCATCGCTTTCTTCGGATACTTCGCGTGCCGCATCTTGCTGACGCCGAGGTAAATCGCATCCAGCAGCGCCGTGCGTCCTTTGGGCACTGTATACACCAGCTTGCCCTGGATGTCCTCAATCGAACTGGTGAAGTCGCTGACCTCTTCCGGCTTGTCAGCAAACGTGATCATGAAGAATTCGTCCTGCGGATTGGCGGTCTTGAAGAACTCAAGGACGGCTTCGCGAGCACGCTCAATCTTTGAGGTCATGCTGCCGCTCATATCGAAGATCACGCCAAGAGATACGGGGGCATCCTCGCTGGAAAACGACCGGATCTCCTGCTGGCTCTTCCCCTCAAATACTGTGAAGTTCTCCTTGTCCAGACCAGTCACCAGCCGGTTCATCGGATCGGTAATGGTTACTGGCACAAGCACCAGTTCCACAGTGGACTTCAATGGTTTGGTATGTGGGCTGAATCCCTGCTCTAATTCTTTAATACTGTCCTTGGCAGGCTTGGGCTCGACGCGCGGCTTGATATGGACATCGTCATCAGTATTCTGAGCCCATGCGCCGGGCAGCGCGATCCCGCCCAGTACAACAGCAACCGTCAGGAGAAGGAAAAAAGACAGACACCTCGAACGCAGCATGATCCTGATCCCGATTGTGGATTGGGACGAGAGGCGATTTTGAACTTGGGTCTTTGAGGAAGACCCGCACCCACATTTGCGGGGCATACCCTACCTCATGTAGCCGGATCGTACCACAGTTTCTGCCTGTTCGAATCCGAGAAATCAGGTATTTATGTCACAGTTTTGTCTGAATTTGCCTCCCTGGAAAGCCTTGCCCAGCGCCTTATTTCATAACGATTTCAGCACCGCTCACCGTGCCCTCAAACTGCTAAAATTGTCAGCTTCCAATGGCCGACATCGTCCCCTTCCGCGCCCTCCGCTACGACCCGAAAAGGGTCTCGCCTGCCTCGGTCGTGACCCAACCGTACGACAAGATCACCCCCGAAGGCCAGGAACGTTATTACGCGTCGAGTCCCTATAACCTGGTCCGCCTGATTTTGGGCAAACGGGAGCCCGGGGATGACGAAAAACAGAACGTGTACACCCGCGCGGCCAGCTTTTTTAGCGACTGGCGTCGCCAGGGAATCTTCCTTCAGGACTCCCTTCCTTCCATCTACGTCTATTCCCAGAGGTTTCAGGTCCCCGGCTCCAGCCAGACAGCGGAGCGCCGCGGATTTATCGCCTTGGGCCGTGTCGAAGACTATGCATCGAACGTCGTCTTCCGCCACGAGCAAACCCTGGCGAAGCCGAAGGCCGACCGCCTGAACCTCCTACGCGCCACCCGCACCCACTTCGGCCAAATCTTCATGCTGTACAACGACACGGGGGAGATTGATTCGCTGCTGACCGCCAGCGCTGCCCCGGCCACCGAAGTCACCGACGAATATGGAGTTCTGCACCAGCTATGGCCGGTCTCCGATCCCGACCTCATCGATCTGGTACGCGGGAAGATGAAGGACAAGAAGCTGATTATTGCCGACGGCCACCATCGTTACGAGACCGCCCTCAACTATCGGAACGAACGCCGCGCCGCCGTGGCTCAGGCCGTGGGAGCGCCCCGCGAGCGCTCGAGCGCCGTGATGGTTCGGGAAGAGGAAGCGCCCTATGAACTGGTCATGATGACTTTCGTCAACATGAACAGCCCGGGCCTGGTCATCCTGCCCACTCATCGTGTAGTTCATGGGCTCAGTTTATTTGAGCCCGAGGCTTTTCGGAGTTCGTCTCGCGCCTACTTCAACGTGGAGGAGGTCGATCCCTCGGTCAATGCCGCACGGGCGACGGCCATGCTGCGCGAAGCCGGACGTGCGGGCACCGCGATCCTGGCCGCAACCGCCACGCAGGTGTGGTTACTCCATACTCCAAAGGCGCCCCCCTCGATGTTTCCTGGGCTCTCGATTCGCCAGCAGTCGCTCGACGTGGTTCAGCTGCACAAAGTTATGCTGGAGGGAGTTCTCGGACTCTCGGAAGAATCCATCCGCGAGCAGCAGAACCTGGCCTACATCCGGGATGCCGAAGAGGCCTTATCGACCGTGCGCGCGGGACGGGCCAATATTGCCTTCCTCATGAATCCCTGCCGCATCAGCCAGGTTCGCGACATCGCCTTTGCCGGCGAGGTCCTGCCGCAGAAGTCGACCGACTTCTATCCAAAACTCCTCAGCGGCCTCACGATTTACGCGTTGGAATGAGCCAGAACCCCGCCGAGGCAAAAGTCGCCTCGGCCGTACAGGCGGGAGCGCCTGTACCTACGTGGTTGTTGTTGCCGCTAGATGCCTCCGGCGACCTTCTGCGCCGCCGTCAACTTCTCGAGCATTCTCGCCCCATTTCGGTTTTTCGGGTTCAGCTTGAGAGACCTTCGATAGTTTCCGATGGCCTCTTCGTTGTCGCCGTGGTCCATGTAGGCTTCTCCAAGGCTGTCATAGAC
>JBPYEW010000055.1:0-5786 GCA_051984555.1 Terriglobales bacterium | reverse complement strand
ACGGCCTGTGAGTACAGGGGTTCACGTTCCGGACGGCCGAATCGAGAAACCAGTTTCGCTCCTGGAATCGGTTTGCCATCCTCGGTCACGCGCAGCTTGATGTTCAACCCTCCATTCGCGTGCACCGAGTCCGCATTGACCCATTGCAGGTCAAGCTGCTTTATGCCGGCCAGAGTTTCCGGAGTATCTTTCTTATCGAAGATACTCTCCACCCGGCCTTCTCGAATTGCGTCCAGCACGTACCGGTGCTGATCGCGCAACATTGCTTCCTTCTGTTTGTCCGTGAAGAAAGGATCCGGGGCTCGGTCGGCATACGACGTAGCGCGTTTCCCAATGCAGCGGCCGCGAACGAAAACCTGGGTTTGAAACAAAAATTCGCCTTGCCGTGCTTCGCTCTGTACGTGATACACCGTATCGCCGTGCTTGACGTCCGTGTTGAAACCAAAAACCATTGCGTCCTTCTTACGTAGTGAAGAAAAAATCTGGCGGAGACTCACAATTCACTCCAGCAACTCCGCCCGCGTGCTTGACACTGAACGGATGCGAACCATAATCTAGAACGTTTAGAGACTCGTCGTTGCGCGAATTATATATAGCTCTGCTATGCCCGACAATTACTTCGCCCGCTACTTACCGTTACTCATCCACTTCCTGACGGCAGGGTTGCTGGCGAGCGCCATCGTAAGTCTCTCCTGGATTATCGGCTTTCGGAAACCAACGCCCGCGAAAATGTCGCCTTATGAATGTGGGATGGCCCCGGTCGGGGACGCCCGCGAGCGTTTTTCGGTCAAGTTTTATCTCGTGGCGATGCTATTCATTCTGTTCGACGTGGAAGCTGTCTTCCTTTATCCCTGGGCGATCATCTTGCGCCAACTCAAAATGTTCGGCTTTTGGGAGATGCTGGTGTACATCGCCATCGTCCTCGTAGGCTTCTTCTACATTTGGAAAAAGGGAGTGCTCGATTGGGGCAATCCCGCGCGGCAAAGAGGTGGATGGTAAATGCCGCTTGTCCCCGCTATTACTGAAGTCGATCAGCTAAAAGACCACCCTGCGCTCGCCCGGTTGCTTGCCTGGAATGACGCGGCGGTCCGGGGAGCTAGATTCGATCGCGACGAACTCTCGATCTACCTGGAACGTGGGTACATCCGGGACGCTTGTGCCCTCCTGCGCGATCAGAAAGACTGCCCCTTCAATTTCCTTTCTGATGTCACGTGCGTGGATTGGTATCCGTCAGAGCCTCGCTTTGAGGTCATTTACCACCTCTTGTCCATGGCGGGCAAAGAGCGTGTGCGTCTGAAGGTTCGCCTTGACGGCGACAGTCCGGTGGTTGACTCAGTGATGAGCGTTTGGCCGGCAGCTAACTTCTTCGAACGTGAGGTTTATGACCTGTTTGGGGTCCGGTTCTCAGGCCATCCTTATCTAAGACGAATTCAGATGCCGGAAGACTGGGAAGGTCACCCATTGCGCAAAGACTACCCGGTGGAGGGCTATCGATAGTGGCCCACATGAACCCAACGCCGGTTCTCGACGCGGGCCAGGATCGCACGATGATCCTGAACATGGGCCCGCAGCACCCGTCTACCCACGGTGTCCTGCGCGTTTTGCTGGAAATCGACGGCGAAACCGTGGTCCGAATCATGCCGGATATCGGGTATTTGCATACCGGCATTGAGAAGACCTGCGAAGCCAAGTTCTATCAGCAGGTCGTTCCTCTCACCGACCGGATCGACTACCTGTGTCCCCTGACCAATAATCTTTGTTATGTGCTCGCCGTCGAAAAGCTACTCGGCCTCGACATTCCTCCCCGGGCACAGTGGATGCGTGTACTGCTGAATGAATTGACTCGCATCAATTCGCATCTCGTCTGGCTGGGCACCCACGCCATGGACATCGGTGCGATGACCGTCTTCCTCTACTGCTTCCGCGAGCGGGAAGATATCCTTCGCATGTTCGAGATGGTAAGTGGGCAGCGGATGATGACATCGTACTTCCGCATCGGCGGACTGGCTCTCGAGCCGCCGATTGGATTCTTCGAGAAAGTGCGGCATTTCGCCGGCAAGTTCCCTTCCCGGGTCGACGAATACGAGGACCTGCTCACTAATAACCCGATCTGGACCATGCGAACGAAGGGCGTCGCAACCATCACGGCGGAAGATGCCATCGCTTTGGGAGCCAGCGGGCCGACAATGCGCGGCAGTGGCATTGATTTCGACTTGCGTCGCGACATGCCTTATTCCAGTTACGAGAAATTCCAGTTCAAGGTACCGACCCGCACGGAAGGTGACGTGTATGCCCGCTATTTGTGCCGGGTGCAGGAACTGCGCGAATCGATTGGCATCGTGAAACAGGCGCTGGACGGCATTCCCGAAGGTCCCATCAAAGCTGACGCGCCCCGGGTGGTCCTGCCGGATCGCGAAAAGATGAAGACGCAAATGGAAGCGCTCATCTATCACTTCAAGATCATCACCGAGGGTTTCACCGTTCCCGCAGGCGAGGTATATCAGGCAGTCGAATCTCCTCGCGGTGAGATGGGGTACCACGTGGTGAGCGATGGGACAGCGAAACCGTACCGCGTGCACATGCGGTCTGCCTGTCTGGCAAACCTGCAACTGCTGCCGAAAATGTGTGAAGGACGTCTTATCGCCGACGTTGTAGCCGCAATCGGGTCCATTGACATCGTGTTAGGCGAAGTCGATAGATAGAAATCTCGAAAAGCAAGTGGGCTCCAATGAAATTGTCCGACCAATTCGAGCAGCGCTTCGAGCAAATGATCGCTCATTATCCGACAAAGCGCTCGGTGCTTGTGCCGACCCTTTTATATGCACAGGATGAACTCGGATATCTGACGGACGAAATCATCCTTGAACTGGCAAATCGTCTCGATTTGACCGAACTCGATGTAAGAAACGTCATCAGCTATTACTCTATGCTGACGACAAAGCCGCGCGGCAAGTACAACGTGCAAGTGTGTACGAATATCGCCTGCATGTTGCGCGGCGGCGAAGAAATCCTGGAGCACTGCAAGAAGAAGCTCGGCGTTGGACACAAGGGAACAACTCAGGATGGATTGTTTTCGCTGGAAGAAGTGGAGTGCATTGGCGCCTGCAGTTGGGCTCCCGCCGTTCAGGTCAACTACGACTTTCACGAGAACCTGACGACCGAAAAGATGGACCAGGTCCTCGACGAGTATAAGAAGAAAGGAACGCAGTAAGAGTTCTTCCCATTACGAAATGGCTGATCTCGTTTCTCATCCCGATGAAGTCCGCATCGTTTCCAAGCGGTTCGGTCAGGGCGCGACCAATATCGATCGCTACCTGGAACTCGATGGCTATAAAGCCATTCAGAAGGCGCTCGGAATGCAACCGGACGCGATCGTCAACGAGGTAAAGAATTCCGGACTTCGTGGACGTGGTGGTGCAGGGTTCAACACCGGGATGAAGTGGTCGTTCGTGCCCAAGCAGTCGCCCAAGCCAAAGTATGTGCTGTGCAACGGTGACGAAAGCGAGCCGGGAACATGCAAAGACCGGTTGATCTTCGAGCACGACCCACACTCCGTCATTGAAGGCGTGATGATCGCGGCTCTCGCCGTCGGTTCGCACACCGGTTACATCTACATTCGTGGCGAATATCGCTATCTATCCGTCATCATGCAGAAGGCGCTTGCCGACGCCTACGCACGAGGGTTCTTGGGAAAGAACATTTTCGGCAGCGGGTACGACCTGGATATTTACTGGCATGGTGGGGCCGGTGCTTACGAAGTCGGCGAAGAATCAGCATTGATGGAGTCTCTGGAAGGCAAACGCGGCATTCCGCGCATTCGACCTCCCTTCCCTGCCGTCGTAGGCCTGTGGGGTGGACCGACGGTCATCAACAACGCAGAGACGCTGGCCAGTGTGCCTCACATTATGCTTGGGGGCGCCGAGTGGTATGCAGGTCTCGGTCCGGCGAAGAATGGCGGAACCCGCTTGTTCTGCCTGAGCGGCAATCTCGAGCGGCCCGGCGTTTACGAACTCCCGATGGGCTACAACCTGAAGAAGATGATCTATGAAGTCGGCGGTGGAATTCCCAACGGGCGGAAACTCAAGGCCGTTGTGCCGGGAGGTTCCTCTACCCCATGCCTGCTTCCGGAAGAAATTGATGTGCCCATGGACTTCGATGCGCTGATGAAAGCAGGATCCATGCTCGGGTCGGGCGGTGTCGTGGTACTCGACGACACGACCTGCATGGTGAAGTTCGCCCTGCGCACAATCAAGTTCTACCAGCACGAGAGCTGTGGCTGGTGCATTCCCTGCCGCGAAGGCACCGATTGGCTGAAGAAGACGCTTGGCCGATTCCACGCGGGTGGCGGAATTAAGAAGGACATCGACAACATCCAGTATCTGTCGGAGAACATGCTGGGACGCACGTTCTGCCCGCTTGGCGATGCTGCCGCCATGCCAACCATTGCGTTCGTGAAAAAATTCAGAAAGGAATTTGAAGATCATTTGGAAGGACGACCCTGCCCGTTTGAGAAAGCGGGCAGCGTGGAACAGCTTCCGGTACTCGCGTGAGCTGGTCCTTGGTCGTCGGTCGCTCGTCTTGAAAAAAAGCCGGACAGCGTCCGCGCTGAGTGCGAACCGACCAACGACCAAAGACTAACGACATGCCCGACGTAAACATCACGGTAGATGGAAAGAAGGTTACGGCTCCAGCCGGCACCTTATTAATCGAGGCCTGCAAGACCGTGGGCATCGAGGTGCCCTCGTTCTGTTATTACCCGAACCTGTCTTTGCAGGGCGCCTGCCGCATGTGTCTCGTGAAGATCGAGAAGATGCCAAAGCTGCAGACGGCATGCACAACCGTCATCAGTGAAGGCATGGCCGTCACCACCGACTCGCCCGAGATTCACCAGGCGCGGAAGGGTATGGTCGAATTGCTGCTGGGAAATCATCCCCTGGACTGCCCCGTTTGCGACGCCGGTGGCGAATGCGAACTGCAGGACATGACCTTCTCTTACGGTGCCGCCGAGTCCAAGTACATCGACATCAAGAACCATCGAGAAGAACAGCAGTGGTCGCCAGTGGTTTATTTTGATCGGCCGCGATGCATTCTCTGTTATCGATGTGTGCGCGTTTGCGGCGAAGCGATGGACGTTTGGGCTCTCGGTATACAAAACCGCGGCGTGGTATCGACGATCGTTCCTAACAAAGAAGATCACCTGGAGTGCGAAGAGTGCGGGATGTGCATTGACATCTGTCCAGTCGGTGCGCTGACCTCGGGGGCTTACCGGTACAAAACCCGTCCCTGGGAGATGACGCACACCGACACCACTTGCACGCACTGCGCCGATGGCTGTAAGACGACCCTGGGCGCGCGCCGATCCGATGCAGGAATGGACATCGTTCGCGGTGACAATCGCGACAAGAGCGGCATCAATGGCGATTTCCTGTGTATCAAGGGCCGCTACGCTTTTGATTTCGCGAACCACCCTGATCGTATCAAGCAGCCCCTCATCCGCAAAAACGGAAGGCTCACCCCTGTCACTTGGGAAGAGGCCTTCGAGTGCGTCGGAAAGAAGTTTGCCGAGGTACGAGAACATAACGGCGGCTCTGCGATTGGTGTGATCGGCTCCAACCGCACCACGAACGAGGAGAATTACTTACTCCAGAAGTTCGCCCGGCTCGTATTGAAGACAAACAACATCGATCACCATCGCACAGCCGACTACCCGGCCTTCGCCGCCGCTCTCAAAGGCACCAGCAATACAACCGCGAGCATGCGCGACATCTATAATGCGCCGGCGATTT
>JBPYEW010000054.1:0-14158 GCA_051984555.1 Terriglobales bacterium | reverse complement strand
ACGACACAGTCGCGTTGTGCCCGGGAAGTAGTAGCTTAACTCCCGCCAACAGCGTATCTTCCTGCGACTCCATGCCGCCCAGCGCACGTCGCAGTTCCTCTTCGTTTTCGTGCGCGGTGAAATTGGGCAGGTATAGAAAGGACTTTAGTTCTGAGGCAAATACGAAGCGACGTGGTTCGCAAAGATAGTGAAGAGGCTTCACACCAAAACGGTCGCGAGACAAGAATAATTCCCGGCGATGCGAATCCCAGATGGCGAACGCCCACATACCATTGAACTTGAGGACGCAATCCGCACCCCATTGATCGTAGGCGGCAATGACCACCTCGGTGTCCGATTGGGATCTAAAACATTGGCCTAAGTCCTCTAACTCTCGGCGAAGCTCCAAAAAGTTGTAGACCTCACCGTTATAAGTAATCCAGTATCTTCCGTTCGAGAAAGACAAGGGCTGGGTAGCGAAGTCCGTTAGATCCAGGATGCGAAGGCGTCGGTGTCCCAGTCCAACCGGTCCGTCGATGTGAAAGCCGCAGCCGTCCGGACCACGATGCGTCAGGGCTTCGGTAATGAAGTGGACGCTCGATGCATCGCAGGCGGACCCATCTACATTCAGGATTCCAGTTATCCCACACATAGCGGCGCCTCCCCTGAACTACTGGCGACGGTGCCGAGGAAACCGGACGTATGGAGACGTCGGATTATGGGCCGGAGATATAGCCCATCGTGGGGTGTTATGAACAGTGCGACTGCGCGGCGGACTCACCCGAAGACGATACTGACTATGCTCCGAGCCCGCCCCCAACACTAGTGGCGCAGATTGTACATAGCAGTTTTCCCGAGCACAATACGTTAGACAATGTAGGCACTTACCCGCACATCGGCACGTTTTGGTAACCCACGCCACGACGCTTGCTGGATAGCCTTGTACGTCTTCCCGAAGTAAGCCCGCCTTCCGAGACGATACGACAGCACTGCACCCGTTCCATGGTTGGCGACCTGCCGCAGGGCACTGAGTGCATCCGTACCGTCGGCGAATTCGATCAGCTTTTATGGGGAATTAACGTACGGCCGGGCAGAAGCCCGGCCGTTTTCTTGAGGATCGAGGACCGACAAACGATGAACTACGACAAGAAGAATTCCTTCGCGATCTGGGCCCAATCCTGATCGGGCATGTGCGCCGTAAGATTGTCCATTGCCACTCCGCCGTCTTGCGCCAGCGCTCCCATCGCCATCGGCATCTTCCGTTGCAGCCTGCTCGCCGACTCCTCTGTCCACCAACGAGCCAGTGCGCCACCGAGCAGGTTACGGAAATTCGTCTTCGCGTCAGGCGACTGCACCGTCACCAGCCAGCCTTCTCCGTAAGGATCGCGCAGCGCCAGCTTCGCATCCCGGTTCACCGCTTCATTGATGTCGGCCACGCTGCCCTCGATCGGCGACACGATATCGACCGCCGAGCCCTCGCGGTGCAACGTGCAGATCTTCTGTCCCTGCCGGATCCACTGTCCACGCTGCGGCAGAACGACGCGTTCCAACTTGCCCGTCAACTTTGCGGCAAAATCGTCAAGCCCCACCCGCACCAGGCTAGGACTTTCACTCAGCGCCCAGGTGTGTCCGGGGTGATAACGCAAATTCTCGGGAACTTGAAAACCGCCCACCAGGCTTGGCTCCGGCCGCGCAACCCGTTCGCGTTTGCCCTTTGCCACTTCCAATGCCGGTTGTACGACCACGCGCTTGCGGCTGTAGAAATGATCGATCAGCAGAAACCCTGCAAATGTTAAGAGAACTAATATGACTGTCATAACTCACCTCGTCGGAGGGCCATCACTTCTGAAGCCGCTCGCCACTTTCCTAAAGGCAATCCCTATGCCGAAAATCAAAGTGATTGTGGGTCGCTCGGTATGTAGCTGGAAGGAAGTGAGTTACAAGCGAGAAAGGAAAGTTGCCTCGGTCGGCACGCTGAATCTCTCAACAGGAGCTTGATGTGAAATGCAACGCGCTAAATAGCGCGTAACAGCATGTAACATAAGGCGAGATGCACAACCGATTTGGATTCAGCAGTTTTCGCCACACGATTCTCGTGCTGCATCCTGCAACAGCCGACGATGAAATTCACCACAAGTTCGCGCTGACTCAGATCGCTGGAGTCTGGTTTTTGCGAAAACCGAAAAAAATCCGAACACCAGGTCTGACTCTCTATTGCTGCGCCACACCCTTCACGATGATCCCAACGGGAATCTCTTCTCCTGACGCGAGCTTCAACTTGCCGCTGAATATCCAGTGGTCCTGGTCATCCTTTGTAATCGCTGGCGGTTGATCTCCGGCCTGAACAATGCTGAGCGGAGCCGGATGCTGCGTTCCCGAGGCTTTCTTGCTCAGACTGATCAACTCCGGATACTTGAATTCCGCCTTTGGATCCGTATCGGCGGCCACAGGAACGAGGAGCACGAAATCCCGATTCGGCGACACGCCAAGGTGGTTCGCGTCGGCAGGAATCAATTCATAGCGCAGCGTGTAAAACCCCGGCTTGATGGCCTGCCCCCTGAAATCGCTGCCCCCCTTTGGGTACGAGATCACTCCAATTAGGGTGGAGGAGGCGACCTCCGGGTACAAGGCTCCCTCTACTTCTTTCTTGCCGCTGTTTGGGACATCCTTGCGAAGCCAGATTTCGCACACCGCGGCGCCATCGTCGAGAGTGACGCGGTAGCCGCTCGGATCGAGCACATTCCAGATGGCGTTTGGAACAGGAGACTCTTTCGGTTTCTGAATGGGTTCAACTTTGGCGGCCAGCGCCGAAGATACGAGCAGAAGCGCGAGGACTAGGGAAGACAAACAATATCTGCGCATACAGGTAGTGTAGCGCTTCCCGAAGGATTTCCCGCTGTGCTCCCCTATGGGTTATGTTCGTGGCTAGTCCGCAAACGTGCCCAGGAATGCGCTGCGCTTGCCATGCAAATCCCAGGACGTGTCCAAGCCAGGGCCATTGTAAGCATCGGTCACCGCCACGGCCGGCATCGCGTGAGTGGTCTTCGTAAGCGGCGGATAATAGGTCTCTTCATTGCCGCAGACGTGATCATGCTCCCCGAGCGACCGCGTCTGCACGGTGGCAAACTTGCCTGCGCGGAGCAGAGCAGCGCCATGTTGCTGCGGATTGGTTTCGAACGCCACTGGCGCCGCAATCACGCGCTCCACATGATCAAGGAGTGGACCTGCCATGTGGTGCGCGAACGCCTGCAAGGCAGTTCTCTGTTCCGGGCTGGCCGAGTCGTCGACAATGACCACT
This sequence comes from Terriglobales bacterium, assembly GCA_051984555.1. GTDB lineage: Bacteria > Acidobacteriota > Terriglobia > Terriglobales > Acidobacteriaceae > Gp1-AA122. The sequence goes on along the minus strand of JBPYEW010000054.1, from coordinate 10,881 downwards.
GCTTCGGCCGGGTACGGGTTCTCGTAAGGATCTCCGAGTGTCCCCTTCGCCTTCACAGCCGCGGCCACTGACAAGCCGTCGAGGCCGACACCATTCCAACTTCCGCTCTTCACGTGCCAGGCCAAGATCGCATTGTCCCCGACCAGGTTGACCTCACCATTAGCAAAGCACTGGCCGGTATATACGTCCGCGTTACGGCTTTCGATGTAGTCACCCTGGATTTTCTGGGCAGCCGCTGGCAGTGACAACAATGCAATAGCAATCAGAACAGGCAGGCGACAACGCATAGAAGACTCCTCGCCCCACAAAGGCTTACTTCTATTCTACGGAAATCAGTCGCCGAATGCACAGGGGGGTATCGAGGTGGAGCGTTCCGCCCGGAGTCTGGACGATCTCCGGAACCAGTAGATGTTCTTGGCCCAGCGCTGCCACCGATACGATCAACAGGAACGCACTGTATATGTATTTCACACAACTTGCCTGGATAGATAAGCTCATGCGATCCAAATGGACAGAGGCGATTGCGTGAGAGGTCAGATCAGTGGGTATCCACCACGCCACTTCATCCCCGTTTGACTTGCCTTCACTCTCCGCCTAACATTTCAAGCACCCACCGTTTTTATATCCCATGATCGGTCAGACCATCTCGCATTACCGCGTCCTGCGACAGTTAGGCGGAGGCGGCATGGGCGTTGTCTACGAGGCAGAAGACCTGAACCTCGGTCGCCACGTTGCGCTTAAATTTCTCCCCGAAGAGATGGAGAAAGACCCCCAGGCCTTGGAACGTTTTCAGCGCGAAGCCCGGTCTGCTTCCGCTCTCAGCCATCCCAATATCTGCACGATCTACGAGATCGGCAGCGAGGGCAGCCGCCATTTCATTGCCATGGAGTTGCTGGAAGGCGAGACCCTGAAGACGTTGATTCACCGGGGCGCCATGGAAACCGAGCAGGTGCTCAACCTCGCGATCCAGATCGCCGACGGCCTCGAAGCGGCGCACAGCAAAGGTATCGTTCACCGCGACATTAAGCCCGCCAACATCTTTGTCACGCAGCGCATGCAGGCCAAGATTCTGGACTTCGGTCTTGCCAAGGCCGCATATCAGCCCGCTGCACTCAGCGCCAACGTCAGCACGCTCGCCGGATCGCGAGTCCCGGAAGAAACACTGACCAATCCCGGCAGCACTGTAGGCACAATCGCCTACATGTCTCCCGAACAAGCGCGCGGCAAGGAATTGGATGCTCGCACGGATCTTTTTTCCTTCGGCACGGTACTCTACGAAATGGCAACAGGGATGGTCCCGTTTCGCGGCGATACCTCGGCGATCATCTTTGAGGCAATCCTGAACCGTGCGCCCGTTCCCCCGGTTCGACTCAATCCTGGCGTTCCTCCGCGCCTGGAAGAGACGATTTGCAAGCTCCTCGAGAAGGACCGCGATCTCCGCTACCAGAGTGCCGCCGAAGTTCGCTCCGATCTGAAGCGCCTTAAGCGCGACACAGAATCCGCCCAGGTCGCCGCTGCACCGAGCGGCTTCAACGTAGTTCGACGGCCAGCCGCTAACCACCGCAGTTGGGTGAAGTATGCCGCTGTAGCCGCCGCCCTGGTTATCGGAATCGCCGTCATTGTCCTGATGAGGACTTCGCACGCTCGCGCCATGACCGAGAAGGACACGATCCTGGTTGCCGATTTCGTGAACACCACGGCCGACCCGGTTTTCGATGGCACGCTGAAAAAAGCTCTCGCCGTGGATCTCGGACAGTCTCCTTACTTGAATGTGTTCTCTGAGCAGAAGGTGCAGCAGACTCTTCAGTTCATGGGACGCTCTCCCGACGAGCGCATCACCACCAATATCGGGCGTGAAATCTGCCAGCGTGCCGGTATCAAGGCCATGCTCACCGGAACCATCGCCAATCTTGGTTCTCAATACGTAATCACGCTGGAGGCGATCAACGCCGCAACCGGCGATTCACTCGCCGAGGACCAGTTGCAGTCGCCCAGCAAGGAAGAGGTACTGAATACTCTCCACAAAGCCACGTCGGGTCTGCGATCCAAGCTGGGCGAATCCCTGACTTCCGTTCAGAAGTATGACAAGCCTCTTTCGGAGGCGACTACCTCATCGCTCGACGCGCTGAAGTCGTTCACGATCGGCGATACCAAGCACAACGGCGGCGACGAGCTTGCCGCCATCCCAAATTACAAGCACGCCATCGATCTCGATCCGAATTTTGCTATGGCTTATGCCCGCCTTGGCGCTGTTTACAACAACATCGGGGAGACCCAGCAAGCCGAGGAGCTGCGCCAGAAGGCTTTTGAACTGCGTGACCGTGCCAGCGAGCGCGAGAAGCTCTATATCATGTCGCATTATTATGCGGACGCCGGTCAACTCGACAAGGGCATTACGGCGCTCGAACTCTACAAGCAAACCTACCCACGCGACTCCATTCCCTATAACAATCTGGCGAATATCTATAACCAGTTAGGGCAATTCGAGAATGCGCTGGAGAACGCCAGGAAGTGCGTCGAGCTTGAGCCGACGAGCGCGCTCGGCTACGTCAATTTGGCTCTGGCATACTCCGGCCTGAACCGTCCTGACGAAGCACAGGCGACGCTCAACTCCGCTTTCGATCGCAACCTCAGCAACATGGAATTGCGCTTCCAATATGCCAACCTCGAGTGGGCACTCGGCAATCTCGATGGAATGGAAAAACAATTACAGGCAGCGAGCCAGTACAGCAACAGTCGCGCCCCGATTCTCAATTTCCGCGCAGGAATCGCTGCCGCTCGCGGGCAATTGAAGCAAGCGCGTGAACTCAGCGACCAGGCGAACTCAGCAGGCCAGCAGCTCAACTTGAAAGAAGCAACTCCCAACATGCTCTCGGTAAAAGCAGGTCAAGAGGCGCTGGTCGAGAGTTATGCTCTCGCCATCCAGGACGCGCTCGAAGCCGTGAAGCAATCGAACGCCATTGGCGTGGAGGGAAACGCGGCGGAGGCTCTCGCCGCCGCTGGAAGTGAAGCCAAAGCCCTGAGTCTGGCTGAGGACATATCGCACCGCCGGCCCAATGACACCATCTCGCAATACGTCACTGTGCCCCTGATCAAAGCTCTGGTCGAACTGCATCGAAATAAACCCGATGCCGCCATCGACGCCGCCAACACCGCCGCGCTCTACGCTCGCGCCAGTTCCGGTGTCCTATACGTCCGCGGCCTTTCCTATTTAAAAGCCGGTCGTGGCAGCGAGGCGCTCCAGGATTTTCAGAAGGTTATCGATTCCAAGGTCTTTCACGGTATCGACGTGATCGTGCCGCTTTCAAAACTCGGGCTGGCCCGAGCCTATGCCTTGCAGGGAGATACCGCGCGCAGCCGCACCGCCTATCAGGATTTTCTTGCCGACTGGAAAGATGCCGATCCCGACATCCCCGTCCTCAAGCAAGCCAAAGCCGAATACGCCAAGCTGACATAGCCAGCACTATTTCGCGCCCAATGTAATCACCACAATCCGTCCATCGGAGTGATATCCGCCACCGGTCGCGTTCCTCGCGTCCTGAACAGGGTTCGCCGGCAGATAATACGTGACGCCCTGGACCTTCCCCGCTTTCTCCAGGCTCTCGGCAATATGATCGCGTTCGCCGTCTACCGAGGGATCGATCTTGTGCGTGACCTTTCCATTGCGCTGGTCTTTTTCGAATCCGATATCGTGTGTGCCCGCGCCAACCCAAACCTGCTGGCCATTAAACTCCTCGTTCGCCTTCCAAACGCGGAAATGATGACGGCTCGCCACCACTGAATACGGCTCTGCCTGCTCGTACCCAAAATCCTGCTTACGATCGAATAAATAAAGGATGCTCATCGGCATCTGCAGGTAATCCTGCTTGTGATACGTCATCATCACAGCCTTCGCGACCGCATCCGCATTGTTCGTGTCCGCGACGAACCAGTTGGCTGCCTGCAATGCAGCTTGCAACTGCGGCTGCGAGCCGATGATCACGAAGTTCACCATATCGCCTTCGTGATGAAACTCGTCATTCACCCGTCTTGGTAGCTTGTCGACAATGTCTTTCAGCTTGGGATCGAGCGGCGTCGAGCTGGGTACCACGACCTTTGCTGCCGCTGCAGCCAGTGGATTGGACGATCCGCCCGACAGGGAAGAGGTTCCCGTGGTAGGCGAAGTGGTCGCGCCTCCGAACTGTCCCCCCAGCCACGTTTGTGCGGCTGAGGTCAGCTTGTTCTTGATGCTCCCTTGGGCCAGCCCGCTTGGTTTGGTTTCGATTTTCACGGCGAACGTACCCTTGCACGGTGGTGTACCCGTGCTGTTCACTCCCAGGTAGAGACGTCCTGGTTGCGCCGCATTGATCGATTTCGCAGCTCCCACATCGAATGGCGACTCGCCAATCTTTCCGATGAGCGCGCCCGCAGCCGCGCTCGCCACGGGAAGGTTGGAAGCAGCAGCGTCACTTGCGCCCGCCGGATCGCACGTCGAAGTTGCTCCCGATCCGCTCTGCCCGGATGCGTTTTTCACCGGAGCAGCCGTGATCTGGATGAGTTCTCCAGGATGTACATCTACCCCGGTATCGGTCCATTCCTTCGTCGTCGAAACCGTCAGGTCCGAAACCGAGCCCTGCTGTTGTTGCGGAGTTGTGGTCAGTGTGGGAGTAGTCTGGGCGAACGAGCTTAGCGCGAGCAGCAGTACGATCGGGGAGCTTTTCATACGGAAGTCACTCGGCAAGATATCACTCTGCGACTGAACATTATTATAGGAGGAAATCTGTGCCGCCGGGCGCATTAGTCCCAACACAATCGCGGGGAATCATATCCCTAACCTTGTGCTTCTCTGGTCAGATCAGGGTACCAGCGTTTTCACGATGGCTTCCGATTGCGGCAATTTCCATGCGCGTGCGCGATCGGTCGCCTGCCTGATCTCCTGCGCTGGCATCCCTCGCTGCAACGACTCCAGCAGGTATTTCCCTCGATCATCGCCGGCCAGTGAAGCAGCCATGATCCATTCATACGCCCTGTCTCGGTCGATGCGAGTACCTCGCCCAGCCGAATACATGTATCCCAGTTTGATCTGTGCTCCCGTATGTCCTTGCGCTGCCGCATGCGAGAACAAGCGGAACGCCGCTGCGTCGTCTGGTGGAACGCCGTCTCCTCTCAGATACATGTCCGCCAAGTTGTTCTCTCCCATCGCGTTGTGATTGTCGGCGGACTTGCGATACCACCTCGCGGCCACTTTGAGGTCACGCACGACCCCGAGCCCCTGGTCATACATGTAGCCGAGGTTGGCCTGCCCACTGCTGTCGTCCAATTCAGCCGCTTGGCGAAAGAGCTGTAACGCTTGCGAATTGTCTTGCCGTACTCCCGTCCCGCGAAAATACAGAATTCCGAGATCGAAATACGCTCGGGCATACTTCTGATCGACTGCCGCTTTCAACCATCGTAGACATGCGCCATAGTTCTGCTCTACGCCCCAGCCGTTGCAGTACATCAGACCGAGGTTCACTTGGGCAGGAGCATAGCCCTTGAGGGCGGCTCGTTGAAACCACTGCACTGCATCGCTGAGGCTGTACCCGTGCTCAATCGCCAGGATCGAGGCGATTCCCATTTGGTTCTGCTCGAACACGTGTCCTTGTTGAGCCATTTGGCGGACAACATCTCTGTCGCATAGTCTCGTCCGCTTTCCCGCGACAGACTTCGCGACAATTGCCAGGGTGCACGACGCATCGCTCTGAACATTTTGTTGAGACGCGTAAGCCAAGGTAACGGAGAACAAGATAATGACGATTGGAATCGCTTTTCGGAGCATGGCTCTATTCCTCGCGTTCGTTGCCGCTCGGCAATGAATGCTCCAAACACACTCCGCATATCAGGTTGCTACCTCAATCCTCAGCCGGTCATTTCTTCGTCATCACACGCAAATGCAACGGGATCAAAATGTCGCACGGCAACGTATCAACGTAAGGGTGCTTTCGAATGCTGGCGGGAACCGTCCAACCCTGAACGATGTCTAACGTATTGAGCTATGACGGTGGGGAAGTGGCAACCAATCAGAGACACACGAGTGGATCCGGAATCTGCTTATGAACAAGGATGATAGACACCCTCCGGTAAATCCCAATCCGCGAGTACGCTTCGGCCCCTACGAAGCCGACTTCCAAACCCAGGAATTCTGGAAAGATGGTGTCCGCACTAAGCTCTCCGGACAACCTCTTCAGGTACTTGAGGTATTGCTTGCCAAGCCGGGACACCTCGTGACCCGCGCCGAACTGCAATCGCGCCTATGGCCGGAAGGGACGTTCACCGATTTCAACCACAGTCTCAACGCGGCTGTGAACAAGTTACGTGAGGCCTTGGACGACTCGGCGGATCACCCCCGTTTCATCGAAACACTCCCCCGCCGCGGCTATCGCTTTATCGGCGCTATCGCCCCGCTCCCTTGGAGCGACTTGCCTGGACCCGTCTCGCCCAACCCGGTTCTCGTCCCGCTGTTACCAAAAGACAACGCGCCCATTGCCATCATTCCCGCGTCTCCCCAGCCGAAGGTGCGTACGCGCTTCGCGGCGCTGGGCGCCGGTCTGGTGATCGCCGGTCTGATCGGCGCCTTCGTACTGCGATCGTCCTCCGTTGGTGGTGGTGCCAGGTCCCAAATCTCAGCAGGCAGTATTTCAACAAAACAGTCAGCGGATGTTGGTGTAGATCCTTCCGAACAGGTTCAGTCGAAGATCAATGCCGAAGCCTCGGTCATTCCGAGTTCTCATCCCGGTGCCTTCGCTTCGGACCAGTCCCGCACGCCTCGCGAACTTGGCCACGAGGTCCTCGAAAGGATCGAGATCATCATTCCCGGCGACAGCGGCAATGCAGCTCCACAATTCTCTCCGGATGGGCGGCATATCGCCTTTATGTCGAACCGGTCGGGTCCCTGGCAAGTCTGGGTTGCGAATGCAGACGGCTCCGATCCGTGGCAACTGAGCACGACCGCGAGCGCCGGAACACCGCGGTGGTCGCCGGACAGTCGGTACATTGCGTACGACGCACCCTCTGACGAGGGAACAAGTATTTTTGTCACCGCCGCCGACGATCCTCAAAGCCGCCGGCAGCTCGTCCCCGGCTCTGTCCCCAGCTTTTCCCGGGATGGCAAATGGATCTACTTCGCGTCCGATCGCTCGGGCGACTGGCAAGTCTGGAAAGTTCGAGTGAATGGGGAAGATGCTCAGCAAGTGACCTACAACGGCGGATTCGCAGCCCTGGAATCCACAGACGGATACCTCTATTACTCCAAGTCCCGCGACGCCAATCCCGAGATCTGCCGCATAGCGGCAGATACGAACGATGAAGAGTGTGTTCTGCCGCACGTGCGACCCCGAACCTGGTCCGATTGGGCCGTCACGCGAGGCGGCATATTGTTCGTGGAAGAGATCCCGAATGGCCGATCCATCCTCAGTTTCTACGAACCTCCCAAGCAGCAAATCCGGGATGTGATGACCCTTCAAACTATGCCGCACTGGGTCGGAGCTACTCCCGACGGCAAAAAGATTGTTGTGAATGACACCGACGAGCGCCAGATATCCATGATCGAGAATTGGCGATAGCACCCTGCCTTTCGCTCCAAAAAGAAAAAGGCCTGCGGCGTCCCGCAGGCCGATGGCCAAGCCCGCCTAGAACAACAGCTTGAGTGCAAGTTGAATCTGTCGCGCGGACGTCGTTCCGTCCGGCCGCACGATCGTCGATTGCGATAGCCCAAACGTGGTGGAGTCTTCCACGAAGTTGTCGGGTTGCGTGAACTGCGGGTGGTTCAGCAGGTTGAAGAACTCCGAGCGCAACTGGATCCGGAGTCTCTCCGTCAGCCGCATGTTCTTCATCAGCACCAGGTCCGCATCGGTGTAGTGCGGTCCGTAGAATCGGTTCCGGCCCGAATTCCCGACATGTCCGAGGAACGTGTTGCTGAATGCGCTGACATTGAACGCGCCCGTTCTCACGCCGTTAGCGCTTATTCGCGATACCGACCCCGCGAACGGATTCCCGATCACGTCCGGATACGAGAAGCTCGCCACCCCGGTTCGCCCGTTGTCGAATGCCGCCGTGAAGATCGTATACGGATGGCCGGTCTGGGCGCTGACGATGCCGGAAATCTGGATACCCTCCAGAGCCTTGCCAAGCACGCCTTGATTGAGGAGCCTCTTCCCGTTCCCAAACGGCAGTTCGTACGAGTAATAGACCACGCCGCGATGCCGTATGTCGTTGTCCGAATTGCCCCGCGACACAATGTTCGCATTCCGCGAATCGACCGGGAAGCTGCCGACTCCCGCTTCCGGCGTGAGCGGATCGTTTGAATCGTCGGTGGCGTGCGACCACGTATAGGACGCGCCCAGTTGCAGTCCATGCGAAAAGCTCTTCGTCAGTCTCGTCTGCAATGCGTGATACTTCGAGTCTGCATTGGTGCGCGTGATATTCGATACCGGGAAGTTCGACGAGGTCTGCAGCGCCGTTTCCCGAATCGATGGTGGGATCACCAGCCCCGGCTGATTGATGCCGCCGTATAACGCCGGACCGCTGATTACGCCTGCCGGATCACCCGGCGCGCATCCCCCTTGCGCCACGCACGAAGCAATATTCTGCTGGATCAGCGCCGGATCAGGAGGAACCGCGTCCAGAAGGCGAATGACGTGCAAACCGTGCGATCCGACATAGTTCATTTCCAGCACGGTGTTTCCCGGAAGCGAATGTTGTATGCCGAAATTCCAGTTCATGCTCTCGGGCTGTCGAGTGTTCGGATCGACCAGCGTGACGATCGCACTGTTTCCGTTCGTGTATGTCAGGCCCGGAGGCGGCAAGGTCGCTGGAGGCGGAACTTGCTCGACAGGCGTAATCGTGGAAGGGAAGTTCAGGAACGTTCCCTGGAATGGGGGATTCGACCGCGCATTGCCGAACAGGTTGTCGAAAATACGGTCGTGGAAAATTCCGTACCCGCCGCGAATCGATGTCTTGCCAGTCTTGAAGGGATCCCATGCGAAGCCGAATCTTGGCTCAAAATTCAGGTAGTCGTCGCGGTACATCTGATGTCCCGTGCCTGGGCCCACCGTGACAAATGTGAATGAGCTCGCGAACGTATCCGGGTTCTGAAACAGGTTCGAGAAGTTCCCTCCTGTCTCGAAGGGGACTCCGTTGAACTGATACCGCAGCCCGTAGTTCAGCGTGAGATTGCTCGTGACCTTCCAGGTGTCCTGGATGAACCCGTCAAACTCATGTTGTCGGAAATCCTTATTGTCGGTTGCAATCCGATTCCCCTCGCGGTTATAGAACTGGGCTTGAAATTGTCCCAGCACCGCGCCTACCCGGAACCATGCCAGGTCCTGCAGCGTGGTCGCGATGTTGCCTGGAACGCTGGGATCGAGATTCACCGACTGAAGCTGGAATCCCGAGCCCGAGAAGAGGTTGAAGAAATCCACCGTGCGCGAGTTGAAGTTTGCATTCCCCAGCGACCGCACATTCCGGAAATCGCCGCCGAACTTGATCGTGTGATTTGATTTCACCCAAGTCACGCTGTCGGTATAGCTGGTCGTGCCCGTATTTCTCGCTTGGCCCGCGGAGTCGAACAGCGTATTGCATCCGAACACGCTCAGCGGCGGACTCAGAAATGCCGCATCCGGAACTTGCAGGTCAATTCCGTTTCCAAACGGATCCACGCCCGTGAACTTGTCAAACAAGGTGCAATTGCTGCTGAACGCGGCGTAGTTCTTGTTCCATCCGAATTTGAAGTCGTTGATCAGATGATTGCTCAGGGTTGAGGTTAGTCCCGCGAACACTCCATGCTGATAACTCGGCGTGCCCAGCAGGTCGATGCCGGGTGCCAATTCGAAGTGGCCGAAATTTGACTCCACGTTCCGGCTGTACGCGTAGCGCAGCGCGAGTTGATGCTTTTCCGAAAGCTTGTGATCGATCCGCCCCGTCCAGTTGGATGAGTTCAGGCTGTCCGGGCTGGCGAAGTTCAAAGTTCCCGCAACTCCCGGGATCACATCGCCCCCGTTTGGATCGGGAATGAGGTTCAGCACGCTGGTGATCTCAGGATCGATTCCGAGGCCCGTATTGTTGTTCTGTCCGCCCGCAGTCCGCAAATCAATCGTTTGCGTTCCCGTTGCCGTCGGAACCGTGAATAGGCCCGACTTGAACCCAGCCGTCGGTACCGTTTGTGTGCGGGTTAGCGTGGTTCGAAACCGCTGGTACTCATTATTAATAAAGAAGAAGGTCTTGTTCTTGACGATCGGGCCGCCCACCGAGAACCCGAAATCGTTTCGCACGTACGGATCCTGCTTGTCCGGCCGGCGATTAAAGAAATCGCGCGAGCCTAGCGCGTTGTACCGGCCAAACCAGTACGCGTCCCCATGGAGATGGTTGGTACCTCCGCGCGTTACCACATCGATGATCGCCCCGGTGTTTCGTCCATACTCTGCGTTGAAATCGTTGGTGATCACCCGGAATTCTTGTGCCGCGTCCGGGTTCGCGCCAACAATCCCGGATCCTCCGCCCGGCACCGACGTGTCGTTGTTATCCACACCATCCAGCAGAAAGTTGTTGTTCCGGTCGCGCGAGCCGTTCACCGCGAATCCGTTGCTGCCGTTGTTCGGCTGAATCGCTCCCGGCGAAAGAAGCACCAGTTCGTACGGATTCCTCGTCAGCAGCGGCAGGTCCGTCATCGTCTTGCTGTCGACCAGCGTGCTCAGTTGGCTGGTTTCGGTTTCTATCGGGGCTACCGAATTCCCGTTCACCTCCAGGCTCTGTTCGACCGCGCCCAGGGTCATCTTCACGTTAACCTGCAGAGCCTGCGCGACGGTAAGCGACAGTCCGGTGAATTCCGTCGGACGAAATCCTTGCTCTTCTACCTTGAGTGAGTAC
>JBPYEW010000053.1:0-12876 GCA_051984555.1 Terriglobales bacterium | reverse complement strand
GTCGGCGTTGAAGTTGAATAAAGAGCAGGGTGTCGAAGTGACGATGGTCGATCAGGATGCCCCTGCGGGCAAAGCTGGAATCAAAGAACACGACGTCATTCTGTCGATGAACGGGACCTCGATCGAGAGTGGCGCGCAGCTCCGCCGCATGATTCATGAGACGCCTTCTGACCGGGTGATTACGCTCGGCATCAGCCGCGAAGGCAAACCTGTCGATATGAAGGTCAAGCTGGCGCAGCGCACCAGCAAATTTGCCTTCCAAATGCCCGCTATGCCGAAAGTGCCGATGGTCCCGCAGAACCTGGATATGCCGGTATCGGTCGTAGTCGTGCATTCGATGCTGCACAGCGGACTCATGATCGAGAACCTTACCCCGCAATTGGGCGACTACTTCGGGGCGAAGAATGGAAATGGCGTTCTGGTTCGGTCGGTCGAGAAGGGCAGCCGCGCGGAGAAAGCGGGTTTCCGCGCGGGAGATGTGATCGTGAAAGTCGATAAAGAGCTTGTGCACGATGCCAGCGATTTCAGCAGCGCCCTGCGTTCGCACCGAAGCGATGAAAAGGCGGTCGCGATCGGAATCATTCGAGATAAGAGAGAGCAGACGATCTCGTTGACCTTGCCTGCGGCCCGCCAATCCGGCGATCTTTTCGATGAGCAAAGCCTCGCATTTCCCGACATCAATGTTGAAGCCGACGTCGATTGGGATGGCCTAGCGACGGAGGTCGAAGACATAGCGCCACAAATCGCCATGAACATAAAACCGGAAGTGGACATGGCCATGAAGCATGCCCAGGAATATGCCCACGAGGCCCAGAAAGAAGTACACAAGCATCAGAAAGAAATGCGGGAGCAGCAGAAAGAACTCCACAAGCAGATGGAGATGCAGCAGCATGAGATTGAGAAGCAGATGCGCGAATACAGCCATCAATGGCGAGATGAAATGAAGAAGCAGCAGGAAGAGCTACGTCGCGAACTTCGCCAACTTGGGATGGGGTCTGCTGAGATCTAAGCGGAAATAGTAGTCGTCAGGCTCACTGCTCGAGGAATCAGGTCCTTCCGTTTCAACCTAAGCGTTGGCTGCGTCGGCGCGACCTTTCACGACACACACACGATTGCGGCCGCCTTGCTTTGCGGCATAGAGGCCCGCATCGGCGGCTTTGACCAACTCGTCTCGGGAGCTGCCGTTGACGCCGTAAGTGGCGACACCCGCACTCATCGTCACAGCTCGGGGTACTCCTGGGAATTGCCAGGCTTCAACCGTTGTACGCAGCTTTTCGGCGACCCGCATCGCCTGCTCCGCACTTGTCTGGGGAAGGATGAGGGCAAATTCCTCACCGCCATACCGGCAGACAACATCGATCTTCCGCAGTTGCTGCGAAAATATCGACGAGGTTTGCCGCAGAACCTCATCGCCGAGCAGGTGGCCGAATTCGTCGTTGAGGCGCTTGAAATGATCGATGTCGATCATGATGACGGCAATAGCGCTGTCGAAGCGGCGACAGCGCTCAATTTCTTCGTTGATACGTAGCTCGAAGAATCGCCGATTGAATATTCCGGTCAATCCATCCACGTACGCCAACTGCCGAACGCGCTCGACATGCTGGGTATTCTGAATAGCTGTGGCACACATATCGGCGACAGACTCGACCGTTTTGCGGTCCGCGGGATGGAATGCGTTGGGTGTCTTGCAATCGAGGAAAAGAACACCCAGGCTTTGTCCGAAAGAGAGCAGAGGCACACACGTCCTGGACTGGGTTTCGGCAAAAAGTGCGATGTAGTCTGACGCTTTGCGCACATCCTGCTCGACAACACTCTTCTCGGTCAGCAGGGCGCGCCCCCAAGCGCCCGCCGCTTTGGGCAGCGGCAGATCGGGGTGAACCCGGGGCGTAAGCGTACCCTCATGGGCGCGCAACACGATGCCTTCGCCTTCCTTCAGCAGGATGGAGACATGATCGGCGCCAAATGCTTTTCTTACGACGGTGCACACATTGGTAAGTAATTGATGGAGGTCGAGCACCACCGTCATCTGTTGCGCAATGGTGTTGATGGCTTCCAGCTGCTGAGCGCGGCGTCTCTCCAGGGAGTAGAGCTTGGCATTCTGCAGCGCGATGGATGCCTGCATGGAGAACAGCATGAGCAAATCGATGGTTTCGGCATCGAAGTAGTTCACCTGCTCGCTCTGGCAATCGAGCACGCCAACGACCTCATCCCGCACGATCAGCGGCACTGAGATTTCTGACTTTGTTAAAGGACAGCAAGGAAGGTAGTTAGGATTCTTACTGACATCCGGCGCGTATATGGTTCGTCTCTGCTGGGCGGCAGTGCCGATCAAGCCTGTGCCCAACGGAATACGTACGTAACCGACTTCGTTGCCATACCCGATCTGGCTTTTCACGACCAATGACTGCTTATCTTCTTCCATCAGCAAAATGGCCACATTTTGCAGGTGGAAATACTCTTGCGCGATGAGAAGGATTTGGCGCAGCACCTCGTCCAGCTCAAACGTGGACAGGACAGCGTGGCTGGCGTCGTAGAGTATGGCTGCTTTATGCATTCAGGGGCTTCGCCGCATTTTAGTGGGTGGCAGTTTTCCATCGAAGTTCCCAAAGTAACCATGATTTTGACGAATGCACTTGCGGTATGACGGCGAGACATAAGCCTCTACAGCACACGGTGTTATGCACTACAGGAAGTGCTTGATTGCCGCACCTGACGAGGAAACTAGTCTTTAGATAAGGGAGATTATTTATGCCGGAAAAAGAGACCCTGGAACGTGCCCATGAAGACGCGCGGGAGGGCAAGTCCGCGTCCACCCAAGCAGGTGAATTTGTGCGGGAAGAGATGCATCACATCCGGGAGGGGAAACACGGTGCCCGCTCGACCAAGCAGGCGATTGCGATCGGATTATCGAAAGCCCGCCGGTCTGGAGTGAAATTGAAACCGCCGCGAAAAGGCAAGACTTCGGGTAGAACGCGGAAACAAGCTTCGCGCGATTACAGCCGGGGGCAAAGCAACTCGCGACGTCGCACCTCAAGCCGCCGTTCTCGAGCGACCAGCCGGGCTTTGAAGCGGGAAGGGCGCAGCGCGGCTTCGCGCAATTCACTTTCGCGGCAGGCTCGGACGGCGGCGCGCAGCCGAAGCTCGTCCGACCGTCATCGTTCCGCAGAGCGCGCGGCGCGGACGAGGAGCAAGACTGGCCGCCGACAAACCAGGGGCCGCACTCGTCGATCTCGTGCGAGCCGATGATCCGCCATTAAATATGTTCCCGTCCTCTCGGCTTCGGGGGGACGGGTTCAAGTTTCACCGGCAAGGTTTTACTAAAGCGTCGGCCCGGCGCTTCGACGACGGCGCTTCTTACTCCACGCACGCGCACTGCGGATCAACCCAAACGCGACCAGGCAGAACCAGAAATCCACCAACATTCCCAGGTCAAACTTGAACGCCTGGTGACGCGCGGCCACGGGCAGGTAAGAAGACAACAAAAGGTACGCCGCATTGCCCAGCAACACAGCAGCCAATGCTTGTACGAAGTTGACTGCCACACTTTCCTTGGACACCGTGCGCTGCTCACGTGCCATGTTCGACTGTCCTACCTGCTAACATTTCTGATTCCGATGCTAGAGCCGAGCACTCCCGTCCAGTACGTCAAAGGCATCGGTCCGCGTATCGCCGAAATACTGGCCGCAAAGGGCATCCACACGGTAGACGATCTTTTGCACTACTTGCCATTTCGCTACGAAGATCGCTTAAACCCGCGCGGCATTGCCGAACTCCGCCCCGGCGAGATGGCGACGGTGATCGGGGAGGTGCGCAACTCCGGCCTCTTCCGTACCCGCAAGATGCCCATCTTTCAGATGACGGTTGGCCAAGGGACGTCACGCCTGCAGTGTCTCTGGTTCCATGGGGCCTACCTTAAGGACAAGTTCCAGCCCGGGCAGATGCTTGCACTGTATGGGAAGGTCGAAATGGGCAAGCGGGGCGAACTGCAGATCATTCAACCGCAGGTGGAGGTACTCGGGAATGCCGAGGACGAGCCGGATGCCGCCGATCAGAAACTGGCGGACTCGCTTGAAATCGGACGAATCGTTCCGATTTACGAATCGGCGGGGCAAGGAAAGCTGACGTCGCGCTGGTTTCGCCGGGTGATTCACGCAGCGCTCCGCGACCTTGCGCCCGAGCTTCCCGAGTCGTTGCCGGCAGCCGTTCGCTCACGGGTTTCGCTGGTTTCTCCGTTCGAAGCGTTGCAGAAAGTGCACTGGCCTGTAGCAGGGGAAAGCTTCCATGACTTGCAGGCGTCGCGAACACCGGCGCACATACGGTTGGTTTTCGAAGAACTGTTTTTCGTCGAGCTTGGCCTTGAGCTGAAGCGGCGTCAACAAAAAGCGAAGACCGGGATCGCATTCAAGCTGGACGAACGGGTGCGCGCGGCGATCAAGAGCATCCTGCCGTTTCATCCAACTGCGGCGCAGAAGCGCGTGCTGAAGGAGATTGCCTCCGATATGGAGAAGCCGTATCCCATGCGGCGCCTGCTGCAAGGAGACGTGGGATCAGGCAAGACCATTGTGGCCTTCGAAGCGGCGATCATAGCAATCGAAAACGGGTACCAGGTGGCGCTGATGGCGCCCACGGAGATCCTGGCGACACAGCATTATCTTTCCGCGCGCAGAATTCTCGAAAATGCCGGTTACCGGATCGTTCTGCTGACAGGGTCGGTCGAGCAAGAGCGTAAACGCGAGATACGCCGTCACGTGGCACAAGGCAACGCACAGCTGGTCATTGGGACGCACGCACTGCTCGAAGAAAAAGTGGAATTCGACAAACCGGGATTGGTGATCGTCGATGAACAGCACCGCTTCGGCGTGCTGCAACGCCTGAAACTGATGAAGAAGAGCGAAGAACGTGCTGGAGCCGCCTCGTCAGCACAGGCGGGACAAATGCCAGAACCCGATGTGTTGGTCATGACCGCGACACCAATTCCCCGTACGCTCGCGTTGACCCTATACGGGGACCTCGACCTGTCCGTGATCGACGAACTGCCGCCGGGGAGGAGTCCCATTTTGACGCGGAGAGTTTCCGACGAGCGCGCCACTGACGTATGGGAGTTTGTACGAAAGCAAGTGTTGGCGGGTCATCAAACCTATGTTGTGTATCCGGTGATTCACGAAAATGAAGAGACCGAGCTTAAAGCTGCCATGAAGATGTACAAGGAGCTGAGCTCGCGAATCCTGCCGGACCTCAAAGTAGCGCTGCTCCACGGGCAGCTCGATGCCGACCTCAAAGACCACGTCATGCGATTGTTCCAAAAGGGTGAAGTACAGGTGCTGGTTTCGACGACGGTGATCGAAGTGGGCGTGGACGTTCCCAATGCCACCGTGATGGTGATCGAGCACGCAGAACGTTTCGGCCTGGCGCAGTTGCATCAACTGCGCGGACGGATTGGCAGGGGGGCTGCGAAGTCGTATTGCATTCTGATGACGAGCGGAAAAGTCACAGAGGAAGGCGATCGCCGGCTGGATGCAATGGTGCGAACCAATGACGGTTTCCAAATCGCGGAACTGGACCTGGAGCTCCGCGGTCCGGGAGAATTTTTCGGTACTCGCCAAGCTGGGCTTCCGAGCTTCCGGGTTGCGAATATCATTCGCGATCGGCAATTACTGGAACTCGCAAAGCGGGAGGCGGCCGCGGTTCTTTCGGGTCCGAATGCAGAAATCAGCCAAGCAGAAATCGATCGCGCTTTACGCCATATGCGCCAGCGATGGCAAAACACGTATGGTCTTGTGGAAGTCGGATAGCATGGCGGATGATCGCTAACCCTCGGCGACCTGTCCGTAATTCAGCAAGCTGACAATCACCACGCCGCCAGCGATGTTTCCCAAAGTAGCGTAAAGCAGCCAGTTGAAGTAGACACCGATTCCCAGGCTGCCGCCCACCACCGCCGAGAGGATTTCGCCGCTGGTAGCGATACAGTGGGCCAACTTCCCTATCCCGACCACAAAAGCCAGCAGCCAGATCATGATGACTTGCCCGATTGTCCACTGACTGGCAGTGACCATCCATGCCACCAAGGCAATCAACCATCCCCCGATGACTCCACTCCAGAAGATGTGGGCGGCAGGGTGACCGACTGCCTGGACACCGAGCTTGATCAACTCCGAACCGATCTCGGGAGACAACGCCGAGGACCGGATTGCGAGCAGCGCGAACAAGAAAGCGCCGAGCACGTTCGCGCCGAAGACCACGCCCCACAGCCGCAGCGTCTTGAGCAGGTTGACACGGAATTTGCGCGGCTCATCCAAAACCAGGACCACGGGATAAAGGGTGTTCTCGGTGAACAGCTGTGCGCGGCCAATAATGACGGCGATAAACCCGATGGGATACATCAGGAAAGAGACCAGTTCTTCCCACGATCCGGTGCCGAGAATCGCCCGGAGAGAAGCGACGCTCAGCCCGGTCAAGCCCATCGTCAGGCCACCCGCTAAGCCGGAAAACGCCAGCGTTCGTAATGACCGCTGCAGTTCTTCCCGCGCGTTCTTTTTGGCGGCGTCGAAGATTTCGGGCGCTGTCAGGCGCCTGGTTTCTACGGCAAGTTCTTCATTGGCATGGCTAGCAGGCATCGTGGCTTGGATTCGAGAGCTGCCGGGAGGGTTTGTCGGAAGAGGCAAATCTCGTGCCTGGGCGGAACAACCAGAATCGGTGCCCACGGATGCGGCATCTGAGTGAGATCGCTATCGACAACACAGGAGTTATATGAACGAGTCACTCACGATTCTGGGTATCGCCGGGAGTCTGCGCAAGCAATCTTACAATCGCGCTCTCCTGCGAGCTGCCCAGCAACTGGCGCCAGAGGGAGCCCGCATTGAAGCCTGCGAGATCGATCGTCTCCCGCTCTTCAACCAGGATTCCGAGAAGAACCCTCCGGAAGAGGTCCTGGAACTGAAGAGGAGGGTGCGCGCGGCGGACGCGATCCTTTTTGTCACTCCCGAATACAACTATTCCGTGCCGGGGGTTCTGAAGAACGCGATTGACTGGGCATCGCGGCCATACGGGGACAGCGCCTGGAGCGGCAAGCCCGTGGCCATCATGGGGGCTGCCAGCGGGATCATTGGTACCGCCAGGGCGCAGTATCATCTCCGGCAGATGTTCGTATTTTTGAATATGTATGCCGTCAACCAGCCGGAGGTAATGGTAGGAAATGCGGCCCAACGATTCGATGAATCGGGGACTCTGACAGACGAATCGAGCAAGAAGCTTGTCCGTCAGCTCCTCCAAAACCTGGTGGAGTGGACACACCGTCTAAGCAGCCGGCAGCAGGAACAAACGAAGGAAGCACTCGTGGGATGACGGCTTAGGCGCCGCCGAAGTTGAGGATGATCGCGTTTTCAGTCGGAGCTTTAGTAAGCGTATTGCAGAGCCTGGCAGAAGAGCAGATTCTTAGCCTTCGCTTTTTCTGGTTCGTCCTCTCCGTTCGAGCCGTCCGGACCGAAGAAGGTGTTGCCGTCCAAAAGGGCTTCCACGGCATGAATCAGATCGCGGCCGGCGCGCGATTTCAGCACGTACCCCTTTGCTCCAGCCTTGCGTACTGCTTTGATCAAGCTTTTGGAGTCGTGCATGGTGAAGATGAGGACTCGGTTACCGGGGAACACCTTGCCCAGTTCCTGGGTGGCTTCCAGGCCGCTCATAACGGGCATGGTAATGTCGAGGATGATGACGTCGGGCAGTAGAGTTCCGGCCAGATCGACGGCCTCTTTTCCATTTTCGCCTTCGCCGACAATCTGCCACTCAGGTCGGGCGTTAAGGATGGTACGTAGTCCTTGGCGCACAACTTCGTGGTCATCCACTATCAGGATCCTAACGGGCATCTCGGTCCTTCCTACTAATGTTGGGCCTTAGTTCCGGCTAGCAAAGTACTCCCAGCCCATACCCCCGCGTGCCTTTGTCACCGCAGGAGAACCATATCTGAGAACCGGCGAGTACGGTTAAGTCCCGCTGATTACCGGACTTGTGGTTATTTTCAACTAACCCGCTGGTGGGCGAGCCTGCAACTAAGGTGACAGTGGAGATGTCATCTATTACCGCCAAAATTCTTCGATTCCGTCTATACAGTATTTCATGTAGTTCGAGTTTTCACCGGAGATCCCATGAAAAAACCGGGTGCATTTGCCAGCTTTATTGCGTCCAACTTCTGGTCAGCATAATCTGTACACACGTAGTTTTTCCGTTTTCAAACCAGTGAGGGTGGTTTCTTGCCATTTTCCGCTAATTTTCGCATTTTAGTGGCGGACGATCACGAGATTGTCCGTAAAGGGCTAGTCAATCTCCTGCAACAGCACGGGTGGGACATCATCGGAGAGTGCGGTGATGGCCGCCAGGCCGTTGAGAAGACGCAGGAGCTCAGACCCGACCTCGTCATTCTCGACATCGGGATGCCGAATCTCAATGGATTGGACGCTACCCGGCAGATCCTGCGCACGAATCCGCAGCAGAAGATTCTCATCCTGACAGTCACCGACACCGACCAGGTGGTCAGGGATGTCCTGCACGCAGGCGCGCGCGGATTTGTGCTGAAGTCGGACGCGGCGCGTGATCTGGTGGCGGCCGTGGAAGCGGTGCAGCAGAACCGGACATTCTTCACGTCGCGGGTGGGCGAAATGGTGCTCGACGGGTACCTCAAAGGCGGAGGCGTGCGCACCGAACCCACTCTTCCAACGCTGACGCCCCGCGAGCGGGAAATCGTTCAGCTGCTGGCAGAAGGCAAGAGCACGAAGGAGGTCGCTTCCGTGCTCGACCTAAGCGTCAAGACGGCGGAAACTCACCGCAGCAACATCATGCGTAAGCTCAAGCTGCATTCTGTCGGTGAGCTGGTTCTGTACGCCATCCGCAACAATATTGTGCAGGTCCCCAAGGCTGATCTCCCGTAAAGGGCGACGGCCTTTCATTCATGCCATAATCTCCGGTCATGAAGATCACGTCTCGGTCGGAGCTGTATCGCAAGTTGCCCTCGGTCGACGAGGTCATGCGACAGGCCGAGGTGTCTTCGTTGATCGCACAGGACGGCCATGTTGCCGTGGCGGACGCGGTTCGCGTCGTGCTCGGACGTTTGCGAGATGAGATAACAAACGGAGACCTCGATGCCGCAGCGGTGGAGTTGGCCGCGGGTGGCATTCCTCAAGCGGTTCAACGGCAGGTTCGGCAAGCCCTCACGTACTCACTGAGATCGGTGATCAACGCGACTGGCGTCATACTTCATACCAATCTCGGACGCGCTCCATTGGGCAGCGGGGCGATCGACCATGTGCGCGAGGCCGCGACTACTTATTCGAACCTGGAATTTGATATCCAACGCGGCGAACGTGGCAAACGCGACGTTCATGTGGATCGCTTATTCAAGAACCTGCTTGCGTCGGAGGAAGGAACAGTCGCAAAACTGGATGTCTCGACCGTAGTGGTCAACAACAATGCGGCCGCCGTGCTGGTTGCGCTGAATACGCTGGCGGACGGCGGCGAAGTGATCGTCTCGCGGGGAGAACTGGTGGAGATTGGCGGATCATTCCGAATCCCTGACGTGATGAGCAAGTCGGGTGGAATTCTGCGCGAAGTAGGCACGACGAATCGCACGCGCACTGCGGATTATGAGCGGGCGATTACCGATCGTACTCGCCTCCTCTTGAGAGTTCATCGATCGAACTTTCAGATTACGGGCTTCACCGAGCAGCCATCTCTGGGCGAACTGGTTGACCTCGGGCGCAGGCGGAACATCCCTGTGCTGGAGGATCTCGGAAGCGGCGCGTTCTTCGACTTACGACTGCTAGGGATAGCCGGAGAGCCGGGTGTACTCGACAGCCTTCGGGCGGGTGTTGACGTGATTACGTACAGCGGGGATAAGTTACTTGGCGGCCCGCAAGCCGGGATCGTGAGCGGGAGGCCGGAGTTGGTCGCACGGATACGCTCGAATCCCCTGTTTCGTGCCCTTCGGGTGGACAAACTCACTTACGCCGCGCTCGAGGCTACCCTGCTTGCCTATGTGAAACGTGATTACGATTCGATTCCAGCTCTTCGGATGATGATTTTGACACGAGAGCAGATACGCGAACGCGCGCAATCGTTGGCTGCGGACGTTGGCTCGGGAGACCTCGTGGTGGAAGTGATCGACGGAGAATCAGTCATCGGAGGCGGCGCGGCGCCGTCGTCGATTCTCCCCACGAGCTTGATTGCGATTACCAGTAAGCAGTTCAGCGCGGACGAACTGGCCACGCGATTACGAACCTCTGATCCGCCGGTAATCGCCCGTGTCGAGGACGGCCGAGTGCTCCTGGATCTGCGCACGGTTTACCCTGAGCAGGATCACAATGTCGCAACAATTCTGCGCTCCGTTTGCAGTTCCTAGGATGAGAGTGCCAAGTATCCGCGCCGAGTCAGCTCACGTACACACCGACCATTAGGCACTCCGTTTGGCGACGCTCTTCACCATCGGCCACTCTACTCGCACGATCGAAGAACTGATTGAGGCGCTGAAAGCCCATTCCATTCAGACGCTCGTGGATGTTCGTGCCTTTCCGTTATCGCGCCGCTTGCCTCATTTCAACCGAGAGAACCTGGAAAAGTCGTTGCCGGCCGCGGGAACTCAGTATGTATGGATGAAAGCCCTCGGCGGGTACCGCAAGAAGTCGCGCGATGATTCGCCAAATATTGGACTTCGCAACGCGAGCTTCCGCAATTATGCGGACTACATGCTGACGCCGGAATTCCAGAACGCCGCTGCTGAACTCGTCTCAAAGGGGGAGCGTGGCCAAACTGCTTACATGTGCGCGGAGCGGGTCTATTTTCATTGCCATCGCATGTTGATCTCCGACTACCTCGTTGCCCATGGGCACGAAGTGCAACACATCGACGGCACCGGTCCCACAAGGCCGCACAAGCTGACGAGTGAAGCCCGTTTGATTGAGGGCCAGTTGATTTATCGAGGCGACCGCCTGCTGTGAACTGTTGTGTTACCTTCAACTCATGATCGTAGGAACCGGCATCGACGTGGCAGAAGTGCCGCGCGTAGCGGCAGCGATCGAACGTTTCGGCCAGCGTTTTATCCAACGAATTTTTACCGATGCCGAAATTCGATATTGCGATACCAAGGCGAATCGGGTCGAGCGTTATGCCGCGCGTTTTGCTGCTAAAGAAGCCGGCATGAAGGCACTCGGAACCGGTTGGAATTACGGTGTGCGCTGGCGTGATGTGGAAGTCCTGCGGAAACCCGGGCAGCGTCCGACCATAGCCTTTCATGGCAAGGCCGGCGAGTTCGCCAAGAAGCTGGGCGTCGTGAATGCTGCGCTGTCGATAACGCACACGGCTGAACAAGCGATCGCGCAGGTCATCCTCGAAAGCAAGACTTAGACCCATCCTCTCTGCCGCTGCCGATGAAGGACTCCGCTTGCTAGACTGTTGCGGCATGTCCCAGACCACCGTCGCACCGGTCTCGACCACGAGCAGTCTCCGGGCGAAATCATCCGTTCTCGTTGCCGGCGTATGCCTGACCAGCTTTGCGTCACTCCTGCTGGAGCTCGGGCTTACGCGCCTGTTCTCAGTCGTGCTGTTTTATCACTACGCTTTCCTGGCAATTTCAGTAGCGCTGCTAGGTCTGGGTGCGGGCGGAGTCTTCGCTCATCTGCGACGGGATTGGCTTTTGCAATGGGAAACGCGGCGCTTGGCCGCGGAAATCTCGCTGACCTGTTCGCTTGCGGTGGTACTCGTGCTGGAAGTCATCCTGCACACGCCGGTGGGATTGGACATTGCGGCGAGTAACTTGCTCCGCTTGGCGATCATCTATTTCGCTTCGGCGGGACCGTTTTTCCTAGTCGGACTACTTTTCTCTGTCGTCTTTGCACGCCACCCCGAATCGATCTCCCGTCTTTATGGAGCTGACCTGGGGGGAGGCGCAGTCGCCTGCCTGGCCACGGTTCCTGTTTTGAACTGGATCGGTGGGCCGAACCTCATCCTGCTGGCCGCTGCGGCGCTGGCGCTCGCAGCTGTCCTCTGGGCGAATGATCGACGGTGGCGTATCCGCGCATCGGCCGTGGCTTTCGTGGTCGTCGCCCTGATTGGGGCTAACTACTCGGGCCGGCTCGTGGACGTGATTTACGCCAAAGGGGTGCAGCGCACCGGCGTGGAATTCGCACGCTGGAATGCGATCTCGCGAATCGAAGTGGATCACGATAGCCGTGGCGGCAAGTGGATCGTAATAGACGCTGACGCCAACTCCGCCGTGATGAACGTCGATCCGCGCCATTGGGATACGGCCGGCTGGAAGAAGCCTCTCATGGCTGCCGTTCCGGCCATAGCCAATGTGCTTCGACCGCAGGGAGAGTTCGCGATTATCGGGCCGGGAGGAGGAGTCGATGTGTTGCGGGCGGTGGCGAACGGCAGCCCGAAGGTGACCGGGATCGAAATAAATCCGATCATCGCGAACGATGTAATGCGCGGCCGGTATGCGGATTTTGCATATCACCTTTATCAACGGCCTGACGTAAACATCCACGTGAGCGACGGGCGATCGTTCTTGCGAAGTTCTCGGGACAAGTACGACGTTGTGCAGATGACGCTTGTCGATACCTGGGCATCGACGGCTGCCGGGGCGTTTGCCCTCAGCGAAAACAATCTCTACACGGTGCAGGCGTTCCGGGAGTACTTCGATCACCTGAAGCAAGATGGAATGATTGCGGTTACGCGTTGGGAATTTCGCTCGCCTCGCGAAGCGCTGCGTGTCGTCTCAGTGGCAATGGAAGCTTTGCACGAACTGGGTGTGGCCAATACGGCGGGCAATTTCATCGTCGTTTCCGACGGACCGCTCAATGCGGACGGCCGTCCCGTGCTCGTACTTGCCAAGCG
>JBPYEW010000052.1:0-7140 GCA_051984555.1 Terriglobales bacterium | reverse complement strand
TTGGTGGCCCATTCCCTTGACCACAGAACGATTGCGATATTGCCTGTCCACGCATTGACCCGCTCACCGGCAATCCTTAAGATTCCATTCCAATGATCGGGCAGACAATTTCGCACTACCGCATCGTTGAGCAACTCGGCGGTGGCGGTATGGGCGTCGTTTACAAGGCAGAAGACCTTTCTCTCGGAAGATTTGTCGCCCTAAAGTTCCTGCCCGACAGCCTGGCAAACGATTCGGCCGCACTCGAGCGATTTCGCCGCGAAGCGCGGGCCGCTTCGGCGCTGAACCACCCGAACATCTGCACCATCTACGAAATCGGCGAAAGTGGCGGAACCCTGTTCATAGCGATGGAGTACCTGGAGGGCATGACTCTCAAGTACGCCATCGCAGGACGACCCATTGAGACTGACACCGCGCTTTCCCTCGCAATAGAAATCGCGGACGCGCTTGATGCTGCTCACACCGCCGGCATCATCCATCGCGACATCAAGCCGGCCAACATCTTTGTAACCAAGCGCGGGCACGCAAAGATTATGGATTTCGGCTTGGCCAAGGTGGAGGAATCCAACCTTTCGCCCAGCAACCGAGGCTCTGCAAATACCCTTACGAGGGACGAACACCTCACCAGTCCCGGCTCAACGATGGGGACCGTCTCCTACATGTCGCCTGAGCAAGTCCTCGGAAAGCCGCTGGATGCCCGCAGCGACCTGTTCTCCTTTGGCATTGTGCTCTACGAGATGGCAACCGCGGCGCTGCCCTTTAATGGAGACACCTCGGGAGCCATCTTCGACGCTATTTTGCACGGCATTCCAGCTCGCCCGGAGCGATTAAATCCCAAAACCCCGCCGGAGCTTAGCCGAGCCATCGAAAAGGCGCTCGAAAAAGACCGCGAGGTGCGTTATCAGCACGCTTCGGAAATGCGTGCCGACCTGGCGAGAACCCGTCGTGACAGCGGCTCTGGGTCTTCCCGAGCCGTTGTTCCCGCAAGGGAATCTCGCCGAACTACCTTTCTGTGGGCGAGTGCCTTCGCTGCCTTGCTTATCATTGCCGGTCTTGTGATCTGGCGTTGGCACAACTCTTCCCCCGAGAAGCGGAGAACTTCCGCACCGGTAACCATCGCCGTTCTGCCTTTCCAGAATCTTGGGGTGGAGAAGGACGATGATTTCCTCCGCATGGCTCTGCCCGACGAAGTTGCGACCACTTTGAGTTCAGTGCGCACGCTTTCGATCCGTCCGTTTACAACCACCGGAAAATACGCGGCCGGTGATGTCGATGTGCAGCAGGTCGGCAAAGACATGCACGTAGGCCGCATCATCCTCGGTCATTTTCAAAAGGTGCATAACCAGCTGCAACTTGCCATGCAAGCCGTGGATGTCGGGGACGATCGTGTCCTTTGGCAGGACACCATGAACATCTCGACTAACGACCTGGTCGCTATGCGCGAACAGATCACCTCCCGAGTGCGTCAGGGCCTGATTCCCGCTCTCGGCGCGATCACGGTAGCGGCCGACAGTGGCACACGTCCCAGCAACGAAGAAGCGTACGACCTTTATCTGAGGAGCGTCGCGGTGCCTCACGACGGAGAACAGAATCGCGAGGCGGTCCGCATGCTCGAACGCTCCGTCGGGCTTGATCCATCGTTCGCCCCGGCGTGGTCGGCCCTGGGCAAGCGCTACTACTACGAAGAGGAATACGGGGCAGGCGCGACCGGAACTATGACGAAAACAGAGCCCACCCTTCGCCATGCACTATCCCTCGACCCCAACCTCGAAGACGCCGAGCAGCAAATCGTCAGTTTAGACACCGATGCCGGCAGACTTGGCCAGGCTTACCAGGAAGCTAAAGCCATGGTTGCGAAACGGCCACAAAGCGGATTCGCGCACTTCACCTTGTCTTACGTTTTACGCTATGCAAGCTTGAGCAAGGAAGGCGCCGAGGAGTGCGATGCCGCTGTGCGCTTCGACCCCGGGAATTACCAGTTCCGCTCCTGCGCCGGTCTCTTCTACTTCACTGGACAGAATGAGCGAGCGCGCCTGTTTCTGAACCTCGACGCAGGCTCGGAGTGGTCAAATCTCGCTGAATCGCAAGTTCTCGTGCGCGAAGGGAGAAGTGCGGAAGCCTTGGAACGTCTCCGCCAGCTTCCTGACAGCGACTTTTTTCACACGCGTGCCTTCAAGGCCTGCTACTCGACTCCAAAACCCGCCGATGCAAACCAAATCGTACAGGAGGCGGTCAAGAAGACTCTCGCCTATCACGATCCGGAGCCAAGGTATGGGCAAGCTAGCATCATGAGCCCTTGCCTCGACTCTGAAATCATCGCGCGCCTCGTGGAGTCGGCCGTTGAGAGCGGATACTGCTCCTATGATTACTTGCAAATGGACCCGCTCATGGCGAGTTTCCGTAAATCACCGGAATACCCTGCCGTTCTAGCTAAGGCTAAAGAGTGCCGCGACCGTTTCGTCGCCCAGCGTATGCAATCCCAATGAGCCAGTTGAACTCTGATAGCGCCGAAGACCATGTATCAGTCGTTCAACTTACGTTGAGGTCCTTAGATCCAGTATTATTCCTTCGTTCGCGACTCGGTTTGTTGACGCTCATGTGCAACTGATCAAGCCAACCCTGTTTATCTGCGGTTGCGCACTCTCTTTACATGCGCAGGTGGGTCGCAAGACTTCGTTTGCCCAACCTCTACCAATTGCACAGGCAGTCCGGGTGGAGCATCCGCCGCGCCTTGATGGAACCATCGATGATCCCGTCTGGCAGCAGGCCGCTCCCATAACTCAATTCCGCCAGCGAGAGCCCTACGAAGGTCAACCTGCGACCGAGAAGACAGAGGTCCGCATGGTCTACACGCGAGATGAAATCTACTTCGGTATCTCGTGCTTCGATTCGGCATCATCCAAAGGGGCGGTAGCAACTCAGTTGCGACGGGATGTGACTCAGGAACTCGACGACTACTTTGAAATCGTAATCGATTCTCGCCACGATCGCCGCAATGCATACGTTTTCCAGGTCAATCCCCTAGGCACACAGCGCGATGCGCTCATCACCGACGAGCAGGCGGGTGATACGCAAGATGGCGATCCCGGCTGGGATGGCGTGTGGACATCAGAGACAAGGGTCAACTCAGAGGGTTGGACAGCTACAATCGAGATCCCCTTCTCAACTCTCAACTTCATGCGCTCGAAAGATGTCGTCTGGGGAGTCAACTGCAAGCGCTTCATCCGCCGCAAGAATGAAGAAGACCTTTGGAGCGCGTGGCGGCGCATCTTTGGCGCCAATAAGATCAGTCAGGCCGGCGAATTGCACGGCATCACCGATATTGGCAGCGGCCGGTTGCTGATCATCAAGCCGTATGCTCTGGGAGGTTTCAGCCATTTGCCTCCGAATGCCAGCACCAGCGGCCTTCACCCCGGTACCAGCGCTCTCTACACCGGTGGCTTGGACGTGAAATTTGGCATTCGTTCCAACCTCGTTGCCAACCTGACCGGCAACACCGATTTTGCTGACAGCGATGTCGACGTTCAGCAGTTCAACCTCACTCCCTACAAACTGTTCTATCCGGAGAAGCGTCAGTTCTTCCTCGAAAACGCCGGTGTATTCGTTTTCCCTCTCGGGATCGGAGAGTCTTCTGACCAGCTGTTCTTCAGCCGTGAAATCGGCATTGATCCGATCACGGGCCAGGAAGTGCCGATCAATGGTGGCGCGAAGGTCACCGGATCCTTCGGCCGCTTTGAAGTGGGTGCCCTGGACGTGGACACACGTTCTTCCGGTCCCAATCCGTTCGCCAACTATGCAGTCCTGCGAGTCAAAAGATCGCTGTGGAACAGCGGTTCGTATGTGGGAGTGATGGGAATCGACAAACGTTCAGGAGATCCGATAGACAGCTTCAACCAAACCACCGGCCTGGATACACGACTTATTTTCTTCCGGGACCTGGCCCTGACCGGATATGCCGCCCAGACCCGGACGCCCGGATTCAATCGCGGGCAAACCAATGTTGGAGCCGGCGTGAACTTTCGGTCGAATTGGTTCGATTTTGAAGCAGAACGCCGGAAGATCGGCCCAGCCTTCAATCCTGAGGTTGGCTTCCTCGAGCGCAACGATTGCCTCTGCGACTTCGCCGACGCCAATTTCAAATGGCGTCCTCAATTCGCCGGACTTCGAGAGCTCAACTTCGAAAGCTTCATCTTCCACGCTCCCGATACTCATGGCTCTGTGCAGACGCAGGAGTGGCAAGCCACGTTTCGAGCGACGTTCCACAACGGTTCTTATACCGATAACGATATTGTCGACGCCTTGGCCCAACGCCTCATCACCCCCTTCAATATTTACAAAAATGTCTATCTCCCCGTGGGTGTCTACAACTGGGTAAGACACCAACTCACCTATGGCACCGCGGAAGACAAGCGCCTGACCGTGCGGTTCTTCGAACGTTTCGGCACCTACTACAACGGAAACCTCAATGAAGCACGGGTTCGCGCCACCTACCGGCCGAGCGAGCGCTTATTCCTCAGTCTGAGTCAACAGTGGAACCGATTTCGCCTGCCGATCGCAGGAGGCAATTTCTCTGTTCTCTTCGGGGCCCTCGAAACGGACTACGCCTTCTCCCGGTTTTTGTCTTTATCCACGATCCTGCAAATCGATACCGCGAACAATCAGGCTGGCAGCGCCAACATCCGCCTTCGGTGGAACTACCGTCCCGATAGCGACTTCTTCGTGATCTACACTGCAGGTCAGCGCTTTGCCAGCCTGGCCGCGACCAACCCAGCACAATTTTATGAAAACCGGCTTGTGCTCAAGTACACGTACTCGTTCCGACCCTGACTCTGTCGCATGCTCTTGGCTCCTCTCGGTCATTGCACCCGGTATTAACGCTGTGGTACCGTCCGAGTGATTCCCAGTCCAACTCAGGAGAGAGCCGATGGTTGGAATCATCATCCTTGTAATCCTGGTTGTCATCGCGTTCGTTCTGATCGGGATGTACAACAGCCTGGTACAACTGCGCGTGCGCGCTGACTCGGCGTGGTCGGACATCGATGTCCAACTCAAGCGCCGGCACGACCTGATTCCCAACCTCGTCGAGACGGTAAAAGGTTATGCCGCCCACGAAAAGGGCACGTTTGAAAATATTGCTAAGTACCGCTCCCAGGCGATGCAGGCAACGACTCCCGTAGACAAGGCTGCCGCTGAAAATCAACTCACAGGAGCGCTCAAAAGCCTATTCGCCGTTGCCGAAAGCTATCCAGAACTGAAAGCGTCCGAAGAATTTACCCAACTGCAGGGTTCTTTGAGCCAGGTGGAAGACACGATTCAGAACGCGCGCCGCTACTACAATGCCGTGGTCCGCGACTTGAATACGAAGATCCAGTCGTTTCCCACCAACGTCATCGCGGGCATGTTCGGCTTTCAGACTCGGCAATTTTTCGAAGTCGAAGCCGCTGATCGCGAGCCAGTCGCCGTCAAGTTTTAGGGCGGTGCACACGCACGGCAACCTCATGAGTGATACATCGTATGTAGCGCCAGAACGCCGCTTTTCATGGCACGACGGCTACCTGCGACGCTCCCTCTTCCTTCTAATTGTCCTCCTGGCAGCGTCTCCTCTATTCGGACGCTCCTGGCGGATTACCGACTTCCAGGACACTATCAATGTTTATGCTGACGGGAGCACGAGAGTCACTGAGAGGATCTCTCTCCAATTCGAAGGCGAGTGGCATGGCATTCATCGCACCATACCCATCGAATATCCCGGACCGCATGGCACCAATTACACATTGTTCCTCGATATCAAACGAGTCACCGATGATGCGGGCAACAAGCTGAAGTATGAATCGCATACTTCCAACGGTTTTCGCGACCTAAAAATCTACATACCCGACGCCGTCAACACGACGAAAACTCTCGAGATCGAATACACCGCTCGCAATGCCATTCGCTACTTCGACAATTACGATGAGTTCTATTGGAATGTAACCGGCAACGACTGGCCGGTGCCCATCGACCATGCTTCCGCGGCTGTACACTTCCCGCAGACCGCCGCAAGCTCGCTTCGAGCGCAAGCGTTTACCGGGACCTACGGCTCCGCGTCGCATGACGCCACCGCCGATGTACGCGGCAGCGATTCCTCCTTCGAGACAACCACCGCGCTCCCCATGCGCGGCGGTCTCACCATTGACGTCTATATCCCGCAGGGACTCATCTCGCAGCCAAGTAGTTTGACCCGGGCTATCTGGTTCATCGAAAGCAACTCCATCGTATTTCTGCCTCTCATCACACTCTGCGTGATGTTCCTCTTGTGGCGTTACAAAGGGAGAGACCCGGATCCCGGGCTTTCGGTTGCCCCGATGTATGAGCCGCCGAAGGATATCTCTCCCGCAGAAGCCGGTACGCTGATTGACGACGTCACTCACCCTCGCGACATCACCAGCACGATTGTCGACCTTGCCGTCCGTGGGTACATCAAGATTGAGGAAGTGGTCGACAAGGGACTACTGTTCAATCACAAAGATTATGTTTTTCACCTGCTCAAGGAACGGGACCACTGGAACGACCTCCAACCGCACGAGCGCGTCATGCTCGAGAACATCTTCAGCGGAGTTGGCACCGAAACGCGGCTATCTACTTTGCGAAATCACTTCTATACCGCGCTGCCCGTGATCCGACAGGACATCAAGTCGCAATTGCGCGGCAAGGGCATGTACCTGCTTGATCCCGATTCAGCCAGCGGTTACAGCATCGCAGCCGCCGTAGTCATCCTTATTCCGTTCGCAATCGCCCAGTTCACCGGCTACATCGACTTCTTCAGTTCGATGGGACTGCTGGTGGTCTCGGCGCTGATATCGGCACTGATCTGGTGGTTGTTCGCGCGCCAGATGACAGCGAAGACCGTCAAAGGAGGTCGGACCCGGATATCGCTACTTGGCTTCCAGGAATTCATCCATCGCGTCGATGAAGACCGGCTCCGCCGGATGCCACCCGAAACATTCGAAAAAGTGCTCCCCTATGCCATGGCCTTTGGACTCGAGCACACCTGGGCACAGAAATTTGCGGGCATCATTCGCGATGCACCCTCATGGTATGTGTCTCCAACGCCCTATCCCATGGGCGGGTTCAATCCCATTTTCTTTTCGAATTCCATGC
>JBPYEW010000051.1:0-25615 GCA_051984555.1 Terriglobales bacterium | reverse complement strand
CGAAGTAATATCTCGAACTGTTCCCGAGCCTGAATCCATTCTTGCTCATTGCACTTTCCGGGCTTTACTCTGGCTCGTCTTCTTTTCTGCCCTCGGAGTTCCTTGATGAAGTGGATCGTATGTTTGGTTTCCGTACTTATGTCGTACGCGGCCGCATCCCAGTCTTCTTATTACGAGCACGTCATTTTCGACAACAGCTTGACGAGTTCTTTCTATTACAGCCATGCGCACGTGACGATTCCGAGCCAGCTAAACACCGTAAATGGTAAGGTTCCCGTTGATGACACGCATTTCTTCAGTCCGCCCAATGCGCTGCGACTCCAGTGGGAATCACATACAGGCGGCGATTGGGGCATCGAGATACAGGCGCGGGCGCGTGACGGAATGCCGGACTTGATCGGCGATTCGCTGCAATTCTGGATCTACCCAGAACAGGAGTTGACCGCGGCGAAATCGCCCCTCATCTATCTCCACGACAGGGACGGAGAAGGAACACCGGCTATTCGACTACTCGGCAGTCTCGACCGGATTCCGGCGCAGAAGTGGACGCGAATTCGACTTCCGTTCGCTTCCTTTAAGGGACAGGTGGAGAACACGCGGGAAGACAAATTTAATCCGCGACATCTTGCCGGGCTGGGAATAGTACAAGGACTCGATGACGGAACCGCCCATACGATTTATATCGATGACATAGAGGTTCGGGATGAAATATCGCCTGAGGTTAAACCTACGATACCGTCCGGACTGATCGCCACCGGATACGACCGCCACGTCGAATTAATGTGGGCGCCGTCGGCCGATTCGGGGCTTCGTTATTACGAAATCTATCGTTCGATGGATGGCAAGAGCTTCGAGCCGATCGGGATTCAGCGTGCAGGTTTGAACCGGTATGAGGATTTCTTAGGAGACAGCAACAAGAGGGCCAAGTACAAGGTCAGCGCTGTAGGGTTGAACTACGCTGAGTCATTGCAATCGACCGAGGTGAGCGCTTCAACTCGGGCGTTCTCCGACGATGAGTTGCTGACCATGGTGCAAGAGGCGTGCTTCCGTTACTACTGGGACGGCGCTCACCCTAGCGCGGGGATGGCAATCGAGATTCAGCCGGGGAACCCGGACTTGGTAGCTGTTGGTTCTTCCGGCTTTGGAATCATGGCGCTGGTTGTAGGTGTCGATCGCGGGTTCGTCACGCGTGAACAGGGTACCCAAAGGATGCTGAAGATTGTTCGTTTCTTGTCCAAGGCGGACCGCTTTCATGGCGTCTGGCCACACTTCCTGGATGGACGAACCGGCAAGGTGAATCCTTATTTTGGCCCGTACGACAATGGTGGCGATTTGATCGAGACAGCATTCCTTGCAGAAGGGTTACTCTCTGCCCGACAGTATTTCACTCGCGACACAACAGACGAACGCGAGATACGCGAGACCATTACGTCGTTATGGAAATCCATTGAATGGGATTGGTATGCGAAGGGACCGAATCCGGACTTCCTGTACTGGCACTGGTCGCCGGATCACGGCTTTCATATTCATCATCCGCTGATTGGCTGGAATGAAACCATGATTGCGTACCTGCTGGCGGTCGCTTCGCCGACACATCCGATCCCCGCCAAGATGTACTACAGCGGGTTTGCGAGCCAGTCGGAGTACGCGGTGCGGTATCGCCAGGGATGGGGCCGGACCACACAGGGTGATCACTATGCGAACGGGAACTCGTATTACGGGATCAAGCTCGACGTCGGTGTCGGGGAAGGCGGCGGATTGTTCTTCACCCATTATTCGTTTCTGGGTTTCGACCCTCGACACAAGCGGGACAAGTATACGGACTATTTCCAGAATAACCGCAGCATTGCCCTTATCGCCCATGCTTATGCAATTGCCAATCCTCTGAAACACGGTGGGTACAGTGACAACTCCTGGGGCAGGAGCGATGGTGTGAATGCCGGAGAAGGAAAGTCGCATCCACGAGGCGACAATGGCACGATCACGTGCACGGCAGCTTTGGCTTCGTTTCCATATACTCCCGATGAATCTATGAAAGCGCTGAAGCACTTCTATCGCGACTTGGGCGGCAAACTCTGGGGCATTTACGGCTTTCGCGACGGATTCAATGAGGATGAGAACTGGTTCGAAGACGTGAACACGGGTCTGAACCAGGCGCCTATCGTGGACATGATCGAGAACTATCGCACCGGTCTGCTGTGGAAGTTGTTCATGTCGAATCCTGAGATCGATCCAATGGTGAAGGCGATTGGCTTTGAAAAAGACTGAGTTCGTGGGGCAGGTGGCACGTTACCGAAGCTGAAAACATAAACTTCGGACCGAGGACGGGTAGCTGGTGTTTCGCTACATATTGCAACGCGCGTTGTACACGATCCCAGTAATTTGGCTCGTGGTCTCAATCGTGTTCCTGTTGATCCATTTTGTGCCGGGCGATCCGGTGCAGCAGATGCTCGGTGAAGGAGCAGCAACGGCTGATCTGCAGGCGACTCGGCATGCTTATGGCCTAGATGTTTCCCTCCGTCGTCAATATTGGAACTATTGGAAGGGCGTTGCCCACGGCGACCTGGGACCATCGATAAGGTTCAACCAAGGGGTGAGCCGGCTTATCGCGCAACGTTATCCCTACACCCTTGAGCTGACGTTGGCCTCACTGTTGATTGCGATTCTTCTATCCGTCCCCGCCGGTATTCGTTCAGCACAGAGGCGAAATCGATGGGATGACCGCCTGCTCAGCTTCGTTAGTTTGTTTGGCCTCTCTTTTCCGAATTTTGCCCTAGGTCCCGTGCTGATCTTGTTCTTCGCCATTAAGCTTGGCTGGCTTCCGGTCTCGGGAACAGGAACCTTCGCCCATCTTGTGTTGCCGGCGATCACAATGGGAGGAGCGCTTGCCGCAATCCTGACCCGCATGGTTCGTACCTCAATGCTGGAAGAATTGGGACAGGACTACGTGCGAACAGCACGGGCCAAGGGATTGGCCGAGGGCACTGTCGTTTATCGTCATGTCTTGCGAAATGCGATGATTCCGATCGTGACCGTGCTCGGATTGCAATTCGGTGCGCTCCTGGCAGGAGCGATCGTGACAGAGACAATTTTTTCATGGCCCGGAATCGGACGTCTCACGATCTCGGCGATTTCAAATCGCGATTACTACCTGGTACAAGGTTGCATCCTCGCAATTGGCTTGACGTATGTCGCAGTCAATTTCCTGACTGATCTTTTATATTCGGTGATCAATCCCAGGATCAGACAATGAGAAACCGGGTGGAGGGCAGGAGTTTGGCGGCGAGAGGCCTCGAACCTCCGGTGCCCTGGTCCTCGCGCATCGAGTAATCCATGTCTACCGCTGCAATCTCGTTCAGGCGTGCCGCGAGCAAAAATCCACTTGCAGCCCTCGGGATTTTCCTTGTCAGTGTTTTTGTGATCTTTGCACTGTTTGGACCTTGGCTTGCCCCGCAGGATCCCGCCCTCATAGACCTTCCTCATCGTCTCGCCGGACCTTCTTTGGCGCACTGGTGCGGAACGGACGAACTGGGGCGGGATATTTCTTCACGATTGATTCATGGCGCGCGCATCTCGATGCTCGTGGGCAGCTTGGTTGTGATCGGCTCGCTTTCCTTGGGATTAATCGTCGGTTCTATCGCCGGTTATTACGGCGGGAGAGTCGACAGATTCGTGAATGTCGTCGTAATGAATGCTTTCCTTTCTTTTCCCGGGATACTCATTGCGATTGCCTTTGTGGCGTTTCGAGGTCCGGGAATTTTCAACCTGATCCTCGCGCTTTCGCTCGGAGGTTGGGTGGGGTACGCGAGGTTAGTAAGGGGCCAGGTTCTCGCAGCGCGTGAGCGCGAATACGTGGAAGCGGCGC
This sequence comes from Terriglobales bacterium, assembly GCA_051984555.1. Classification (GTDB taxonomy): domain Bacteria; phylum Acidobacteriota; class Terriglobia; order Terriglobales; family Acidobacteriaceae; genus Gp1-AA122. The sequence continues at coordinate 21,750 of JBPYEW010000051.1, read as the reverse complement.
GCGCATTAGGCGCGAGTGACCTTCGAGTGATTGTGCGTCATATACTGCCGAATATTATTCAGCCGGTGATCGTGCAGGCTGCCATTGGAATGGCCGGCGCGATTCTTGCGGAAGCTACGATGAGTTTTCTTGGACTGGGGGTGCCACCGCCGACGGCAAGCTGGGGATCCATGCTGAACGATGGCCGCGCGCACCTGTTTGATGCTCCTCATCTTGTGCTGGCGCCAGCACTGGCGGTCATGCTGGCCGTGGTGTCGTTCAATTTCATCGGCGATGCTCTGCGCGACTATCTGGATCCACGATCGAGGATTGAAGCCGGGTTGTAGGAAGCCATCAGTAACTCAGCATTCTGAGACCGGCTTTCAGAACCGGCAGTCGAACAGTTTTCTTGAAAACGATGCCCTCGAGTTGTATGGTTCATCCGCCGGAATGCTCCTATGCCCAGATCCTCCAAAACGCAGATTTTCACCTACGTGGCGGCGCTGTTCGCCTTTAGCTCAGTCTTCTACTTCCTGGTCCTGCACGCCGGATCTCTCGGCGCCGGTGGTGGGTTGTATGTGCGCGGTCTGATGTGGTGCCCTGCCCTCGCGGCGTTCTTCACCATGCGACTCAATCGCCGCCGTCTTTCGGAGTTGGGATGGAGTTGGAGGGGCAACTACCAGTGGGCGAGTTGGTTTATTCCACTGATTTACGCGGCTATTGCTTACGTCATTGTCTGGAGCACCGGACTCGGCGGGTTTCCCAACCCTGAGTTTGCCGACAATGCCCTTAAGACGCTCGGCTTGCACGCTTCCCGCGGAGTGTCCACGGCAATTTACATCCTGCTGGTGTGCACCTTCGGACTTGTTGGGAGTTTAGCAAGTGGTCTGGGCGAAGAAATCGGGTGGCGTGGCTTCCTCGTACCAGAACTCGCAAAAAACGTAAGCTTCACGGCCACAGCGCTGATCAGCGGAGTCATCTGGTCAATCTGGCATTATCCGGTCCTGATCTGGGGCGACTACAACGCCGGAACAAAGACTTGGTACGCCCTGACATGCTTCACCGTGATGGTGATCTCAATCAGTTTTGTATTCGCGTGGATGCGGCTAAAGTCCGGAAGCCTCTGGACCGGGGCCATGCTCCATGCCAGCCATAACTTGTTTGTGCAGGCTATCTTCACCCCGCTGACTCGCAACACGGGAACGACCGCTTGGTACATAGACGAGTTTGGCGCGGTGTTGCCGGCCATTGCGATTGTGTTTGCGATCTATTTCTGGCGTCGGCGGCACGAACTGCCATTATCGGAACCGTCCCAAGCGCCGCCACGTCCCGTTGCGGTTCAAGCGACTGATGCAGCTCGCTGAGAGTAGCTGAACCCCACTTATCCGGCGCCGACAATAGTAAGAGCCTAACTATCGGACAATTTCGCGCTTAGGAAATAGGGTCGAGGACGCCTGTGTCTCCCATCCACGAATGAGCAACAGATCCCGGTAAGTACATGACAGTGCTCTAAATCCAGTTCTTGACGCGTATCGCAAATCGCTATACAAATATCGCAATCTGCAATATGAAACTTGGCGAAAAAATGCGTTATCTGCGGGAGGTGGAGGGCACGCTGCGCGGCCTGGGTCGCGAAATGACTCAGCAGGAAGTCGTCGCGGCGGTAAAGAAGGAAATGAAAAAGACGATCAGCCAGTCGTATCTCTCGCAGATCGAGAGCGGCAAGCGGCCGCACCTGACGAACTCCACCAGGATGTTGCTGGCGCACTTCTTCAAGGTGCATCCGGGGTACCTGGTAGATGATCCTGAGGGATTCGCGAACGAACTGATTTCCGATGTTGGCGTGGGCGAAGACCGCATGGACCTGTGGCTGATCAACGGAGCAGAGCGGTTTTGCCGGGACCCGGAGGTCTCCCACGCGTTGCTGGAAGTTGCGCGGCACCAGGATTCTCGTGGATGCCTCATTTTGCTGGGTGCGATTCTCGAGACGCCCAAGCTGGCCGAGCGCTTGTTGCAGACGCTCAAACCGGATGTTCATGAGCGGCGGCAAAAAGCGCGTGACGACAAAAAGAGTGGGAGGCCATGGCTATGACCTGGGCGGATTTTTACCTGATCTGTTTTGCCATCGGATTTGCCTTCAGCTTCCTCTCTTTTCTGCTGGGCGGAATCCACTGGCATCTGCCATTTCAAATTCATGGACACGTACCGCCGCCGCATGTGCAGGTGGGCCACGGGGCCGGCGCAAATGGGCACGTGCATGGGCCGGCTATTTCTCCGCTTAACCCGATGACGCTGGCAGCTTTCCTGGCTTGGTTCGGCGGGGCCGGGTACCTGCTCACGCGATTCTCGACCATCTGGTTTTTCTTCGGACTCGCGTGGGCTCTGGTTGCGGGAATTGTCGGCGCAGCCATCATCTTCTTTTTTATGACGAAAGTTCTCATGTCGAAGGAAGAGAACATGGACGCCGCCGACTACGAGATGGTGGGTGTTTTGGGGAAGATCTCAGTTCCCATTCGCGAAGGTGGTACTGGGGAATTGATCTATTCGCAGGCCGGCACCCGGCGGGTATGCGGCGTTCGTAGTGAAGACGGGGCAGCAATTGTCAAAGGGGAAGAGGTTATTGTCACGCGTTATGAAAAGGGCATTGCTTACGTGCGGCGCTGGGATGAGTTGACTCAGGATGAAGATTCCTATCGTGAGGAGGACGTGCCTCCGCGCAGTTGAGCGGATGAATTGAACCACGCTGAACCCAGAGGATGAAGTGATGAAATGCAAGTCTCTACAAATCGGGATGTGGCTTCAGTGGCTAGTGCTCCCGATCGTGGCGCTGCAATACGCCAGTGTGTGGAATCGGTTGCCGGCTCGAATGGCTACGCACTTCAACGCGGCCGGTCAGCCAAACGGCTGGATGACGCCGGAGACGTCGTTTCGGTTGCTGCTGACCCTGCTGGCGTTTGTTCTTGGTGTATTCAGCCTTGTCGTATATGCGGCACGCAAGGCAGGAACGATGGCGATCGCATGGGCGCTACTGGCATTCTCGTATTTCGTCGCGGTATTCATCGCTACTGCAAATCAGGCGATGATCAACTACAACCTGAGCGGCCAGCCGGTTCACCTCTCCTCTTTCCTGATAGCAGTCCCCTTCGCCGTGGTGATCCTAATAGCAGCGGTGCTGGCGTCCCATCGTGGTTCTGAGTTGCCGCCCGGAAAGCTGATCGCCGAGGAGGTGCATGGTTCTCACGTTTGGGGCAGTTTGTTTCTGATACTGGGCATGTTCACGTTCGCGGTTCTGACAAAGACCAGCGCGGCGTCCGTTCGATTGCCGTTCACAATTCTTGCCGCCGTACTCCTTGCGGTCGGCATGGCCGCGTGGTTTGGCTTCCGATATTCGTTTATGCAGTCAGGTGTGGTGGTACGGGCTCTTGGATTTCGGTTGAAATCGATACCGGCACAGCAGATCCAGCGTTACGCCATCGCCCACTGGCAGGGAATTCGAGGCTATGGCATTCGCGGGGTCGGAAGTTCGCGAGCGTACGTGTGGGGCAATAAAGGAGTCTGGATTACGACGGCGAATGAGCGCGTGTTCCTGGGGCACAGCGAGCCGGAGAGGTTGATACGTGACATGGATCGGATGTGCAAGTGGGCGAAGACATAAATTTCAAGTGTCGTGTTTCGAGTTTCGAGTGTGCGATTGAGCTGCGTATGTTTCGGGTCACTCGGAACTAGAAACTGGAAACTCGAAAGCGCAGTTCTGGAGGCGATATGTTGGGCATAGGTTTGGAGATTTGGGTGATAGCTGGGTTATCTGTCCTGGCCCTGATGCTGTTAATGAGCATGCTGGCAAGGCTGTATCGAAAGGCGGGGCCGCATGAGGCGCTGGTTGTCTATGGGTTTCGCGGCACACGCGTCGTGCAGGGGCACGGCACGATCATCTTCCCGATGGTCGAGAACTGCCGCGACTTATCTCTCGAGTTGATGTCATTTGATGTCGCGCCACAGCAGGATTTGTATACAAAGCAAGGCGTCGCTGTGACAGTCGAGGCTGTGGCGCAGATTAAGGTCAAGTCAGACAAGGAATCTGTGCTTACGGCGGCTGAGCAGTTCCTGACCAAGACCGACCAGGAGCGTGAGGGGTTGATTAGGCTGGTCATGGAAGGTCACCTGCGCGGCATCATCGGTCAGCTTACAGTCGAAGAGATCGTTAAGCAGCCTGAGATGGTGTCGGACCGCATGCGCGGCACTTGCGCTGACGATATGAACAAGATGGGCCTTGAGGTGATCTCGTTCACGATCAAAGAGGTGCGAGACAAGAACGAGTACATCAGCAACATGGGCAAGCCGGACGTTGCCCGCATCAAGCGCGACGCCGATGTCGCTGCTGCCGAGGCCGATCGCGATACTGCCATCAAACGAGCACTTGCGCAGCGAGAGGCGGCTGTGGCGAAAGCGCAGGCCGACCAGGAACGAGTTTTAGCGGAAACCCTGTCGCAAGCGAAGCAAGCGGAAGCGCAGCGCGACCTGGAAATCAAAAAAGCGCAATACCAGGAACTAACGAAGCGACAACAGGCGCAGGCCGATAAGGCGTACGACATCCAGGCCAACATCATGCAACAGCAGGTGATCGCTGAGAGCGTGAAGGTGCAACAGGTCGAAAAAGAACAACAGGTGAAGGTGCAGGAAGCCGAAATCAACCGCCGCGAGAAGGAGTTGATCGCGACCGTGTTGAAGCAGGCAGAGATCGAGCGTCAGCGGATCGAAACCCTTGCCGCCGCCGAGAAACAACGACTGACGGCGGAAGCCGAAGGTCACGCGGCTTCTATTCGCCAGCAAGGTGAAGCGGAAGCCGAGATCATCTTCAAGAAGGGCGAGGCCGAAGCCAAAGCAATGAATGTGAAGGCCGAAGCTTACCAGGAGTACAACCAGGCCGCGGTGGTCGACAAGTTGATCACGGGGTTGCCCGAAGTGGTCCGCGCGTTGGCAAGTCCGTTGGCGAATGTCGACAAGATCACGGTGATCTCGACAGGAAACGGCGACGCTGCCGGCATGAACAAGATCACGGGCGATATCGCCAAGATGGCCGCGCAAGTTCCGGCTCTGTTCGAAACACTGAGCGGTATGAACGTCGGCGAGTTGTTGTCGAGGGTGCGAACGATCGGCGACAAGCCTCCGAAGCCGGATGCGTTGCCACCTGCGGACAAGGGAAAGTCGGGCGCAGCAGGAGCGGGAAAGTGACCGAGATCGAGGGCGGGCGGGGACGCCCGTCCCTCTATCCCAAGTGGTCTGTCAGGAGGAATCACCCATGAGGAGGACTTCACTCTTCGGGTTAGGAGTCGCGCTGGGTGCCGGTAGTGGCGCGGCAATTGGGTCTGCGACTGGAAATGTTGCGGTCTGGCTGGCATTAGGAGCGGGACTCGGCTCCGCCATTGCCGGCGCGATCGAAATCAGAGAAGGCAAGTCGTGCCCGACAAAGGCACCCGACAGAATTCGCTAGCCCTCAAGGCTAAAGTTCAAAGGAGTTTTTTATGGCACTACTGGAAAGAGTTTCGACATTGATTCGAGCGAATTTGAATGACTTGATCGACAAGGCAGAAGAACCGGAAAAGATGATCAAGCAGGTGATTCTTGACATGCAGAATCAGTTACTGCAGGTAAAGACACAGGTTGCGATCGCCATTGCCGATCAGCATCTCCTGGAGAAAAAGCAGAAGGAAAATGAGGACAAACACGCAGACTGGGTTCGGCGTGCCGAGCTTGCGGTCGACAAGAAGCAAGACGACCTCGCCCGGGCCGCGCTGGAGCGGTCGATGAGTTACAAGGAACTGGCGGAAAGCTTCGGGCAACAAGTCGCGGATCAGAAGTTGCAGGTCGAAAACCTGAAAAGTGCACTCAGCAAATTGGAGCAGAAGCTCTCGGAAGCGAATGCCAAGGCCGATCTGTTGATCGCGCAGCAACGCCGTTCGCGCGCGGTAGGAAAAGCCGCGGACGCCCACGCTGCCATAGGCGACGGATCCAAGGCTGCCGCTTTTGATCGCATGAAACGGAAGGTCGCGCACTCAGAAGCATCGAGCCAAGCAAAGGCGGAGATGGTCGCTGATAACGTCGACGATCGCCTGGCGGCCTTGGAGAAGGAAGACCGCATCGAGCAGTTGCTGGTCGAACTCAAAGCCAAGCGGGGAGCCTAGGGCGCCCCGCTTCGGGTATTCTGCCTAAATGCCCGAGTTCTGCGACGTGGTTGTGCCGGTTCCGCTCGACACGGCGTTTACGTACCGTGTCGGTGGAGGGAATGTGCCAGTCGTAGGCGGCCGTGTGCTGGTGCCGTTTCGGCAGCAACGCATGTCGGGTATTGTGGTCGACCTTCACGAGCGCGCACCGAAGGTCCAAGCCAAAAACATAATCAGCGTTCTCGATGCTGAGCCTGTATTGGACTCGCAGTTGATGGCGCTGGGTAGGTGGATTGCCGACTACTACCTTGCACCCATCGGCGAAGTATTTCGCACGATGCTGCCTCTCGGCGCGGAGTTTAAGAAGACAATCACATATAGCATTACCGAGCAGGGACACGAAGCCTTGTACCGGGCTGGCACTTTGGGAACCGCCGGTCGATCAAGGCGCACTCCGGACGACCAGATGATTGAGACGCGCGTGCTGGACTACCTCGCGGCACGCGATGCGGTTTCTGAAAACAGTTTGCGGGCTGCGACTCGTACAACCAGAACCTTGCTAGCCGGCATGGTCCGTAAGAAGTGGATCGCTCGGGAAGACTCTTCGGGAGTTCGAGATGCGGCCCGCACAGTCAAATTCGCGGTTTTGATTGGAATCGATGATGGAAAGAAGCTGAATGAGAATCAGCGAACGCTGCTGGATACGCTAGCTGCGGCCAGTGGACGTGTCGCCGTTGAAACTCTGCACGGATTGGACGTTCCCCGCACCAGCCTGGAAACACTGGTTCGGCGAAAACTGGTGGAGATCGTCGAGGAAGCCGCGGATTTCAGCGTTTCGGCAGTGAAGGCGCGTACCACCGAATTCGAATTCAACCAAGCTCAGAAAGCTGCGTTGCGCAAAATCCAGGATGGGGTTGACGCTCGCCAATTCACAGGCGTGCTTTTGCACGGAGTGACGGGATCGGGGAAGACCGCCGTCTACCTAGACGCGATGCGATCGGTTCTGGATGCGGGACGTTCCGCGATCCTCCTCGTTCCTGAGATTGGGCTCACACCCGCAGTTGCTGCCGATCTACACCAAACCTTTGGCCAAGAAGTTGCGATTCTGCACTCGGCGCTATCGGATCGAGAGCGCGCTGAACAGTGGCACCGAATCAAACGTGGCGACGCGCGGATGGTCGTCGGGACGCGGTCGGCTGTGTTCGCGCCGGTGAATGATCTCGCCCTCATCATCGTGGACGAAGAGCACGACTCTTCGTACAAGCAGGAAGAGACGCCGAGGTATCACGCGCGTGATGTCGCGGTGGTTCGAGCCAAGATGGCGAATGCCGCTGTCGTACTCGGGTCCGCGACGCCGTCGCTCGAATCCTACTTCAACGCAACCAGGAGCAAGTACACGCTGATTGATATGCCTGACCGCGTGGAACGGCGACCATTGCCGGAAGTGGAAGTCATCGACATGCGGCAGGAGTTCCAAGAGACGGGCCACGAGCAGGTGATCTCGCGCAAACTGACGCAAGAAATCAAAGAGCGCTTGGACCGCCACGAGCAGGTGATGATTCTGCTCAACCGACGAGGGTATTCGCCGGTGGTGCTCTGCCGAACTTGCGGCAAGTCGCTGGAGTGCAAGAATTGCGCGATCGCGCTCACTCATCACAAGCAGGCGCGCAAAATGGAATGCCACTACTGCGGGTATGTCGCGCCGGTGCCCCAACATTGCGTTCATTGTGGAAGTGAGTACGTCTATTTCGTCGGAACGGGATCTGAAAAATTAGAAGAACTGCTACATGGCATGTTTCCGCAGGCCAGGATCGCGCGCCTCGATCGCGACACAGTGCGTGGACGCGAGGACTTTGAGCGTGTGCTTGGCGGACTCAATGAAGGTGAACTCGACCTGCTGGTTGGCACCCAGATGATCGCTAAGGGTCACGACATTCACGGTGTGACGCTAGTGGGCGTGATCGGAGCGGATATGGCTCTCGGTATGCCTGATTTCCGAGCTGCAGAACGAACCTTCCAGTTGCTGACGCAGGTGGCTGGCCGCGCGGGCCGAGGCGATACTCCGGGAAAGGTTGTGTTTCAAACTTTCTTTCCCGACCATTACGCCGTGCAGTATGCAGCGCAGCATGATTTCAGTGGTTTCTACGACAAGGAACTGCGGTTTCGCAGCTGGATGCACTACCCACCTTATAGTTCATTGGCGAATGTTTTGATACGCAGCGACAAGCTGGATGATGCGCTGCGCTGGTCTGGAATTCTCGGTAAGTGGTTCGACAAGACGCGCCACGAAGGGATTCGCGTGCTTGGGCCCGCGCCCGCGCCAATTTTGCGTTTAAAGCAGGACTACCGATATCACTTCGTGTTGAAGTCAGCCAGTCGCGAGAAGCTGAATACGCTGCTGCGGGCAATGCTGGCGCATGCCGTAGCGGAGCGAATTCCACGCACGCAGGTCATCGTGGACGTCGACGCGGTTTGGTTGATGTAGGTGCCGATGGTTGGTCCTTAGGAGAATCAGTGTCCGCGCAGCCCCACCAGCACATCTCGTAGAGACAGGCCAGTGAAGGGGGTTGCGGTGAATGTCAGGTAAAGCATCAGCGCAGAAAGCAGCGCTAGCCATCTTCTCCCGCCACTGATACCCGGATATTCCGGAACCATGGGATGACGCAAGCCGCTGATCCCGAGAAGGACCGCCCACAGGAACCATCCCATCCAGCGATAGATGCCGAGCGGAACAAGTATGACGATCGTGATCGTGGAGATAATCCTGTGAAGGCGTGGAGAGATGGAGAACACGATGTGACCGCCGTCGAGTTGTCCACCGGGCAATAGGTTTAAGGCAGTGGCGAACATACCTACCCACGCCGCGATAGCGATCGGATGTAGGTTGGCTCTAGCCAAAGGCAAGCCATTCGCGCCGTGAAACACTCGAGCCAAAAGATGAAAGATTGGCGGGAGACCCAGCGATACATCCGGAGGAAGAGTCAGCATCGCTGGTTTTGAGAGACCCAGTCCGATCACCAACGCGATACACGCGAATACGAACCCGGCAATCGGGCCGGCAATCCCGATGTCCAATAGCGCCGATCGAGATCGAATAGGACTCTTAATCCGGATGAAAGCTCCCAGAGTGCCGATCAAGCTGGGAAACGGCACGAAGAACGGAAGCGTTGCATACACGCCGTAATAGCGACAGAAGAGGTAATGCCCCATCTCATGCGCGAACAAAATCAGCATCAGCGTCAATGAGAAAGGCAGTCCAAGGAGCAGGTTCGATGGCTTGCTGAGCGCCCATTTGAACGAACTCATCAGACCAAGGCTGTCATCACTCAGCGAAAGTGCTGTAAGGCCATGCTGAAAGTTGTACTGCATGCGTGCGCCCATGACCAACGTCGTGAGCACGGTCAGGAAAAAGAACAGAACGTAGAGCCAGGTTCGTTGCCGCGGAGGATGCGCGACAAAGACCTGTACGGGGCGATAAAAATCAGTAGTGGGCGAAACCGGGGCTGCTGGATCAGACATTCAAAAGTCGGGCCTTGTGGGTTCGATGCTATCTGCCGTGGCCCGGATGCGGAGATGGCCGCATCGATAGAGCCTCTCTGGAGAACGGTGCTTCAGTCGATCGACTGCAATTCTTTTCCCGGCTTGAAGCGCACAGCTTTTCCCGGGGGAATGGATACTTCTGCGCCTGTCCGCGGGTTGCGTCCGATACCGGTCTTGCGCGGCCGCACGTTGAAGACACCAAACCCGCGCAACTCGATACGGTCGCCATGGGCCAAGGCCTTCTTCATGCTCTCGAAAACGGTTTCGACCGCGAGCTCGGCCTTCGTTTTGGTGATGCCGGTCTTATTCACGACTTCGTTGATGATGTCCAACTTGATCACGAGCGGCTCCAGTGTGAATGTGTGGGGAAGGCACCAAGTGATTGATGCTAAGGGAGATAAGAGAGATTGTCAATGTCGGCGTTTGTTTCGTAATATGGCTGTACCAGAGTAGGAACCCAGCCGGAATACCAGCCCACTAGAAGACGATTGGAAAAATTTCTGATCGGGTGATTTTGTAATTTGGAAAACCCCGTGCACTTGCGTTCGAATTACCAAATTACAAAACTACCAGATAACCAATTCCCAAAGGAGCTCCATGGCCCTGAAGAGTGATCGCTGGATCCGCAAGATGGCGTTGGAACACGACATGATCAACCCTTTCTCCGAGAAGCAGGTCAGCAAGGGCGTAATCTCGTTTGGCGTGTCGTCCTACGGATATGACCTGCGCGTCGCCGACGAATTCAAAATTTTCACGAACGTGAATTCAACGGTCGTCGACCCGAAGAATTTCGACGAGAAGGCATTTGTGACCGTGCGCGCCGATGTTGCCATCGTTCCCCCGAATTCTTTCGCGTTGGCACGCTCGGTGGAATATTTCAAGATCCCACGTGACGTACTGACGGTTTGCGTCGGCAAGTCAACCTATGCCCGTTGCGGAATCATCGTCAACGTCACGCCGTTCGAGCCGGAGTGGGAAGGTTTCGTGACGCTGGAAATTTCGAACACAACGCCTTTACCGGCGAAGATTTACGCCAACGAAGGATTGTGCCAGATCCTGTTTTTCCAAGGCGACGAGCCGTGCGAAACCAGCTATGCGGATCGAAAAGGGAAGTACCAGGCGCAAAAAGGTATCGTGCTGCCGAAACTCTAGGAAGTTGTGAGGAAAGTCTCACGGTACGGGCGGGGACGCCCGTACCTCCACTCTACTTCTCGTTCTCGCCCTCTTTAAACATGTACTTGATGGAAGGCTTGTAGATCACAAGATTGGGCGCGCCCTCGCGGTTCACCTTGATGCAGTTGCGATCGTACCACTCGATCACGCCGTGGATCTTCTCGCCATCGCGTAGCACGACGACCATCGGCGTCTTACCCTGCATTTGTTTCTGGTAATAGAAGTTCTCGGCGTTAGTGGATTCCGGTGGTGGAACCTTTTTCGCGCCAGGGCCTGGACGTTCCGAACGATCGCGGCGTTCCATGGGAGCTTGCGAGTGGTGGTTGCTGTGGTTGTGGTTTTGCTCGGGACGGCTGAACGACGGCCGAATCAACCGCCGATTCCCGAATCCTTCTTGTGTAACAGGCCGATCCAGTGGCATGGAGTCGAGTGAATCTTTCATGATGGCACCGCCAGTCACGCTGTGATGACGCGGATTACCACAACACCGAGCTGCTGTGTGGGGTAGGCGTGAACTTTGAGTCATACCGTACCACAGGGGGAGGGGGAATACAACAAAACCAGCGATTATCGGCTGGCAATCGGCTTGGCTGCCGTCGTTCACATGCCGATGTTATGGAAGACGAGGATTCGATCTAAGAACGCTGCCATGTGGCGCTCAAGCCCAAGTGGAAACTGGGCTGATCGACATGGGGAATGCATGCTATCGCGACTCGAATTGCGCTGGCGCTGTTCCCAGATTGGCAGGAACTTAAGGGCTGCGCTCCAATGTCGCCGCAAAGGCGTCCAGTGAGAGTGAGCGCAACAGATTGCGGCGCATGCCGCGCTCGACATCGGCCAAGCGATCAGAAGCCGCGGCGAGCCAGTTAAAATCAACGTTCTGGGCCAGCCTCTTGAGTTCGCTTTCGATATCGGTATTCCTGACTAGTTCAGATGTTCCTGCATTCAGAAACATAAGATCTTGCAGAAGGGAATAGAGGGTGCGGAGCAATGCTTCGATCTTCTCACGACCTTCGGCGCCAGCACGATAGGTTTCCGTGGTCCTGAATAGCTCACTGTGATCACTGCCTCTGAGCGCCGACGCCAGGATAATGAGTGCATGACTGCGGGCGGCAACATAGCCTTCAATGTCGAAACTGCGAGCCCGGCCACAAGCGCCGCCACACAACCGCGCGACCAGGCTTCTCTGACGAGGATTCCAGTCCGGCCGCTCCTTCGCCAAGTATGCCTCCAGGTCGGCAGTTGGAAGAGCGCCTAAGGTGAAAGTCATCGCTCGCGAGCGAAGCGTAGCCAGCAGTTCTCCGGGGTTTTCGGTCAACAGAAAGATGGTGGCGAAGTCCGGCGGCTCTTCCAAGACTTTCAACAGAGAATTCGCGGCCTCTTTCATGAACGCTGAGTCGGTGAAGATATAGACGCGCTCTTTCGCCTCTGCGGGGCGGTAATAGATTGTTTCAATCACGTGACGAACCTGATCGACCTTGATCATAAGTTGCGGCGGATCAGGCGGGATGACCAGTACGTCGGGGTGCGTCTGAACGAGAATCCTGGTTTCTTTCTTGTCCGTCTCGCGAAGGTTTTCGCGGGCTTCTACGGCTTCTGCAAACCGCGCATCAAGATCTAAGGCTTCGCCGATTCGTATGCAATTGGAGCATCGTCCACAGAAATCGGGCAGTCCGTCGGTGGTCGGTGACTCGAGGCAATTCATACTGCGGGCAAGCATTAGAGCCAGCGTGTACTTACCAGCACCAGCGGGTCCGGAGAGGATTACGGCTTGAGGCAGGCGGCCGCGCCCAAGCATTTCGCGCAGGCGATGGACGACTTGTTTGTTGCCGTAAAAATCAGAAAATCCCATAACACCGCCACGAAGGCTCTACACAGGCAGAAAGGACAATTTTATTGCATTCAGGATTCAGCATTGCCAAAGATACCGTCGCCTGAGAACTTACAACTCAATATCGTTACGCGCTCTTGGCGAGCTTGAATCGGTGCCGAATCAGTTCGACGATTTGAGCGTGCGTTTCGTCAGCCGAGCCTCGGGCGTCGATCAACACAACGCGCTGTGGTTCGCGGCGGGCGATCGCCAAATAAGCATTTCGCACACGCCCGAAGAAAGCGCGACTCTCTTGCTCGAACCGGTTCTCATCAACGTTGGAGCCCTTCGATCTCAATTTATTGCGTCTGCGGGCACGTTCGACACTTGCAGCTACATCGGAATCCATGAGAATCGTAAGATCCGGCTGCAAGTCACCACACAACGTGCTGTGCAGTTGCAGGACAGGCTCACTACCCAATTTCCTGCCGCCGCCCTGATAAGCCTCGGTGGAATCGGTGAACCGATCGCAAAGCACGATTTTTCCGGCCGTCAATGCGGGTTGAATGACTTCGTGAATATGTTGCGCCCGTGAAGCGAACATGAGGGCTAACTCTGCATACGGGGACAAATTGGCTGTGCCGCTGTTCAGAAGGATGCCGCGAATCTTGTCTCCGGTGGCGGTGCCTCCCGGTTCGCGTGTCACGACAGGGTGCGTCCCGTTTCGCCGCAAGACGTGGGCCAGCCTCTCCAGTTGCGTGCTCTTCCCGCAGCCATCGAGGCCTTCCACCGTGATGAATTTTCCCCGAGGCATGCGGGAATGATAACAGCAGCGCACTCGGCGTTCGAAGGCGCTTCACTTGCAGGTTAGTCAGGATTTTGAATCGTTTAGTGTATGCCGTGACGGGGGTATAAGAGCGCTGGTATATTTTCGTCGCGGTTTCTAAAGGAGTTCGCTTGATAGCCAATTGGCATAGATGGTCCTGCAACCTACTGCTCGCATTCGTGGCGGCGGCTAGCGCATCGGCAAAGACTTCGCCAACCGTCACCATATCGGTCGACGCGACTGAGGCTCCGCGGAAGATATTTCATGCCAAACTCGCCATGCCGGCCAGCCCGGGCACGCTCACGGTGTATTACCCGAAGTGGATTCCGGGAGAACATGGGCCGACTGGTCCGGTAGAAAATCTTACTGGCCTACATTTCCGTTCCGGACAACAGGAACTGAAGTGGCGCCGCGATTTGCTGGATGGCTGGACATTCCACGTCGAAGTGCCGCCAGGCGTAAATAGCGTCGACGTCAGCCTTGATTTCGTTTCTCCCGCGGCGACGGAAGGAATGTATACGGCAGGTGCGTCTGCGACCGATAAGCTGACCGTCATCAGCTGGAATACACTGCTGCTTTATCCTGCAGGCTACACCTCCGATGAGTTGCAATACCAGGCGAGCATTCGCTTGCCGGCGGGATGGAAATACGGAACTCCTCTTCCGGTTACATCGAGCTCGGGGGATGAGCTGAAGTTCTCACCGGTGTCGCTCACGACTCTGGTCGATTCCCCAATCATCACGGGCGAGTACTTGAGAGTGGTGCCTTTGGGCGAGGATCCGCGGACCGAAATGGACATCGCTGCCGATAGTCAGGCGGCATTGGAACCGGACGCCGGTGTTCTCGATCACTACAAGCAGCTTGTCGACCAGGCGCAGCGGCTGTTCGGCGCGCATCACTATCGCGATTATCACTTTCTCTACACGCTCAGCGACCACACGGCCCATTTCGGACTGGAGCACCACGAAGCAAATGACAGTCGCACCGGGGAGCGCTCGCTGGTGGATCCCAGCCTTCGGCTGCTTGCGGCTGGTCTCCTGTCGCACGAGTATGTGCATTCGTGGAATGGCAAATACCGTCGTCCTGCGGATCTCGCGACTCCGGATTACGAGAAGCCGATGCAAACCGATCTGCTCTGGGTGTATGAAGGGTTGACATCCTACCTGGGTGACGTGCTCAGCGCACGTAGTGGACTGAGGACGCCGGAACAATTCCGTGATGCCCTCGCACTGATCGCGGCAGACCTTGACCATGTCCCGGGAAGAAGTTGGAGGAATCTGCAAGATACTGCCGACGGCGTGCCATCTATGCAAGGGGCTTCAGGGCAGTGGCAAACATGGCGTCGTTCCCTCGACTATTACGATGAAGATGTCCTGAACTGGTTGTGGGTGGACATGATCATCCGGCAGCAGACGAATGGTCAGAAGTCGATGGATGATTTCTGCAGGCTCTTCCACGGCGGCCAAAACACTCCGCCAATGGTGAAGACTTACACCTTTGACGAGGTCGTTAACACACTCAACCAGGTTGCGCCATACGACTGGCGGAAGTTCTGGACCGAACGGCTAACGAACCACGGACCAGGTGCTCCTTTAACGGGGGTCGAGGCGAGCGGCTGGAAGGTTGTGTACGACGAGAATCCCTCCGAACTCTGGAAGGCGGGCGCTGCCGAGCACAAGCAAGTTCGTTCCGGCGGGTATTCGCTCGGGCTTTGGCTCCGGCAGGATGGCACGATTACGAACACCATTGAAGGCATGGTTGCCGCCAAAGCCGGTATTGGTCCTGGGATGAAGGTTATTGCCGTGAACGGCCGCCGCTTCTCCGATGATGTGCTCAAGGATGCCCTGAAGGCTGCGAAAACTGACAAGCAACCGATAGAGCTACTGGTGGAGAACACCGACTACTACAACACTTACAAACTCGATTACCACGATGGAGAAAAATATCCGCATCTGGTTCGGGACGAGTCGAAGCCGGATACACTAAGCCAAATCATCCAGCCTAAGTAGTCTTTCGCGGGTCGTTCGCGAAGACCCGCGGGACAGGTTGGCGTGCGCAGGAGGTTTCATGGCTTCATATGCGAGCACGGGGAGGGCAGTTGCCCACAACATGGTAACCACGCAATTCGAGTTGGACGGGTATCGCGTGGTGCGGACGCTGGGGGTGGTCAGGGGCATAACGGTGCGATCGCGTTCTATTTTCGGCACCATCGGCGCCGGCCTGCAGACCTTGGTGGGCGGCAACATTACGCTGCTGACGAATTTGTGCGAAAAGACGCGGGCCGAAGCCTTTGACCTGATGCTGCAACATGCTGGTGACCTCGGCGCGAATGCGGTAGTCGGCGCACGTTACGACGCGACGGAGGTGATGCAGGGTGTGACTGAAGTCCTGGCCTACGGTACGGCCGTATTCGTAGAACCGGCGAAGTAGTAACGGACGGGAGACCGAGGGCTGTCGTACCCGTGCCATTCCTGTTAATCACACGTACAATAGTGCCTTCATTCACCCTTCAGGAGTACTCATGCGCAAATTGCTCGGGTTCGTTACGTGTGTCTTGTTGGCGGCTGCCTGCCTAGCGCTACCTGCGGCCCGAAAGAAAGCTGCGCCTGCCGCCGCTGCGGTTCGGCTGCCGGGAGCGGCCTTTGCCGGCATGGACACGATCAGCCCGGATCGCATTCGGGCACATGTGAAATTCCTGGCCAGCGATCTGCTGGAGGGCCGCGGCACGGGCCAGCGGGGCGGCGATATTGCCGCCGAGTACATTGCCACGCAATTCGCGACGTACGGGCTGAAACCCGGCGGAGACAATGGCAGTTTTCTTCAGAAAGTGCCGATGGTGGGTGTTCAGACTGAGCCGGAATCGACCTTCTCCATTGCCCCAGACAAAGGTCGCGCGACGAAACTTAAGCTCGGCGACGAGTACGTCACCTCTAACCAGAACCAGCAGCCGTCCGCAGACTTGAATGCGGAAATCGTCTATGTCGGATACGGCATCGTGGCACCCGAGTACAACTGGGATGATTACAAAGATGTTGATGTCAAAGGCAAGGTCCTGCTGATGCTAGTGAACGAGCCGCCATCCGATGATCCCAAATTGTTCAAGGGCAAAGCGCTGACTTATTACGGACGCTGGACCTACAAGTACGAAGAAGCGGCCCGCAAAGGCGCGGCTGCCGTGCTCCTTGTTCATAAAACGGACATGGCCAGCTATGGCTGGGACGTTGTCCGGAACTCATGGTCGAACGAGCAAGCGTATTTGCGGGAGAACGATCGGCCCAAGCTCACGGCTGCCTCCTGGATTCAACTGGACGTGGCACGCAAACTCGCCAGCGATGCAGGCATGGATATCGACAAGATGATGGTGGATGCGCGCTCGCGTGATTTCCGTCCCGTGTCGATGCACGCTAAGCTGGACGCACACATTGTCAGCAAAGTCCGGCCGTTCGACTCGAATAATGTGATTGGCATCCTGCCCGGCACCAACCCGAAACTGAAGAGTGAAGCGGTGATGTACAGCGCGCATTACGATCACCTCGGAATTGTGCCGAGCCAGTCGGGAGACAACATCTACAACGGCGCAAACGACAACGCCACCGGATGTGGCATCTTGCTGGAAATCGCTCACGCTTATTCTGTAGCGCCGGCAAAGCCCGGGCGCACGATCATTTTTGCGTCGGTGACTGCGGAAGAGAAGGGTTTGGTTGGTTCCGAATTCTTAGGCAAGCATCCGCCGATGCCGGCCGGGAAGATCTCACTGGACTTGAACTACGATGATTTGCCGCCGCTCGGAGCTCCGGAAGAAGTGGAAGTGTCAGGAGCCGAGCGCACCACCTTCTATCCCATCGTGCAGTCGACGGCCACTGACTTCCGGTTGTCGATTCGTCCGGACGCTCGTCCCGAAGCAGGGCACTACTATCGTTCCGACCACTTCAGCATGGCGCGCGTCGGCGTGCCCGCATTCTCGATCAACGAGGGCATGAAGTACAAAGGCCATGATGAGGCTTGGGGCCTGAAGCAGGCTGAGGACTTCAATAAGAACCACTATCACCAGCCGAGTGATGAGTACCATGCTGAGATGGACTTCACCGGGGACGCGGTGATGGCCCGTTTTGGTTTTGCGCTGGGGTGGAAAGCGGCGTCGATGCCCGGGGAAGTGGGCTGGGAAAAGGGTGACGAATTCGCTCCGGCCCGCGAGAAAAGCCAGTCGGGACAATAGGTTCAGGCTGTAACCAGCGTAACTTTAAGGGCGATCCACGCGCGTGCTACGCTCGACGTATCAGTCGCAGAATCAGTAGGTTCCATACGGCTCTGCGCCGAGTGACGCATGCCTCGCATCCCAATCTTCCGGCTCGGTCATTCCGAAGAGAAAGCGCCGCCACCCAAGCTATCTAGATACTCTCCCGTGATCGTGCTCGATGGGCTTGCACCAGGTGTCGATAACCTGAGGCATGACGTCTATCTAAGTCCGAAGTTCTGCGAGCAGATGCGGCAGCAGATCGCTCGCTTGATAGCGCGTCATGGAAACCTGGAAGCAGTGCTCAGCGCCAGCGCGCCGGTTGGGCAAAATGTATATGCCGGACTGAAATCGAAGTTAGGGCCGGCTCCGACGAAGCCCGAACCGGCAGATATCAGGTCGCTTCTTACCGATCTGCATATTGCCGCTCTCAATCGAGCGAAGGCGGATTCGAACGTTTATGTCGACGTCCTGGGCCGTTTGGCGATTACTAAATTCCTGCGCTCGGAATTAGTCGCTCAATTCGCGCAGCTTCTAGAACGCTGCCGGATGATTCTCAAATCTTATGAAGGCGTCCGCCAGCAGACCGCGCTCGAATTCCGCGAGAAGGTTGCGGGTTTCCAGGTAGCCAAGAAAACCGTGCTCCGCAAAGCGGGGCAGGATTTATTCCAGCAACTGCGGGATATCGAGAAGGGCACGCTGGCTCGCATGCGGCGGTCTCTGTTTGGTGAGTTGAGCGATATTGACTACCAGATGTTCCTCAACCGTCTTATGTTCACCGACGACGGTCGAGACGATCACATCAACGCGGAACACTACGTGATGCTCGGCAATTGGGACCGCGATGCAGACCGTTTTTCCAACATGCAGGAACTCGCAGAGTCCTTTTTGAGAGCGTTGAACTTGGGGCGTGAGGCAAACGATCCGGCAACGCTGGATAACTGGCTAAACGAACCCGAGAACGCGCAGACCCTGGTAGGCGGCGGCACGCCCGACGAACAGACAGCCCAAGGTCGTGCACAGGAGGAGAGGCTCAGCCTCTGGCTGAACCTGCTGGAAGATGCGAAGGTGATGGACTGCGTGGTCGCGTCTTACGAAGTCGTTCCACTACTGTCTGAATACTCTCCGCGAATCAATGCCCAGCAGCTTAAGAACGGCCTGGTGTCTCGCAGTGAATGCGCCCGAGTTGAGAAGTTGATCCAGGAGCACGCTCGCCTGTCGAAGGACAGTCTATATGCCGCAGTGGAGCGCGTGGCGAACTGCCGAGGGGCCGAACGAGCCAAGGTTGCCGGACGATTCCTGCGTGACTTCATGCGGTATCACCGCGACCTGCGCCGGTTAGAGGCGCTTAATTCCGCACTCGACAGCGTCAACCTGTTGGGCAATGAGAAGCTTCGTGAGTTGTCTTCGGTGAATGGAACCCTTTATGAGTTCGTGTTGCCGGATGAGCAGAAAGCGACCGACGACGATGTCATTCTGCACCACGTCGTTGTTAAGGCTGACATCCGCGATTCCACACGGCTTACACGGTCGCTGATGGAACGGGGCTTGAATCCCGCATCGTACTTCAGTCTGAATTTTTTCGAGCCGGTTTATAAGCTGCTGCCGAAATATGGCGCGTCAAAAGTCTTCCTGGAAGGCGATGCCATGATCCTTGCGATGATGGAACACCAGGGACAAGCCGGGCTCGCTGTGGGTCGGGCGTGCGTGCTGGCGCGCGAGATGCTCGAGATCGTCAGTGGATACAACCTCCTGTTGGAGCGTGCTGGTCTGCCGCCGCTGGAATTGGGCATTGGGATTTGTTTCCAGGATTCGGCGCCGCTCTATTTGATGGATGGAGACCGCCGGATCATGATCTCTGACGCGCTGAACGTGAGCGACCGCTTATCCTCGTGCAACAAGCAGGCGCGCAAGGCCGTCGAACCCCTGCAGAGTGCATTCAACGTCTATGCGTTCCAGATGGTGGGCGATGCCGACGCCGGCGAGAATGCGGACGAGTTCATGATGTCGTACAACTTGAACGGCATTCGAATGAACGAAGCCGCATTTCGGAAATTACAAAAAGAGATCTCTCTTCAGCCGTGCCACCTAGAACTATCGGCGCTGTGGGGCACGGAGAAATACAAGCTCTACATGGGCGTCGTGCCGATAGGGAATGGGATCTTCAAGAAACTCGTCGTGCGTGAGAGCCTGATCCCACAGGTTGATCCTAAGACCTCGGCGTTCCGTCGCTGGACGGATCGTGCTTACTACGAAGTGTGTTCTAATCCTGCGATTTACGCGATGCTGGAAGAAGAAGCGTCGGCCGGAAAATAGTTTCCGCCGTCAGTCTCAATCCCCAGTCAACAGCAGATTCCTCGCTTAACGAGCGATGACAATGTCAGAGCTTGGCAATCACACTAGTCTTTCTTGGCTGGGGCGGGCGGCATATCTTCCGGGAACTGCTTGAAAGCTACGTCGCGTGATTTCGAAGTTACTTTCTTCGCGGCATCGGTGCTGTACTCGGTCAGCTTGCCATTCAGGACGTAGTAGCCTTCTTCGCCAGGATTTTTTCCCGAACCACGATCGATAGTTCCCGCGAAGTCAAACCAGATGCCATGCACGGTGTCGGTGGTGAAGGTAAGTTTGTTGCCGTCGAGTTTGCCGGTCTTGAAAAACTGATCGAGGAACTGACCGCGATCGCTTTCGAGGTCGCCATAACGGGAGACGAAACCGGTGACGTGTCCTTGATCTTCTACGCTGACTTGCACGAATTCTCCGTCGCGCAGAAAGCTGTACATTCCCGAGTACGCCGGGGTTTTGCTGGGCTCGGGCTTCTGTTCGCTTTTCTCTTGCGCGGCAGTCGCGATCGTTGCCAAAAATGCAACGAGGAAGAAGGTGGAAAGAAGTCTGCGCATCAGGAGGTACTCCGCTTCGATCATCGTACTACATAGGAGCGGATGACTTTTCCACTCGGAGGGGCACAAACAGCCCCGGGAGTCCAGGTGTGCTCCGTTATAATGAGGCACTCGCGTTTTCTTTTGGCGGACTGTAATGGCATACGGCTCGGGGAACCTGAATTCGGCTTTGGACGCGCCCTTCCAGCCGAAGCCCGTTCCGCCGAGACTCCTCCTCGAACTCGAACCCGGATATCGCGTTTTCTTTCGAAACCTTGGCGATGCATTGCGCTTTCGCCGCGGTCCGGAACTTTTGACTACGTCCAGTCCGGGCGCATTCTGGCCTGATGTCTTCGTGACGTCACGCATGCCTTGGTGGCAATTCGCCGAGTCAATCGCAGTTCACGTCATCCTCCTCGCCGCGGTTTGGGGTGTGAGTCGCGCCCTGGCGCTGCGGCCACAGATCATTACGCAGGCTGCGTTTCACAAAGAAGACGTGATTTACTATTCGCCTTCCGAATATCTCCAGCCGATTGATACCGGCAACTCGCCAGCGGCACAGAATCAGAAGGGCCAACCGGAGTACGCGAAGCAGCCGATCATTTCAGTACCGCCCGAGGCCGATAATCATTCGCAAACGATTATCACGCCGCCGAACATCAAGTTAGATCACGACGTTCCGTTGCCTAACATGATTGCGTGGAACGGACCAGCACCCGCGGCACCACTGCCGAATGGTGGAGGGCAACGCATTCCAGATTTGTCGGCGCCGGTTGTCGCGCCCGCGCCTGACATTACGCAGGCAGTTGAGCGGCGTATCGAACCCACGCAGGCCGCAGTGGTTGCGCCTGCTCCTTCGGTGACAGGGACGGCGAGTCGTCCTGTCGGTGTTTCCGCCGTCGATGTGGTTGCGCCGCCGCCAAACATGCCGCGCGATGTGCGACTCGGCGACATGAATATCGGTCGCGCAGAAATTGTCGCACCCGCTCCGCAATTGCCCGTCTCGGCGCAGCGGACTTTGGGCGGCTTCACGAACATGGCCAGCCAGCAGACGAAAATTGTCGAACCTCCGCCGTCTGTAAACGGTGTCTCGGGCCTCGGAACACGGCGAGGTGGCGGCAATTACGCCACGGCTGCTGGTATCGTTCCAC
>JBPYEW010000050.1:0-17547 GCA_051984555.1 Terriglobales bacterium | reverse complement strand
GGCCCTGGCCACCTGCATAGCCTCGGTCCGGTTTCTCACTTGTTCAACGGTTAGGCGGATTACATGGCGGACACCCTCGCCGTCGCTCACGATCTGCTCGGCCAGAGAGCGGCAGATAGCAAACAATGCGGTTTCGAAACGCTTGCGAACGGAAAAATCTTTCAACCGAAGTCCGCTGTGTCTACTCGCGAGGAGCAATACTGTGTCATTTGTCGACGTGTCCCCGTCTACCGAAATGCAGTTGAACGTGTCGTCGCACACCTCGCGCAGTAGGGATCTCAGTTCAGAAGGGGTCGCATCAACATCGGTTACGACATATGCCAGCATGGTCGCCATTTTGGGATGAATCATCCCCGATCCTTTGGCGATACCTAGCAGGCGAACCTCTCCACTCCTTACACTAAACTTTGAGGAGGCAATTTTCAGGCGCGTATCGGTGGTAAGGATCGTTGAAGCAAAGTTTCGAGCAGACGATTCGCTCGAGTCACGATCCGACACAAGTTGCGGTAAGTGGGCGACGATCTTTTCGGACGGAAACCGCACCCCGATAATGCCTGTAGAAGACGGGAATATCTGCTGTGGTGGAACCCCCAACAATTTTGCGGTTGCGGAGCACACATCCTTGCACCCGATCAGCCCTTGTTTGCCGGTCGCACAGTTGGCATTGCCTGAATTGACAACCACCGCCCGGACTTTCCCTTTGCTCGACTTCAAGTGCTCCCGTCCCACCGTCAACGGTGCCGCAACCACACGGTTGCGCGTGAACACCGCCGCTGCGTTCGCACCTGTCTCGCACTCAATCAGCGCAAGGTCCGCCCGCCCACTCGCCTTGATTCCGGCGCAGCGGGAAGAAAAAGAAAAACCTTGGGGAATATAGAGGGTTTCCGCAGCGCGGGTATCAATCATGCTTGGAGTTTGACGAGACTTGAAATGGGTTGTTGCAGGATCGCGAACGTTGGCAACTCACCGCGCACCATGGCGACTTCATCGCAGCAATGGAGTTTTGGGCAAACGTGGCAGTCTTTATAGAGTTTGTCGGGAATGTCTTCGCGAGTCACCACCGAGAATCCTATGCGCGCAAAGAACTCGGGGATCCGGGTAAACAGGCATACACACGTGACCCGGTGTTTTTTGGCCTGTTTCAACAAAGCCCTGACCAGCACACGCCCGGCCCCTTTACCCTGGTACTTGGGTGAAACCATGATCGAGCGGATCTCAGCCAGATGCAGTCCATACAGGTGCAGCGCGCCGCAGCCCACGATTTCGCCAGCGTCCTCAGCGATTATGAAGTCCCGGATGTTCTCGCAAATCTCCGGGAAACTGCGAGGCAAAAGCGTTCCGCTTTCGAAATGCGCCGAGATCAACTGATGAACCTGTTCGGCATCGGGCAGGATGGCGTTACGCGTGCGCATGCACCACCCCTCGGACCGCGGAGATTCTCTGCTTCGCTGCCTGCAGAGCTTCCTTTACTTGCGAAGGCGCGGTCCCGCCCGTGACGTTATGGATCTCGAGTACGGACGCAACGCCCAAATACGAGAAAACGTCTGGTTCAAACGCCGGGTAGAATTTCTTCAGGTCTTCCAGCGACAGGTCCTGCAGCTCGCAACTTTTGTCGAGGCAAAACTGGACTGCCTTGCCGACGATTTCGTGCGCGGAACGAAACGGCACACCTTTCGAGGAAAGATACGTTGCCGCCGCAAACGCATTCATGTATCCGGATTCCGAGGCGGCCTGCATCCGTTCGAAATTGAATTGGACCGCTTTCATCCACTCGGCCGCGAGCGGAACCAGGGCGAGCGTGGCGTCGGCGGCTTCAAAGAGTGGCTCCTGTGTCTCCTGCAGATCTTTGTTGTAGGCCAGCGGGAGCCCTTTCATCGAAACCATCAAAGAGGTTGCGTTTCCAATCACCCGGGCCGCTTTGCCGCGGGTTAGTTCCAGCAGATCGGGGTTCTTCTTCTGCGGCATCGCGCTGCTGCCCGTCGAAAACGATTCCGGCAAGTGAAGGAACCCAAATTCGCTTGTAGAGAAGAGGATCATCTCCTCGGCCCAGCGACTCAGGTGCAACGCCAGCAACGACAACGCATTCACGGATTCAATAGCGAATTCGCGATCGCTGGTCGCGTCTATGCTGTTCGCAGTAGGGCCATCGAAGCCCAATTCGGCAGCCATCGCTTTGCGATCAAGGGAGAGCGTCGCGCCTGCAACTGCACCGGAACCCAGAGGACAGACATTGAGCCGCTTTCGGCAATCAGCCAAGCGGTCAGCATCACGGCTGAACATCTCGAAATAAGCAAGCAGCCAATGAGCCACCAGAACGGGCTCGGCCTTTTGCCAATGCGTGTATGCCGGCATTGCTGCTTCGCCCGCTTGTTCCACACGTACCACAAAGGCCTCCATCAAGTCGGCAAGCGACATTGTGAGCTGATCTATGGAGTGCCGGGCAAAGAGCCGCAGGTCGGTTGCAATTTGCTCGTTACGACTCCGGCCGCTGTGCAGTTTCAATCCAACGTCGCCGATGATCTCGACTAACCTCTTCTCGACAAAGTGATGAACGTCCTCGGCTTCGGGATCCTCTAGGTACGACCTCGACTGCTCCGCTCTTTCGCCAATCTGGTCCAGTCCAAACAGAATCGACGCCAGTTCCTCGGCCGATAGCACGCCAACTTTCCGCAACGCGCGGGCGTGCGCCCGGCTTGCCTCAAGCTCGAACGGCAGCAAACGCCGGTCATAAGGAAAAGACCGCTGCCAGCGCTCGAATTCGGGATCGAGCGGCTGCCGGAAGCGGCCTGACCACATCTTCACTTCGTCACCTCGATACGCGACTGCGCGCGCGAACGCGCCGGCAAACCGAGAATGCGAATAAATCCCGCGGCATCTTTCTGGTCATAACTGTCGCCCATGGTGAACGACGAAAGATCCGTACGGTACTGCGAAAATTCCGACTGGCGGCTCACCACCGAAATATTTCCCTTGTACAGCGAGAGCTTTACCGTACCCGTGATGTTCGCCTGTGTGCTCTCCACGAACGCATCCAGCGCCTCGCGCAACGGCGTGAACCACAATCCAAAATAGACAAGTTCGGCGTACTTCAGGCCGACATGCTGCTTGAAATGGGCGAGGTCACGATCAAGACAAAGCGCTTCCAGTTCGCGATGTGCCGTCAGCAACAACGTCCCCCCGGGAGTTTCGTAACAGCCACGCGACTTGATGCCGACAAAGCGGTTCTCTACCAAATCAATACGTCCGACGGCATTGCGGCCGCCGATTTCATTGAGCAGTTCGACGAGTGACACCGGGTCCATGCTCATGCCGTTGACCGAAACCGGGATGCCCTTCTCGAACCCGACCTCAACCTGCTCTTCACGATCGGGAGCTTCTTGCGGGCTGCGCGTCATCTGCCATGTGCTGGCAAAGGGCGCATTGGCGGCGTCTTCCAGTTCCCCGCCCTCATGGCTGAGGTGCCATAAGTTTTTATCGCGGCTGTGAATCTTTTCTCTGCTCGCGGAAACAGGAATTCCGTGCTGTTCGGCGTAGTCGAGACAATCCTCGCGCGACTTGAGCGTCCACTCCCGCCAAGGCGCGATCACTTTCAACTCCGGAGCAAGCGCCTGGTACGTCAGCTCGAACCTTACCTGATCGTTGCCTTTACCGGTACAACCATGAGCGACAGCCACCGCGCCTTCGCGCAACGCAACTTCGACCTGGTGTTTGGCAATCACAGGCCGGGCCAGCGAAGTGCCCAGAAGATATTTGTGTTCGTACACCGCACCCGCTTTGAGCGAGGGCCATACATAGCCGGTCAGAAATTCCTCGCGCAAGTCTTCCACCACAACCTTGCTGGCACCCGTCTTGTACGCCTTATCAACCACGGCCTCGATGTCATCGCCCTGGCCGACATCCCCCACCATGGCGATCACGTCGTGAGAATAGTTTTCCTTGAGCCAGGGAATGATGATCGACGTATCCAAACCACCGGAATATGCGAGTACGACTTTCTCAGGCATTGGCACTCCTCAGCGGGAAACGACCCATCGCGCCTCCCAGCAGCAACAGCAAGATAGCCTTCTGCACGTGCAAGCGGTTTTCCGCCTGGTCGAAGACCACCGACTGAGATGAGTCAATCACAGGGTCGGTTACTTCTTTTCCGCGATTTGCCGGAAGACAGTGCATGAACAACGCGTGCGGCGCGGCACCCGCCATCAACTCCTCGTTTACCTGGTACGGCGCGAATATCTCGGCTCGCTTTTCCGATTCCGCCTCGTGCCCCATACTCACCCACGTATCGGTGTAGATCGCGTCCACGCCGTCAACCGCCTCATGCGGGTCCTCCATGATCTCGATGGTGGCACCCGTTTCGCGAGCGATGTCTTGCGCATCTGCCAGTATGTGCGCGTCCGGTTCATAACCGGCAGGGCTTGCCAGCCGAATCGACGATCCCAGCGCAGCACAGGTCAGCATGAGCGAGTGGGCGACATTGTTTGCGGCATCGCCAACGTACGCCAGTTTGACGTTGCGCAGATTGCCGAACCTCTCCTGCAACGTAAAGTAGTCGGCCAACGACTGGCATGGATGTTCCAGTTCGCTCAGAGCATTCACGACGGGAATCGACGCGTAGTCCGCCATCTGCTCGACGGTAGCGTGGGCAAAGGTACGCAGCACGATCACGTCCACCCAGCGCTCGAGGTTGTGCGCCACATCACTCAGCTTCTCCCGCGCCCCCAAACGCTCGGCCGTCTGGTCCACAAAAAATGAAACGCCCCCGAGGCTTGCCATGCCTGATTCAAACGTCAGTCGAGTCCGCAGGGAGGGCTTCTCGAAGAACATCACCAACTGTTTCCCCGCCAGCGCTCCGCGGAAATCTGCGGGACGAGCCTTCATCAACGCCGTTAAATCGAGAACTGCTTCTACTTCCTTCGGCGTGAGGTCGCGGGTGGAAACCAGATCGCGCGACCGAAACGCTTTCGGTTTCGGGTATGTGTCGACCTGTGGTGTACCGAGTGTCTGGCTGTTCATGCGTGGCTCCTTGCTTCCCTGGTGGCGCTCGCTTGCGGACGACTGGCTCGTTTCCTCGAGGCGGTAGTTCCACCCGCCGCGATTTGCTGCAGAGAGGAATCGAGCGCTTCAACTAATTGATCGATATGCTTCTTCTCAACAATGTAGGGCGGAAGAAACCGCAATACCGTTTCATGTGTGCGATTGATGAGGATGCCTTGCTTCAGCAGTTCTCGAACCACGGCCTTGGCCAGGTCTCCGGAATTCAATTGCAGCGCCAACATGAGTCCCATGCCGCGCACGTTCGTCACTTCCGAGTGCTTTTTACTCAATTTCTGCAGCTGCGAGATGAAGTAGTCACCCGTACGGCGAATCTGCCCGAGTAACTTTTCCATCTGCTTGAGGAATTCGATGGCTACCGCACACGAGAGTGGCCCGCCGCCAAACGTGGTGCCGTGCAAACCCGGATGCATACAGCCGGCAACTTCGTTAGTCGTCAGGATTGCTCCCAGCGGCAAACCCGCTGCCAGGGGCTTGGCAACAGTAACGATGTCCGGCTTGATCCCATAGTGTTGGTACGCGAAGTACTCGCCGGTGCGGCCGAGGCCACACTGGATCTCATCCAGAATCAGAAGCGCGCCGCTTTGCCGGCTCAGATCGCGAGCAAGCTGCAGGAATTCCTGGCTGAGGGGATTGATCCCACCTTCGCCCTGAATGGTCTCCATGCAGATCGCGCAGACACTCGCATCGAACTGCCGTTTCAGATCGGCGACGTCATTGAAGGCGACAAAACTGACGCCCGGCATCAACGGGGCAAACGGCGCGCGATATTTTTGCTGACCAGTGGTGGCCAGCGAACCAAACGTTCGCCCATGGAATGAATTCTCCAAGGCGATCATCCGCCACTTCGCTTTGTGACCGTTGTGGTTCTGCGCGTGAGCGTAGGCGCGCGCCAGTTTCAGCGCCCCTTCCCAGGCTTCGGTGCCGCTGTTACAGAAGAATGCCCGATCCAGGCCCGATAACCGCGTCAGGCGCTTTGCCAGATCCGCCTGAAACGGGTGGTAGAACAAGTTTGAAATGTGGATCAGCTTTCCCGCCTGGTCCGACAGCGTCTTCTGGATGGCGGGATGCCCGTAACCCAGCGCGTTCACGCCAATGCCGCTCAGAAAATCCAGGTACCGCTTGCCTTGCGAATCCCACAGGTAGACACCCCGCCCATGCGTGAACATGACAGGATTTCGCTCGTAAGTGGGCAGAAGCAACGACGACTCGGCGCGCATTACCGAATTCAGATTCATGCGACGAGCACCTCCGTGCCGCAGTCCAGCTTGGCAAAATAGAATTGCGGGAGAATATCAACCTGCTCGGCCGGCAATATGCGAACTCGCCCGACACCGTGGTGCAATGCATGGCCGCAGGCCTCCAGCTTTGGCAACATGCCGCCGGCAATCACCGCGTCGCGGATCAAGTCCGGCACGCGCCGCATCTCCAGCCAAGGCATGACGGCACCATCTGGCCCTTTTACTCCCGGAACATCGGTCAGGAAGATGAGCGAGTGCGCGCGGCAGCCAACCGCACAAGCGGCCGCCATCTGGTCCGCGTTGACGTTGTAATACTCGCCGTCCGTACCGAGCGCGATGCTGGAGATTACCGGGATTCCGCCCAACGACCAGATGCTCTCAATCCATTTCGGTTCGACCAGCGCGATCTCTCCCACATAACCGAGGTCGGCGCCGGTGGTCTTCTTTTTGCGCGCGCGAAATGCAAGGCCGTCTCCACCGCATAGACCAACGGCCGCTTGTCCCGTGGCTCCGATTGCAGCCACGAGCCCCTTGTTGACGATGCCCGCCAACACCATTAGTGCAACGTCGCGAGTCTCCGCGTCCGTGACCCTCAGGCCGTTGATGAAATCGCTTTGCTTGCCCAGCAGTTTCAGGGTTCGGGTAAGAGCCGAACCGCCGCCATGCACGACGGCTACCTGGTGCCCATCTCGCGCAAGATCAACGACCGCATGCGCACACTTGTGCAGCGTGGCCTTATTCTCCAGCGCGGCACCACCGATTTTGACTACGACTTTCAATTCAGTCCTTCCTTCTCGCTCCAGCCATACATCACGTTCATGTTCTGCACTGCCTGCCCAGAAGCGCCCTTCAGCAAGTTGTCGATGCACGAAACGATCACCAGCCTGCGGCCATCATCAGCCAGGTTGAAGCCGAGATCGCAGTAGTTGGTGTGAAGGCAGTATTGGATCTGCGGCAACTGCGGAGTTGCAAAGACGCGCACCCAATCCTTGTCGCCGTAGAAGTCTCGGAAGCATGCTTCGACGGCGGCCGTTGTCATGGCTTCCGTCAGGCGCACATAAATGGTCGAGAGGATTCCTCGGGGAATCGGCAAAAGGTGCGGCGTGAAAATGACTTCTTCGCTCGCCAGATTGAGTTGCTCGAGGATTTCGCCGGTGTGGCGATGACCGAACACCGAGTACGCCGATAAGTTATCCGCGACAGATACGAAGTGCGTGCGCGACGTCGGCTCTTTCCCTGCTCCGGAAACCCCGGATTTGGAATCCGACACGATCCCATGCCGGCGATCGACAATTCCAGCCCTCACCAGGGGCGCAAGCGCCAGGATGATCGACGTTGCGTAACAGCCGGGGTTCGCCACGAGAGAGGCTTCGGCAATTTTTTCGCGATTCAGTTCCGGCAGACCATACACCGCTTTCGAGTTCCACGTGTCGGCCGAGGAAGATCCCTCATCCTCGAATTTGTAAACAGCGCGGTTTTGCTCCTGTTTGAGACGCCATGCCCCACTCAGGTCGACAACTCTAATGCCGCGCTCCATCGCTTCAGGCACGAGCGTGCGCGATGTCTCGTGAGGAGTTGCCAGAAAAAGCAGGTCGACGCCCCGTGAGCGCAGCGTCTCCCAGGAAAATGGCTCGAGTGGATAACCGCCATTCCCTGACAGCGCGGGAAAAACTTCGGCCAAGCTAGTTGGGGCTTTGCCCCCGTTCTCGCGCCGCATCAAGAGAGGCTTCTCGACGCGAGGATGACGAGCGAGCAGGCGCGTCAATTCCAGGCCGGAATAGCCGGTCGCGCCCAACACCGCAGGTTTTAACTTTGCCGTCATCGAGCAAGAATTCCTCGTATTCTTCCGGCCAGCCGGTTCGTAGCTTTCTTGTCCTGCGAGACGATCAGGATGGCATCATCGCCGGCAATCGTTCCGACCACCTCGGGCCACGATTCGCCATCCAGCGCCGCCGCCACGGGCTGTGCGCTTCCCACGGCGGTCTTCAAGACGAGCAGGTTCTGCGCGGGCCGCACATCCAGCACGAATTCACGCACCAGGTGCGGCACCGAAGGCAATGGGGGATCGGCAACAACCTCTCTACCCGGAACCGCATAACCCTTCGCGGTCTTGATCAGCCCCAGTTCCCGGATGTCGCGGGAGAGCGTTGCCTGCCCAACCTTGAAACCCCGCTTTGCCAGGGCGCGTTGCAGTTCTTCCTGGCTGGCGATCGCTGTCCCGTTCCCCAGAAGCTCAAGGATGGCTCTTTGTCTGCTCGGCTTGGTCATCCTGAATAACTATCCATCCCCGTGAATAGATATTCACAGGCTGCACCGCGAGTGTCAAGTAGTAATTGCGGAGCTTCAAAGTGCTTCGAACCAGCGTAAACACAGGCCGGGAACGCTGTTTGCCCTGCAGCAAGTCCCCGTCCCGAAAAATCCATCGCGGAAATCGAAATTCTCAATTGGATTTTTGCACCTGAATAAAGGTAGACATTCCCTACGATGCCGCAAAATCGTTACAGCTTCTCGGCCGATCATGACGCCTGTGGCGTTGGCTTTATCGCGCAACTGGGCGGCCCCGGATCGCACGAGATTGTGGAACGAGCGCTTACCGCTTTGGCCCGGCTGGCGCACCGCGGCGGTGTTGACGCGGACGGACGCAGCGGCGATGGCGCCGGTCTCCTTACGGCCATCCCTCGAGAGTTCTTCCGGAAAGCGGCTCGACAGTGTGGCATCAGCCTGCCTCGAACGTTCGCGGTCGGCATGCTCTTCGTCCCGCAGGACCAGGTCTCCACGGTTTGCGCGGCAGTCGAGCGGGGCGCCACCAAAATTGGTCTCCAATACCTCGGTTCGCGTGTAGTGCCAACCGATACCTCGATTCTGGGGCCCCGCTCCCTGGAATCTTTACCCGAAATTCGACAGTGCTTCCTCGGCTGTACGGACGAAAATCGGGATTTCGAGTCCGCATTGTTCCGCCTGCGCAAAGATCTTCAGGCCACGGTTCCCGACGCTTATTTCTGTTCTTTGTCGTCGCGAACGATCGTCTACAAGGGCCTGCTCACGCCGCAACAATTGCCGGCGTTCTATCTCGACCTTGCAGATCCTGAATTTGAGAGCTCGTTTGCGGTGTTCCACCAGAGGTATTCGACCAACACGCAGCCCAGCTGGCGACTGGCCCAGCCATTCCGCTTTGTAGCTCACAACGGCGAAATCAACACGATAAGCAGTAACCGGCGCTGGCTGCTAGCTCGCGAAAGCCGCCTGCGAACTCAGCTCGGGTTATCCGACGAACACCTGTTGCTCGAACCGCGGATGAGCGATTCGGCGAGCTTTGACAATGCTCTGGAGCTTTCGCTTCGGGAACGCCGCGGGCTGGTCGAATCCATAGCGCGCCTCGTTCCTCCGGCATGGGAAAACGACGACCATATGCCCCCAACTCTGCGCCGCTTCTTTCAGCGAAGCGCGCGCGAGCAGGAACCCTGGGATGGCCCGGCCGCGCTGGTGTTTAGCGACGGCCTGACGGTCGGGGCGAAATTGGACCGCAACGGACTTCGGCCCATGCGCTACACCCTGACTTCGGATGGCTTGTTAGTGGTGGGCTCCGAAGTAGGCATTACCGATCTCCATGACAAGCACGTCGTAGAACGCCAGCGCCTCGGCCCGGGTGACATGTTGCTGGCCGATCCCGAAAATGGTGTCTTCTTTCGGCCTTCCGAGATCGCGGGGCTTCTTCAGCGCAGCGTCGCTGCAACCTCCCTCCCGCGGCCGACCGTGGTTCCCGCGGAGCAAACTCCTCCTCCCGCTTGGGCGGATGGGAACCGCAGCCTGGCGGCTTTCGGCTGGACCGAAGACCAGTTCCGCATGTTGTTTCAGCCGCTCGTCCATGATGGACATGAAGCGCTTTGGAGCATGGGCGATGACGCGCCCCCGGCATTCCTATCGAGCATGCGGCGGCCCCTTTGGGACTACTGCAAGCAGCGCTTTGCGCAAGTGACGAATCCGCCCATCGACCCGCTACGCGAGACACACGTTATGTCGCTCGACGTCTACCTCGGCGAGCGCACCATGCTCAGCTCTTCGATCGTCGACGAGCGGCAACTTGGAAAAGTTATCGAGCGCCTGGGCTCGGCGCACGTGATTGATATCACCTTCGAGACCACCGGTCGTTTGGACGGTGCGCACTCTGCCCTCGCAAGGATTGCGGAAGACGCGCGAACCTCAGTCAGCGAAAAGCCCGGTCTCTTCATCCTGAGCGACCGGAATATCGGGCGAGATCGGGCAGCGCTGCCGGCCATGCTCGCTCTCAGCACGGCGTGGAAAGCGATCACCGACGCCGACGGTTGCAATATTCCAGTAATCGTTGAAACTGGGCAGGTCATCGACACGCACCACGTGGCGATGTTGATTGCCGCGGGAGCCAGTGCGGTGTTTCCGTTCATGGCCCTGGAACTTGCGGCCAAACTCAACCCCGGCGGCCCTGCGCGTTATCGTACTGCCGTCGACAAAGGCCTTCGCAAGGTTTTGGGTCGGATGGGGATCTCCACGCTCGCCAGCTACCGCAACAGTCAGCTGTTCGAGACAGTCGGGTTAGACCGCGAGGTACACGACGAATTTTTCGCAGATGCGGGCTGGGTGCTCGGGGGCAGAAGTCTGGACGAACTCCTGGAAGACTGCCTCGCGTACCATGCAGCGGGCTTCGGAGGAGACGCAGCCGAGTTTCGCGATGCTGGCTTGTACCGCTTCCGTCACCATGCCGAGCGCCACTCGAATTCGCCGGAATACGTGCGGCGGATGCATCGTTACTTAAAGTTTCCCAGTCCTGAAAACCACGCTGCGCTGACAATTCTCGGCGAGGAACGGACTCCCGTCGCGGTTCGCGATCTGCTTGAGATCAACAAATCGGATGAGCCGCTCGGCCTTGATGACGTCGAATCCGAAACTTCTGTTTTGAGCCGCTTGAGTACACAGGCGATGTCACTCGGCGCAATCTCTCCCGAATCGCATGCCACCCTGGCAACGGCGATGAACCGTCTCGGTGGGCGCAGCAAC
Organism: Terriglobales bacterium; assembly: GCA_051984555.1. GTDB lineage: Bacteria > Acidobacteriota > Terriglobia > Terriglobales > Acidobacteriaceae > Gp1-AA122. Next base: position 6,223 of record JBPYEW010000050.1, on the reverse strand, counting down.
ACAGGGGAGGGCGGCGAAGATCCTCATATCTACGCGCAAAATCCTGAGGCAAACAATCGCGTAAAACAAGTGGCCTCAGGGCGCTTTGGAGTGACTGCCGAATACCTAGTTCACGCCGACGAGCTGGAAATCAAGATGGCGCAGGGGTCGAAGCCCGGCGAGGGCGGCCAACTACCGGCCATCAAAGTGACGCCATATATCGCAAGATTGCGGCATGCGATTCCCGGAACATCGCTCATTTCGCCGCCGCCACATCATGACATCTACAGCATCGAGGACCTGGCGCAGCTGATCTATGATCTGCGCGCCATCAATCCCCGGGCGCGAATTGGTGTGAAGCTGGTCTCTAGTACCGGTGTTGGGATTATTGCGACGGGGGTTGCAAAGGCCGGAGCCGATGTCATCACGATCAGCGGCTACGACGGCGGGACGGGCGCCTCTCCTCTAACCTCGATCAAAAATACCGGCATCCCATGGGAAGCGGGGTTGCGCGATGCTCATACTGCCTTGTTGCGTGCAGGTCTGCGCGCTCGGGTTCGTCTGCGCGTGGATGGTGGGCTCAAATTCGCGAAGGACGTAATCATTGCGGCTCTGCTCGGCGCCGAAGAATTCGGATTCGGGACCGCCGCCCTGCTCGCAATCGGCTGCGTTATGGCGCGCCAATGTCACCTGAACACCTGTCCCGTTGGCATCGCCACGCAGAATGAGGCTCTGCGCGCCCGTTTCACGGGCAACCCGGAGATGGTCGAGAACTATTTCCGTGCCTTGGCGGCCGACGTTCGCGAACTACTGGCTGCCACCGGCGTTCACTCCATCGATGAAATCGTTGGGCGAGTCGACCTGCTTACAGCGAAGTCACCGGAAGCCGAGCGGGCTCTTAGCTCTTTGCTGGATCCCATCGCCGACGCGCCTCTGCAATTCCCTTGCCCGCATGAAGACAGCAGCGAGTTGCGCCTGCAACTCAACCGCGCTGTTGATGAACTGGAATCACTGCAGAGCCGCTCGCATCGATTTCGCATTACGAACTCCGATCGCGCGGTCGGTACTCATTTCAGCGGCGAGATCCTGCGCCGCATGGGCTCAGCGGCATTCCAGCTAAGCGGCGCAGATTGTGAGTTTGTCGGCACCGCGGGCCAGAGTTTCGGCGCATTCCTGATATCCGGGGCGCACTTCCGTCTATCCGGCGAGGCCAATGACTACGTTGGCAAAGGTCTTTGCGGCGGGACGATTGCCATCAGTGCGGGGGCGGAAGCCTCCGAGCGTGGCGATGTTCTGGTCGGTAACACCGTCCTCTACGGTGCTACGGGTGGTGAGCTGTACGTTGCCGGGCAGGGAGGCGAGCGCTTTGCCGTTCGCAATAGCGGCGCCTTGGCCGTCATCGAGGGAGTCGGCCAGCATGGTTGTGAATACATGACTGCCGGCATTGCGGTCGTGCTCGGCCCAGTGGGAATCAACTTTGGCGCCGGAATGACGGGCGGACTCTCTTACATCCTCCGTAACGCGGCCGCTGATCATTGCAACAACCAGTCAGTACGATTTGCCAGCTTGGAACTTCCGGAGCAACGTTGGTTGCGGCGGGTACTTCGCCGCCATGTCCACTTGACTGGCAGTCCCCGGGCCGCACGTCTTTTGAGCAGCGCGTCGCTGCCGCTACTTCGCGTCGAACCGATCCAGCCGCCGTGTTCGACCGAGGACGCATGGGCTGCCGTCCTGGCTCGGCTCAGCGCTCAGGAGTCCCTGGCATTCGAATCGCAGCCGTCAATTCCCTCCGCGGGCCCCTTGGTCATGTGAGCTCCGCGGCTCGAAATGGAACTACAATTCCGGTTAATTTTGCTCATGTAAGTGAGCGCGCGTCGTTGGCTCACTTATAATTCCGCTGAATACTCAATGGACTTTGATCAGCTCATCACGTTCCTGGAGGTTGCTAAGCAGGGGAGCTTCTCCCGTGCGGGAGAGAAAGTGTTCCGATCGCAGTCGGCCGTGAGCGCGCAAATTCGGCAATTGGAGCAGGAATATGGCGATCGCCTGCTGGATCGCTCGGGCAAGACCGTCAAACTCACTCCCGCAGGTGAAGTGCTGTACGAGTATGCGGAGCGGCTGAAGGCGTTACGCGACGAATCGCTCATGGCGGTTGCCGACCACGGTCGTACGCCGCGGGGAACGCTGAGCATCGGCGCAAACGAAGCCACTTGCCTCTACGTCTTGCCTGACGTTTTTGCGGAATATTGCCGTGTCTATCCCGCTGTTCAGATCAGCATCTATCGCAACTTCAGTTACAAGATCATCGAAAAACTCGAGAACGGCGCCATCGACGTCGGCATCGTGACGCTCCCGGTAAAGTCGCCGAGCCTCAAGATCCAGCCTATCTTTCGCGACAAGCTGGTGTTAATGGTCAGCCCGCGCAACCCGTTGGCCAAGTTCAAGGTGGTCCCGGTGAGCGAGATTGCCAAGCAACCACTCCTCTTTCCCAAGACTGGGCACACTCGCCGCTTGCTCGATCGCCTGTTTCGTTCTCAGAACACGGACGTCCAGGTGCGGATGGAGTTGCCGAGTGTCGGCATGATCAAGGCCTTTGTAGCGGCCGACCTGGGCGTTTCCCTGGTTAGCGCCTGTTTCGCCCGCGACGACGCTCAGGCCGGGAGAGTCAAGCTGATCGAACTGGAAGATGTGGAACTGTGGCGCGAACTCGGCATTGCCTATCGCAGGGACCGTACTCTGCCCCGAGCCAGCACAGCTTTCATTGCGACGATCCGCGAGATGACTACCGGCAGAAAAGCGGCGGCCGAGTAACTCCTCTCCCGCTTTTCCGATTCCCTCCATCCAAAAATCTAATTTCCCAACTAGGCAAGAACTGGGTACTGTAATTAGTACGACAAACCTCGAAGAGGCATGTGGGTGAAGCCATGAATGAGTTGGAAACTGGCTTGAACAAAGTCCTGGAAGAGCATCAGCACGAGAGCGGCCTGCACATCATCGGTGGGCGCAACCGTCTGATTGCCCGCTTGGCCGAGTTCTTCGAGCATATGGTGACGCACGATCAGCAGCAAGGCGTTACCCATGCTGGGGGAACCAGCCACTAATAACGCATACCCATGGGCAGACTGATCCAGAAGACGACACGAATTACATCGACAAACACAAGTATGTCGACACGAATTATGTGTCTTCTGGTGAGGGAAGCCCCCTAAGCTAAACAGCAATCCATAAATTACGGGCCCACCGCCGGAAGAGACTGGCGGTGGGTTTTTGTTTGTCCGGAAGGAGACCTTATGAGCGAGTTATCGAGATTCGGGGGCACGGGCAAAGATCTCGTGGTGATGAAGTTTGGCGGGACCTCTGTGGAAGATGCCGCCGCGATACGCCGTGTCGTGCGCCTGGTGCAAGAGCGGTTGACCTTGACTCCGGTAGTTGTAGTCAGTGCCCTCGCCAAGGTCACCGACCAATTGATCGTTCTGGGAAGCGCGGCACAGCGTGGCGAGCTAGATCAGGCTGAAGCCGGGCTTTTAGGCTTGCGCAAACGCCATCATCAGGTCGCTGACGAACTGGTTTGCGGAGAAGCGTATCTCGCGTTGATCACGGATCTTGAGACTGAGTTCGAGGCAGCGCGCTCCTTGCTGCGGGAAATTGCAAGCAGCGGCGAGTTCCATCCTCGTCTGCAGGATCGTCTCTTAGGACTCGGAGAGTGCCTGTCCAGCAAGGTGGTGACGGCCGCCCTTTGTCATGAGGGAGTAAGTGCCGCCTTAGTCGACGCACGAAGCTGTATCGTGACTGACCACCGGCACACCCATGCTGCGCCGCTGTGGAAGGAAACGAGTGAGTGTCTGAACCGAGTCATGGGGCCCGTGCTCGCGCAAGGCAGCGTCCCCGTTTTGGGTGGTTTCATTGCTGCGACTGTGGAGGGCGTGCCGACCACGCTGGGCCGCGGCGGATCTGATCTGACCGCCACCATAGTCGGCGCCTGTTTGCTCGCCCGCCGAATTGAAATCTGGACGGACGTGGACGGCATCATGTCCGCCGACCCAGGTCTTTGTCCCGATGCTCGCCTGATTCGCCGGATGAGTTTCGATGAAGCAGCGGAACTCGCACATTTCGGCGCGAAAGTGCTCCATCCCGCCACGCTCGCACCTGCGATGAAGAAGAACATTCCAGTCTATGTACTGAACTCACGCAATCCGGAATGCGAAGGGACCGAAATTGTTGCGCGCGTGCACACGGGCAATTCGGTTCGCGCCGTCACGGCCAAACGATCCATCGCCGCAGTGGAGATCGACGCTCCCGACGGAGTCAGTTCCGAGCTATTCCACAAAATTCAGATCACGTTTGACCGACATCACTGCCACCTCGATGTGATGGGCAGCTCGCGCGGGCGCGTGTCCTTACTGGTCAGCAACAGTTCCGCCTTGCCCTCAGTCGCTGCCGACCTGCAAGGCGCGGCAAATCTGAGCTGGGAGAATCACAAGGCCCTGGTATGCCTGGTAGGTGAGAACATTCGGCGGCAACCGGATGTGGTCAGCCGAGTGTTCGCCTCAGTTTCGGACTTGGATGTCCGCGTCGTCTGCCAAGGCGCAAGCGATCGCACGATCAGCTTCCTCGTTGACGACTCCAAAGCGGTTGATTCGGTCCAGCGCCTTCACGGGATGTTCTTTCCGCGAAGTGGCCGATCGACCGCCGGCCCCCCTCCCCCGCAGTCCTCCCTTACCGCAAATTCCAACGCTCTGTGCCAGGCGGGGGAATCGTGGCAATAAATCCTCTGACTCCGCCAATTGAGCCTGCGAAGCGACCCCCACTTAGTTCGCGCCGCACAGATTTTCTTCCAGCCTGCAAAGTCGCCCTACTCGGGTTCGGCACGGTGGGCGGCGCTCTTGCCGAAATCCTCTGCCGCACACCGCTCCCACAGCTTCGTCTGACGCAAGTCTTGAATCGCGATGTGCACCGAAAGCGCGTGGATTGGACTTCTGCTTCCGTTGATTGGACCGATGATTTCGATCAGATCCTGGCGAGCGATGCGGAGATAGTCGTCGAACTCATCGGCGGGGTACATCCAGCTAAAGAGTGGATCGAGAAAGCGCTGCTATCCGGCAAGTCCGTGGTCACGGCAAACAAACGCGTGATGGCGGAATACGGACCCGAGCTGCTGGCGCTGGCGGAACGTATGGAGCAGAGGCTCGAATACGGCGGGTCCGTGGCCGGTGGAGTTCCTGTCCTTTGCGGATTGCAACACGGCTTGGCAGGCGATCAAATCGTCAAGCTATGCGGCGTGTTGAACGGCACCTGCAATTACATTCTCAGCAACATGGAGGCGCACGGTACAAGCTTCGCGGCCGCATTGACCAAGGCCCAACGGCTCGGCTTCGCGGAGTCTGATCCTGCCGAGGATATCCACGGCCTAGACGCAACCTGCAAGCTGACGATCCTGTCCCGCCTGGCATTCCGGACACACCTCGAAGCTGACGAGATTGCCAGCCGCTCGATCGAGGGCATTACTCCGATTGATTTCGAATTGGCCAAGCAACTCGGATTCACGATTCGTCAAGTCTCCAGCGCTGAAGTCGACGGCAACGCGATCCGGGCCGCTGTCCGGCCGGCGCTCGTACCGCTTGCCTCTCCCCTCGCGCAGACTTGGAACAACCAGAATGCGCTCATCGTGACGGGCAGGCATGGTGGGGAAACCTTGTTCGCCGGACTGGGCGCGGGCGGTCGCCCGACAGCGGTGGCGGTCCTTTCTGACCTGGTCTCGATCGCGGAGGGACGAGTGGCAATATCAACGCGACCTGCCGTTCAACGAAGGTACGAGTTTTCAGGCGATTTCGAAATGCCGCATTACGTGCGTGTGCCAGCTAAGAGCGCGGCTGCGTTGGAACAGTTTATGCAGAATCGACAGCTCCAAGTCACGGCATCATCCAAACAAGGTCGGAAAGCAGATCGCGCCCTATTACTCTCACCGAGCAAAACTTCGGAGATGGTTGCTGCGTTGGGGGCGTTTATGCGACGGAACAAAGGGATTCGACTCGGCCCCGCACTGCCGATAGTCAGTTAGGGGCGAGAGGCGCGCCCCGCCAGGATTTCATCGCTCGGTTGTTGCGTAAAAGGCATTGTTCCCGGTTCGCAAGTCCTTGCCATAGGTGAAAGTCGCGCCAACACCTAGCACGCTGAATTTCAGTTGGATACCGGCATCCACCAGCCACACATGCGAACCGAGCAGCCCGGAAGGGTCTGTAATCTT
>JBPYEW010000049.1:0-3588 GCA_051984555.1 Terriglobales bacterium | reverse complement strand
CGAGGTCACGGCTCTGCCGGGGTTACCTAGGTTTAGAATTTGCGGTTTTCCCATTGCATCTCCGGGCTTGCCGGTTCGAGGCTGGCATAACCGGAGCCTGCCGGCAGCAGTGTGACTTGGCTTCCTGTTTTGCCTCCCCCAGCCAAGCATTTTCAGGCTTTTTTCATTTTCTGGATTCGTCGCCCGCGGGGTGTTGGCAAGGCGCAGAGAATTTACTTTGCGCCTCACAAGTGGAAGTGCATGAGATTTGTCAGGAGGTTGTCATGAGGTTCCCAAGCCTTGCATTCCGAAATCGTCGTAGTGCCGGCGCGGCCGCCGAGCGGTTCGCCCGAGGCTTACTCATATTTGCATTGCTGGCCGGTGGGAACTTCGCGTTCGGGCAGGATAGTGCCGCCAGTGCCGAGCAGCAGACGATCCAGCAACTTCTGCAGCGGATCGAGAAGCTGGAAGCACGCGTGGCTCAACTTGAATCGGGCCGCTCCGGATCTGCTCAGACGACCGTCGCTGCCGTGCCGTCTCCGTTGGCAACTCGCCCGCCTTCGGGCCCGGCAGCGGGTCCCGCCGAAGCGCCTCCCACCCCGCAGGCACAAGCGACCGAACCCGAGGCAGAAACGGAACACCTGGAACCGGAACGCATGGACATGAGCAAGACCTTGTTGCGACTTCGGGGGTTCGGCGATATTTCATTCCACGGAAGCGATCAGCAGGGCAGCACCAATTCGTTCAGCCTGGGTCAGTTGAATTTGTTCGTGACCTCCGATATCTCAGAAAAATTCAAGTTCCTGAGCGAGATCGTATTTGAATCAGGGCCGGACAACTTCTATAACCGTCCTGGCGGGAAGAGGAACGAGTTCGGCGTGGATGTGGAACGCTATCTCCTGCAATATTCCTACAACGATTACTTCAATCTGGCCGTGGGGCGATACCATACCGCCATCGGCTTCTATAACACTGCGTACCATCACAGCACGTGGTTCCAGACGACGACCGGCAGGCCGTTGCTGTTCCAGTTCGAAGACAGCGGCGGCATTCTTCCGATTCACAATGTTGGCCTTTCGGCTTCCGGCCGAATCCCTTCGGGTTCCTTGGGCCTGCATTACGTGGCCGAGATCGGAAATGGCCGGCAGTCGCGCTCGCCCCTCACCGAGGAACCGGTGCAGAACGAAGTGGATGAGAACAACTACAAGGCCTTCAACCTGGCCTTGTTCGCCCGCCCCGAAGCAATTCGCGGGCTGCAGCTAGGCTTCTCCGGGTATCACGATCGCCTCCAGCCCATCGGTTTGCCACGCGTGAACGAGACGATTCTGGCCGCTCATGCGGTGTACATGGCACCGAAGTTTGAGTGGCTGAATGAAATCGTGCTGGTGCGCCATTCCCCCGATGGAAGTCCGCAGACGTTCAACACGCCGGGTTTCTACACCCAGATCGCAAAGCGCTTCGGCTCTTATCAGCCGTACTTCCGTTATCAGTACATCAACGCGTCCGACCGAGAACCGATCTTCCCCGATGTTGGCCGCATGGAAGGGCCATCGTTTGGGCTGCGCTATGATGCCAGCGAGTCGGTCGCCCTCAAGGCGCAGTACGACTACAACATCGCGCGGCATTTGTCTCCCAATAACGAACTAACCCTCCAGCTGGGATTTACTTTCTAGAAAGGGCGGGATGAGTTTGGGGCTGCGAAAGAAATTCGCGTTTGCACTAGCGGCTCTGTGCCTGCTCCTGAATTTGTCTTCCGGGGGAGCAGCGGGCAGTCGCGTTGCTGCCACAGTCCCAGAGGACAATCTCGCGGTCATCGTAAATCAGTCCAACCCGATCGAAGACTTGTCGCTCAAGGAATTGAAGGCTGTGTTTCTGGGGGAACGCAGTCACTGGCCCAACGGACGCCGCATCACCCTGGTCATGATGGATCCGGGAGTGCCGGAGCGTAAGGCCGTGCTGCGGGACGTCTGCCACATGAGCGAGACCGAATTCAGCCGACATTTCCTGCAGGGGTTGTTCACCGGCGAGGTGTTTGTCTCGCCCAAAACGCTATCGACTCCGGTAGGAGTGCGCAAGTTTGTGTTTAACGTGCCCGGTGCCATCGGCTACGTAAAGGCCTCGGATGTGGACGGCACAGTCAAGGTGATCCACATCAATGGCCGGGGCGTGGATGATCCAGAGTATCCTTTGCGGATAGAGGCGCGGCCGGCGAAGTAATCATGAGTGATGCGGCCAAGCTCGTGCGGACGGAATCTGCGGGACCACTGCAGACGCTGTGGCGACGTGTTTCCGGGATTGTCTCCCGCCACAGCTCGAGCCTGCTGATGTTCATGGTGCTGTGCGTCGTGGTGGCGGTGGGCGCCTTTATGATCGGCGACCTGCATACCGCGTCCGTGCAAGTGCAGAAAATGTATCTGGGATCCGTGCAAGGCTTGCGCAGCATCGGCGAGCTGCAATATGAGGCACAGGAGACCCGCCGGAGCACACTTTACGCGTTGACCACGAATAACAGTAACCTGCAGGTAGAGTATGCCGATCAGTCTCGCGAGGCCGACAAGCTGGTAACTGATGGCATCACGCAATACCTGGCCGGAGCTCGTGCCGCGCGCGAGGTAGAACTGGGAAAGCGCCTGCAGTCGGATTGGGCCGCGTATCTGAAGGTCCGCGACGAGGTGCTGGCTTCCATTCTGGAGGGCAGTACCAAGGAAGCCGTCGACATGGACCTCAGTGGTGGCGTCCCTTCGTTTGAACGGGTGCGGCAGGATCTCGAGGAGATCAAGCGGTTGTATGACGAGCAGGCCTCAGGTCAGTTGGCGCTGGTCGATGCCTCCTCTCGGCGCTCCGTGGTCCGCTTGATGGGCGTTCTCTCGTTTACGTTGTTGTTTGCCAGCGCCTCGGTCTGGGCGATTCAACGTAGCAAGATGCTGAATGCTGTTCGTTTGGCCAAGCTGCAGATGGACTTCGTCGCCTCGGTTTCGCACGAACTGCGAACACCCCTGGCCGTGATTTGTGCTTCCGCTCAGAACATCGCCGACGGGGTGGTCGACCAAAAGGAGCAACTGGCAAAATACGGGTCGGTGATCCGGCACCATAGCCAGCAACTCACGGACCTGGTGAATCAGATTCTGGAGTTTGCCGCGACTCACGAAGGTCGAAACCGCTATACCCTCCGCCCGGTGGAGGTCGAACTGGTGATCGCCTCCGTGCTTCGCAATACGCATGAACTGGCGGAGGAAGCGGGATTCGTGGTGGAACAGCACGTCGCTTCTGGATTGCCGCATGTCATGGCGGATTTCGCTGCCGTATGCCAGTGTTTACAGAATCTGGTGGTGAATGCTTTGAAGTACGGCGGGAAAAATCCCAGGATCGCGATCTGGGCAGCAAGCGTGCACGGCGATAATGGGAAACCGGATGAGGTCTGCGTCAGCGTGGAAGATCATGGCATTGGCATCGACAGCAGTGATTTGAAGCAGATATTCGAGCCCTTTTATCGCAGCCCAGTGGTGACCGCAGCCCAGATCCACGGAACTGGGCTTGGTCTCCCCTTGGCGAAGAACATTGCCGAAGCCATGGGAGGCAGGATTACAGTGGTCAGCAAACTCGGAACGG
>JBPYEW010000048.1:0-8126 GCA_051984555.1 Terriglobales bacterium | reverse complement strand
GGATCTTCGAACCCAGCCACGCCGCTCCGATTGCCTTGCCCGTGCTGCTGAGGAAATGTCGCCGGTTCATGACGCCTCCCATCTACTCCTTAGACGAAACCAACCCGCCCGGTGTTATCAAGCATGGGTTTGCTGCGATGCTCATCTAGAGGGCGAGCATGCCTGCCCGGGGTTGAACGTGACTCCCTGGACTGCCTGGGACATAGGATGTAGTTTCTCTCACCTCGCAACTGATTTCCCGAGCGCAGGGACGCACTTTCTGCCCCACAAGAAAAAGGGCGGGCCGGACGCCCGCCCCGATTATGCTGCAAACCGCCTACTTCATGGCGGTCTCCGCATGTCCGCTCATTTCGCCGTGATCCCCGCAGCAGCAGGACTTTGCGGTCGTCGACACATTCTTCTCCGACCCGCAACAGGCCTTGCCTTTGCCGCAGCAATCACCATCCGGACAGCAGCCCGCAACTGTGCTGGCGTTGGCCGATTTGTCCTGCTTCATGCATGCCTTGCCATCTTTGCCCTTGCTGCAAGACATCGCTTCCTCACCAGCTTTCGCTTCCTGATGGCAACATGCCATGCCGTCCTTGTCCGAGGCGGCGTCCTGATGTGCGCAGCACAACTTTGAGTCCTTATCCATTCCCTTCATGTTGGTACAGCAGGTGGCATCTTTGGCGCCGCCGTGATGGCAGGCAGCAGCGGCAGCAGCGGGCGGCGCGCCTGGCTTATCCGGATTGACAGGTAAGCTCTGGGAAGATTTCTGCGCCCAGGAAACAACTGTTAATACGAGAGTGAGAGCAATAACTCTGAATTTCATGACCAATCTCCTTGTAGGTGATTTATTTTCTCGGCGGGCACACAACGATGCCCGGTCCTACTTGTGATTTAGGAGATCGCTGGTATCAGATGCGGAGCACAGTACTGCGCTGGGAATACCTTTGTGCCGGACTGCCGTCGACCGCCAGACCAACGAATACCGGAAAGGCTCCAGCCCGAGGTTGTGCAGTGACTGCCTGACGCGATGAGTCGCCGTTTGCCTTTGCGCTCGAGTCGCAGGATGGCAGCGAAGGCGTATTCGCCGGACGGGTCACACAGCAATTGTGACCACTTCCGCATGGCTCCGGTGCCGCAGGTATCGGGGGCGTGACGCGGGGCGAGTCGCAGCACGGGAGCGCATGCGACATCGTCTCGTGATGCTCCATTTTGACCGGTGTTGCGGATCCCGCCGATCGATGGACCAGCGCCGGCAGAGCTTGCACATGCCATATCAGCATGGAGAGCAGAATCAGTCCGGCGATAGTCTTCTGGCTCAAGCTCATTTCCCGCTGACTCCAGCCTCTCGCGTTTCAACCGGCCTTTCAGTGATCCACGTCACAACGGGTTAGGCCGTATCTTTTCCGCCCACGGGCGCTTTCGCAGAGTATATCGCGGTCTACGACCCGGCCCCATGCAGTGCCTTCTTCATTAATTCCGCCGACGTCACTCCCGTATCATTCTCCAGCTCCGGGTCCGCGCCGTGGCTCACGAGCAATTCGTACATCTCCCGATCGCCGTTCTGCGCCGCCGAATGCAACGCCGTCCACCCTTGCTGTTGTTTCGCATTCACCGGCGCGCCTTGATCGAGCAGCGTCTGCACGATTGCCATGCTCCGCGAGGTCGCCGCGCTGTGCAGCGGCATCACTTGCATGGGATTTCTCGCGACGGCAGCCACATCCGCGCCATTCTTCATCAGCAACTTTGCCGCGCCGTCCTGCCGGAAGAAGCACGCGAAGTGCAGCGCGGTGAATCCATCGGCTGACCGCGCCTTTGCCAACGCGGGATCGCCCCCCACCAGTTCCCGGATCCGCTGCTCATCGCCCACGCTGGCGGCCTCGAAGATATCCAGGTCGGCGCGCGCGCCGCGTATCGCCGAAGCAACCTCCGGCTGCCGCCGGTACAACGCGTTCATCAGCGCCGACACGCCCGCGCTATCTCTCGCTCCCGCTAAAGACCGGTCCGCTGCGAGTAGTTGCCGCACCACGGCCGCATCTCCTGACTGCACCGCTTGCATGAACGTTTCCGCCGACATACGCCCTCCCTAAACCCGCGAGATTATAGCGCCCTGCCCGGTACTCGGCACTCACTTCCCAACCTGCCCCTTCATCCACTCCAACATCATGGGCACGATCGCCTCATCGAAGTTCCCGCCAACCGTGATGCCATGCGTCATCCCGTCCATCGGCACAAACCGTGCCCGGCCCGGATGTGCCTGGTTCACGATCTGCACGATCGCTTCCCCGTCGGCTTCGCTCATCACGTCATCCGCTGTTCCATGAAACACGAGCACCGGCGCATCGACCTGCTGCCACGCTTCCCCCAGGTTCAACGCCTGCAGTTGTTGATAGAACGCCGCCGGACGCCCATACTGCCCATCCGGCGTGTCATACCACAGGCTCTTCCATTCCGGATGTTGCGCCACCACCTGCCCCGGCGTCATTCCCTTCATCAAGTACAGTTGATAGAACTCGGCAAATGCCTTGACTGCCGCATTCACCTCCGCTGGCGATTTCTTCTCTCCGATAAGTCTGCGTCGTTCGAGCTCGATCATGTGCTCGTACCAGGTCCGCCCCCACGACCCGCACGAGATGAATCCGCGCACCGGCCGTCCGCCCGTGACCAGCGGCGAAAACCCGCCGCCATTACTCAACCCGACAACGATCACGCGGTTCGTATCGATAAAGTCATACTTCGCCAGCGACTCGAACGTCGCCTGCCAGCCTTCCATCTCGCTCCGGAAATCGGCCTTCGCGCAATCGCCTTCACTTTCCCCGACGCCCGGCTTGTCCATGCGCGCGCTCGCATAACCCGACTCGTTGATCAAGCGCCGCAGCAGGATCCCGAAGCCATCCATCGTGTTCGCGTCCGCGTACTCCATCGAATCGCAACTCAGCCAGCCGACAAAGAAAATGACCGGCACTTTGCCGGTCGCGTTATTCGGCCTCGTGATGAAGGTTCGCAGTTTCTGCCCGCTCCGGTTAGTGACCCAACCGTACGAGACAGTCGCGTTCTGAAATTTCTCTCTGGGATGATTGTCTTGCGAAAAACCCGGCAGGCACATCAACAACGTGGCAACCACCGCCGACACCATGCGCGATAGACTCACGACGAGCCCCCCGGCCTGTAGAGACGTAACCGGACCGGGAAAGTTAGCTCGATTAAGAGCAAGGCGCGAGCCCTTGGCTTGGAACGGCGGCGCTGGGTACTCCTACGTCTCCATTCCCACGAAGCACACTCGACCCACGATGTAATCGCCGCTGCCTTTCCCGTCATCCATCGTCATGATCTCCACCGGGTAGGACTGGTTATGCGGCCGCAGAATCAGGTTGCTGCCCTCCACCTGCACATACCGCACCACGCACCCTGTCTCTTTCCGCACCGCGTACATGTTCGGTTCATTCCGCCGGTACGGTTTCAGCGAGTTGTAATGCCGGTCCAGTAACAGCGTCGCCCCGGGCAGCAGCCGCGGATACATGCTCATCCCGTCGCGCCCATCCGCGCGTATGACCACGAACCGCTCCCACTGCTCGCGATCGCCTTCGATCTCCGGCCGCAGCTTCCGCAAAAAGGCCGTCTTGAACTTCAACATATCCTTCACCGCCATGCTCATGATCAGCGGCTCACTCGCGGCCACACCCTCTTCCACCACCATGACGTTCTGGAATCCGCTCTCCGCCGGGGGAGCAATACTCGCACGCTTATTGATCTCGCCCGGATCAAGCAGGTCCAGCACCGACAAATGCTGCGTTTGAAGAACCTTGTCCATTCCCTCGAGGCTCAACCCGCGCTTGCGGTTCAGAAAATTCGAAATGTGCGCCTGTTGAAACCCGGTTAGCTCGGCCAGCCGCATCCCCGTCAGTTCACCCTCGCCGATTCGCGACAGCAGCGTCTGCCGGAGGTTGTCCTGCAAGTTTTTGAATCGCATGGCTTGAGTATAACAACCAACTTAACTTAGTGCTATATCGGGAAAGATTCCGCATCCCCAAAGAAAATGTTGCTTGACTTCGGCAGAAATTCAGCTATACGATCAGGCACTTTTTATAACTATTAGCTTAAAGGTAAATGCGCTCATGTCTAATCTCGCAACCACCATCAACGAAGAGCAGGACTTCGTCGAGTTCCGCCGCAAGGTGCGCTCCGCCGAGATCCTCTCCGCTGCCATGGAGCGATTGCTTCGTGCGCTGCGATTCACCGGTCGCGTCAGTGTCGTCGTACAGAACGGGCGTGTCCTCAAGTCCGGATATGAGGAGGGCTACTTCCGCAGCCGCCCCGAAAACGAACTAGGGTGAGCGGCCGGATCCGCTGTTCCGGCAACCGTACTAACTAAATAGCAAAGCAGGCCATCGTAAGAAAAACGAGCCCTGTACTGGACCCACACTCCTGGATCCGGCACAGGGCTCGTTCCATTTTGCAAACACACCAGGAGGATTCATGGAGACACATCTCGTAAATCTCGTTTTGCTCGACTTGAAATATTGCGAACGCTGCGGTGGGTTGTGGTTGCGTCCCTCGCACGATGACGCCGTCTATTGCCGCTCCTGCGCCGCTAAACTGGCCGAATTCCCTGTCGTCCGGCCCGCACGGTTGCGCCGCCCACGATCTTCTGCCCGGCACTCGCCTTCCTCCCCTTCTCGCCGGCAAGGAGGCCGCGCATGAACGCCTGCATTCCATTCCTCACGGCCGCCATTCAGCCCGCCGCCTTCGACGATCTCGACCTCTGGCTCTATCGCGATCGCACCATCGCGCTGCTCCGCCGTTACCTCCACATGTCCATCGAGATCGGCCGGCTGCCGTCGCTTCTCGGTCGCGAAATCTTCCGCAGCCGCGTGACCTCGTACCGACTCACCACCTTCGAAGACGCCGTTATCTTCGTTCACGACGTCGAAACATCCATCAGCCGTCTCGACAACTCCCTCCAGCAGGTCATCGCGCGCGTCGTGCTCCAGGAGTACAGCGAACAGGAAGCTGCCCGCCTCCTGCACTGCGCCCTGCGTACCGTGCAACGCTTGGTGCCCGAAGCCCTCGACCAGTTGACCGCACAATTTCTTCGCGGAGGCCTGCTGCAGCCACTGGTCTCGATCGAAAAAAATGCTTGTCAAGAGGGAGAAATGCAACAAATCCCCGCATCTGCTTGTTGCTGCGGGAAATAAATTTCCTGAAAAGTTGGCGGGTTTACCCCCTGCAATTTGATATTCTGAACTTATAGATGAGGAAAAATTCTCAGAGAGGGCGCACTCCGGTGCGCCCTTCACTTTTTGTCCTCTCTGAGCCCTAAGGTTGTTTCGTTCGTGCCCCCGTCCTCCGCTCGAAGGGTGTCCTTCGTGGTGAAGTGTGTTGTCTTAGCCTTTTTCGTGAAAAGAGTCTTGTGAAGAAACTCCGCGAACTACCGCCGCCTGCGCCGGAACCAAAGACCGATCCCGCGCCCATCGACCCCGACCAGCTTCGTGAGCAGATGGCCCAACTGGTTCGAACCGAGGCCGCAAAAATCGTGCAGGGCGCAATCGAGAAAGCCAAGAACGGCCACTACTGCCTGACCAAGCTTCTGTTTTCGCTGGCCGGGCTTTACCCCGCTCCCGTGAAACAGGACGGCACTCCCGACAATTCGCTCGCGGAAATCTTTTTCCGGGAGCTTGGCATTCCTCTCCCGGAACCCGAGGCAAAAATGTTGCCTTCAGAAGCTCCGGTAGTAGTCATTCAGGCCCTGCCTGCTGCCGAACCCGAGCATCGCTTAAAATGATGGAACATGCACTTTATCTTCGCAGTTAACTGCATCGTGTTCCGTCGCAGGTCTTTCCCATGGACATGACCTGGGTCACCGGCCGCATCGCGGTTGGAGGCGGAATCTGGAATGAAACCAACATGGCGGCCGTCTCCCGCGCCGGCGTCACGCACATCATCGATATGCAGATCGAATTCGATGACACGCCGCTCGCCGACCCGCATGGCATCGCCGTCCTTTGGAACGCGGTCGACGACGATTTCCAGTCCAAGCCGCCAAAAATCTTTCATCGCGGCGTGGAGTTCGCCCGCCGCGCGCTCGATGAACCCGAGACCAAGGTGCTCATTCACTGTGCCGCCGGCGTTCACCGCGCGCCGATGATGGCTCTTGCTCTGCTCTGTTCGCTTGGCTGGACCATCGATAAAGCGATGGATCTCATCCAGGGCAAACGTCCCGTCGTGGACTTCCCCGACGTCTACGTCAACAGCGTGAAGCGTTTCTTGAAAGAAGCCGAACAACCGACATAACGTTTTTAGGTCTCCCACTCTCGTCGCTCTTGTGAGAAGTGGGAGAAGCATGCCCCGGGTACCCTCTGTGTGCTCTGTGGTTAAGTTTGCGCTTTCCTTTGTACCTTTTGTGACACCGGAACTCGCCCTGGCGCAGCTGAAAGCTGTCCTTTGTGGTGAACTTTTCCCACGCGTCTCATGCGAAAATTGCGGCCTCGTCGGCAAGACATCTCGACGACCGCTCCACTCTCTGATGGAGGAATCATGGTAGGCCTCGTTCGCCGCCTCTCGCGGCCCTTTATCCTCGCAATCCTGCTGCTCGCCGCAACTCTCGCCAACGCGGCTCCCGCCACGACTACCATCCGCGATACCGTCTATCGCGCCGACGGTTCACCCGCCTCCGGCACTCTCCTGATTTCCTGGCCGGCATTCACCACCGCGGGCAACGAAGCCGTCGCCTCGGGAAACATGAGTATCACGCTCGGCGCACAGGGTGCTCTCACTGTGGATCTTGTCCCCAATGCCGGGGCCACTCCCTCCGACACTCGCTACCGGATCGTGTACAAGCTCGATGACGGCTCGACCACCGTCGAAAACTGGTCCGTCGGATCCAACTCACCGACTACCATCGCCGCGGTTCGCACCAACATGACTTCCGGGACCACGACCGCTCAATTCGCTTCCAAGCAATACGTCGACACCGCGATCGCGGCCAACAAGGCCTATGTCGATACCGCCCTCGCCTCGGTGGGCAGCGGTTCCTATGTCAGCAAGACTGGCGACACCATGTCCGGCCCACTCACGCTTCCCTCCGATCCGACCGCACCCTCACAGGCCGCGACGCGTCACTACGTCGATCTCGGACTCGCTTCGAAGGCCGCTCTCATGGCCGGCCTCGTGCCCGTGGACGAACTCGCGTCCGGCACCGCCGATGCAACTCGCTGTCTCAAGGGCGATCAGACCTGGGGAGCCTGTGGCACCAGCAGTGATGCCGTCTCCCTGCAAGGAGTGCCCCTCGCCCTCGCCACACCGAGCGATGGCCAGGTTCCGACTTACGAATCCGCCAGCAACTCTTATAAGCCGAAAGCGCCCACCGGACTCACTTCCGGGATGCAAGCCATCAAGTACGCCAGCGATCTGAACTGGTCTGCAAAACCATCGGCCGATCTTTCCGCCGCCGGCGCAAAAACCGCTTCGCTTACTTCGTGTCCTCCCGGCGTGCGCGGTAGCGAACCTGAGTATTGGATCTACATCTCCGGCACGGGAACATCCGAAGCCGTGAAGGTGACTGGCGGCACCTGTGCAGGTGACAACAACTCCGGTACCCTGCAATTCACCACGGCGAATGCTCATCCCGCCGGATACTCGCTCGGCAGCGCCTCCAGCGGACTCCAGGAAGCTCTCATCTCGGCTCGCATAACTCCGACCAATCCCACCGGTACTCCGCAAGCCGGCAAGATCATCGTTCCGCCCGGCGAATACAAGCTCTATGCGCGCGTCTCCCTGCGCTCCTCCATGCAGACCGTCGACTTCACGGGCTCTATTCTCGAGTGCTACATGGACGACACATGCCTGTTCGTCGGCGACCCCGCTTCTTCCAATTCTTTCTCCGACGTGACCCTGATCAATCCCCGCGGCCGCCCTATGGTGGTGAATGGCACCAAGCCTTTCCTCGAAATCAATTCGCAGAAGACCAGAATTGAAAACATCATGCTGCGTGTTCCTCCCACCGGCGCGGCTTTCGGCTCGATTGTCCAGGTTGATGACGACCAGGCCTTTCACCTCGACGGCATGGAAGGCACCATAGGCGTACGTTGCGATGCTACCTTCTGCGGCAACTTCATCAGCGCGCCCGGCCCGTTCAATACCTG
>JBPYEW010000047.1:0-14274 GCA_051984555.1 Terriglobales bacterium | reverse complement strand
GCATCGGCAGGTTAAGTTCAACTTTATCCCCGTCGCGCCACTCTCTCTCGATCGATGCGAATCCGCTAGTCAGTTTGTTAACGACTCGCGAGTTGTTGACTTGGATGTTTGCCCCACCTGCCTGCTGGGCCCAGCCCGGAATTCTCAACTGCACCGCAAATCTGGATTTGCGATTACCACGAAGTTTCAACCGAACTTGACCACCGGCCGGATAGTTTCCCGTCTGCCTCAACGTGAATTGCGCGCCATCATCGGTAACCCAGCTCACCTCGGAAGGCATATACAGATTCACGTAAATCCCACGGGAATCGCGGAAATAAATGAGGACATGATAGTCGGCAGCTACCTGCGGCAACGTTCCGGAACAGCACGGCCACTTGTCGTCAAAGTAGAACCTTGATCCCTGATAGTTGTAGTCGGAATAATAAAACGCGGAACCATCATTCTGTAGAGGCTTGGCCCCAAGCACGGTGTTGTACAGAACGCGTTCCATGCTGTCTCCGTAGCGGCCATCCCGTGTGACACGTAACAAATAGCGCGTCAATTTGAAATGGGCGTAGCTCCCGCAAGGCGTCTCGAAACTATGGTGCGTTTTCGTCAGTGATCGATACAGATCGCCGCTGCCGGGAGCACAGAACGACTCATCCGGACCCCAACCACCTGTCGCGAAACTCTGCGCGGTAATCATGTCAAACCCGTTCCGCGCCGCCTCAAAATGCTTCTGGCTTCCCATAGACAGATATGCCTGCATGGCTGAACTCAAGGCGTTGCAGAAACTGTAGGCATGATGACCTGCGAGAACATTCTTGCCTGCAGAAAGTGGATCGAAATATGTCTCGTCGAGGAGGTATCGTGTGGCTAGCGTACGATAACGGTCACCCGAACCGCGGCGCCACGCTAGAAAAAGGTTTTCCGGCAAAGTGTACGATTCATCCCATCCATAATCTTCCGTCGTATTCTCTCCGACACTGCGCCTCCATTGGAGCTGCGCATCTCGGTCGAGAGCACGAGGAGGAAGATGCTGGACCGCAGCATCCGTTGTTCGATGCAGCAAGCTGTGGTCTTGGTCGACATTGCAGTAGAGACTCGCGTCGGTCAGGCCGCAAACAACCTTGTCGTAATCGTAGGCAGGAAAGCGAAAGTTGGCATAGAAGGTCGGGGAAATCGCCGGGCCATACAGATCCAGGATTTGTCGCACTTTTGCTAGGTTGCGTGAATCGCGCCTAATCCCATAACCGCGAGCAAGCGCCGAAATCCATTGTCCGAACGCGTGGCCCGGCGCAAACCCCTGCCCTTGCGAAGGCGTGCGGCCCAACGGAACTTCGTCGTACCAGCCGCCCATGTCCGGGCCCGGGGCCGGTTGACCAGCTCGCAGGCGCCAGGGCTTAAGCAGGCTGTCAACGTTCATTTGAAGCAACACAGCTTGGGTGTGCTGAAATTGCTCTTCGGCGGGACCGGGTGCTAGCTTAACTGTGCCGTACCGAAATTCGTCCAGGACGGATCCGAGCTCTGCATGCAGATAAGGGAGCGCGCAGGCCGATCCCAGTGCGCAGGATGCTTGCATAAGAAACTGACGACGAGAAATCATCGCAAACCCTAAATTTAACTCAGTGTAAACGTTTTTCCAGAGACCCTGCGCAAACTCGCAAATCACTTACGGGGCAGAATGTCAGAAGAGCAGATCCCCTCGAAGCTTGAAGAGCAATTCAGAACCCTATTTGGCTCACGCCCGCGCATTTTTCGAGCCCCCGGACGCGTGAACCTTATCGGGGAGCACACCGATTACAACGATGGTTTCGTTATGCCGGCGGCCATCGACTTCGCGGTGTGCGTCGCCGTCGCGCCGAGGAACGACCGCAGGGTCGTCGTCAACTCCACCAATTTCCAGCAACGGACCGAGTTCGACTTGGATAACGATTTTGCACGACCGCAGAATCATTGGAGCGACTACATCCATGGTGTCGGCATCATGCTGGGGAGGGCCGGCCATCGATTACGCGGCGCGAACCTCCTTGTCAGCGGTGACATACCGATTGGTGCCGGCTTGAGTTCCTCCGCCGCTATTGAAGTCGCCTCTGCGTGCGCGTTGCTCGGTATTTCGGGCTTATCTATGGACAGCTTCGAAATGGTCAAGCTTTGCCGAAAAGCGGAAAATGAGTTTGTAGGCGTGGCCTGCGGCATCATGGATCAGTTCATCTCTGTATTCGGTCGCACCGGCCGAGCGCTTATGCTTGATTGCCGATCGCTAGCGTTCGAGTTGCTTCCGTTACCTCCTTCTGTTTCGTTGGTGATCTGCAACACAATGGTGAAACACGAACTCGGCAGCAGTGAATACAACACGCGGCGCGCGCAGTGCGAAGAAGGTGTACGAACGCTCTCGCGGTTTTCCCCGGACATTCGCGCACTGCGCGATGTCAGCTTAGAACAGCTCGAACAATATCGTGGGGAGTTGCCTGAACTCGTTTACCGGCGCTGTCGCCACGTTGTCAGCGAGAACATCCGGGTCGAACAAGCTGCCGTCGCGCTGAAAAAGGGAGATTTAGGTTCTTTCGGTGATCTGATGGGGGAATCTCATCGCAGCTTGCGCGATGACTACGAAGTGAGCTGCCACGAACTTGACCTGATGGTTAACTCGGCCGTCGAACAGCCAGGAGTATACGGCGCGCGCATGACCGGGGGTGGATTTGGTGGCTGCACGATTAATCTCGTAAGAAACGATGCCTTTGATCAGTTCAGGACCTCCGTCTCGTCACGGTATCGCGAGAGCACCGGCTTCGATCCGCAGATCTTCGTCTCATCCGCGGCTGAGGGAGCCAGAGAAATCTCTCTGTCCTCGTGAAATCCCGGCTCAGTGCTCTGCTGACGTCCGCTCCGCTTTGGTCTTCCCCGTCAATTCCTTTATCAGCTTCACCTCTTCAGGTTTATATGGTCCGCCATCGCTGTGGAAGATGTCGTGGAACCACACCGGCGGCGGTGCCGTGTATTGTTTCTCCCAGGAATCCCACGGATAAATTGTCTGAGACTTTCCCGAAACCAATCCCCAGTTGTAGGCACCCACACGCTCCCGCTTAAGCAAAGGAAGAATTGCCTCGAAAGTGCTGCCTCTGGGACGTGCCATATACTCCGTGCAGATTATCGGTCTTCCAAACCTGCGAAGCGATTCGATTCTTGCCCTGGTAACTTCCGGCTTGTCGTAACTGTGAAACGTGATTACATCCGAATTTTTCAGCTGAAAGCGCGCGGTGTCACTGAGCTGCGTATCATTTGCCCACTCTCCTTGCCACACGCCGCTCGTCAATGGCTGCGATGGATTTGCCTCGCGAGCCCACCTCCACTCCTGCTTCATTAGTTCAGTCGCGAGTTTCGCCTTATTCGGAATTTCCTTCTTGCCGTAAGGAGGATTGTCATTATCCGGCTCATTCATCAAGTCCCACATCACAACTCGTTTATCGTCGCGAAAACGCGTAAGCACGCCGAGCACGTACGGTTTAAGTTCCTTATCCCATCGAGAGGAATCCTGCAAAATCTCGGCCCCCGGCGCCTGCACCCACCCCGAATTGTGCACGTGGGGCTTGGGATCACGCTGCTTGCCTGTCCTGGGATATGGGTCCCATACAGAGTCGAGCAATACAAAAGTAATACGAATGTGATGCTTGTCTGCAATTGCTAGAAAGTCGTCCATCCTCTCGAGAAACCCACGGGAGTCTTCCGCCCAAACCAGGTTGTGTAGAAACACTCGCATGGTATTCATGCCGATCGATTCAGCCCAGCCAAGCTCACGATCGATGGTCGTCGGATCAAACGTGTCTGCCTGCCACATCTCCAACTCGTTAATGGCAGTGCTCGGAACGAAGTTGCTGCCCACGAGCCAGGGCTCGGAGTCATACCATCGATTAGCCTTCTCTGTCGTCCACGCCTTAGAATCCGCTGCGCTGGCGTTCACAACGAAAGCTGCAATGAGTGCAAATACAAAAGTGAACCGGCGTCGGACTGCCATCGATCCTCCCTACAAACGGGTAGTGCTGCTGAAACAGCAGAAGGCTTTCAGTGTAAACCGCGTCGCGCGGCAAGCGGAGCACCCTACACTGGTGATGACCCACGACACTTGAATTATCGAGTGCTTTGGAGCTTAGTCTTATCGGGCAGATTGAGCACGCTTAACCAATATTGAAATCCTGGGTCGGATCGTATTCCGTCGAATCCACGAGACACGGCGAGGTATTGCATTCCGCTGGCATGAGCTTGGTAGCCTCTTTGAAGCCATTCGAGGGCATGCGGTACGTCACCCAATTGCACGTACATTTCCGCGACCCCGACCGGGTTCACATAACGCTTCTTGCTCTCCTCGAGGGCATCTCTCAATTCGGCCTCCAGCACAGAGCGGAAACCGGATCTCGCATATGTTTGCTGCAAGAGTCGGGCGAATCCTGGGTCGCCGTTCAGGGCTTCTTCCTTGCTCATAAAATCCACAGCTTCGGCGTACATGTGTTTCCACTCATAACAGGCTGCGAGGTTTCCATAGGCGCCTGCAAACGAGGGATCTATCTCCATGACTCGCCTGAACAGCGGAATAGCCTCGTCATCGCGTCTCTCCCACGCGTAAACCTCGGCAACCGCCATGTTGACAATCGGGGACAAAGGATCAAGTTCCCTCGCGCGCTTTACTTCCCTCTCCGCTTCATCAAACCGGCCCAGAGACGCCAACGTCTGGCCGTACCATTGGTGCGCCGTCGCATAGTTCGGGTTCAACTCAATGGCTCGCTTGAACTCCTGCTCTGCTCCCACCCAGTCCCAGTCGTAGGAGACGCGCACCATGGCAAGCGACACATGCGCTTCCGCCAGTGAATCGTCGAGAGCCATTGCCTTTTCAGCGGCTGCCCTGGCCTTCGGAAACGAATCGCGCGGAGGTGCTTTGCCCCAATCATCCAGCAGGTTGTAACAATCGGCCAATCCAGCGTAAGCGAGCGCGTAGTTGGGATCCAGATCGATCGCTTGCTCGAAGTACCGAATCCCTTGTTCCAGTCCTTCCTTGGTTCTCTTGCCCCAGAAAAATCTTCCTTTCAAGTAGAGTTCATAGGCGCCCGGCGGCGGTTGGTGATGGGGGTAAATGCGGTGTTCTTCATCCACGGTAAGGCGTATGCGCAAATTCTCGGCAATCTCGCGCGACAACTGCTGTTGCAGAACAGAGACGTCGGCCGCGCTCTGCTCGTACCGATGCCCCCAGAGTTGAGAACCGTTGCTGACGTCCACGAGCTCCGTTTGCAGCGTAACGCGGTCCTGGTCGCGATTAAGCCGGCCTGTTAATACGGCCTTCACGCCCAGATCGCGACCGATGGTGCGCACGTCAATTTGGGGCTGGCGATAACGCGAAACCGTGGTCCACGCCATCACCTTCACGGCCCCCAGTTGCGACAGATCATCCACGATCTGCTGGGGTATGCCGTCACTCAGATAGTCCCTTCCCGGTTCACTCGTCGCGTTTACGAACGGCAGCACCGCGACGGAATCGTAGTGTTTTTGAGAAGGCAACCAGCGGAACGCGGCAAGCAGAATGGCGGCTATACCAACGGCGGCAGCGATCATCCAGACACGCCCTCGAACAATCGAGCCACTTAACAGATTCGAATGATCATCGGACGCGTTATCGTTTGCTCGTTGCACGGGCAGCAAAAGGCGATAACCATTCTTATGGATCGTCTCTATAACGGTCGGACGCCGGGCGTTATCGTTGAATGCTTTACGAAGTGCCGAAATGCAGCCCGGTAAAACATCGTCGGAAACGAATACGTCGGGCCACACCGAAGAGATCAACTGTTCTTTGCTCACAACCCCAGGGTGGTCGGCAAGAAAGACCAAGACCTGCATGGCCTTGGGTTCCACGCGGGTGCTGTTGCCATTCGCACCAACCTGGTTCAATGCTGGACTAACCAGCCACTCACCAATTTTGAAATCCCCGGTCACCCCACCATCTCCGACCAGCATTATAAGTCGGGTGACGCTGGTTCATCTCGACCAGGAATAGGTCACTTTCAATGCGAGCTTCTCCTCCCGTACCGGCAAGGGATTGCCCGGAACGAGGCTTTGGAATCTAGTTCCTAGGTTGTAGATCAGGTATATGTCGCTGTCAGGCCTGAATGTGTACCGCAGACGAACATTTGCGCTCGCCGCCTGCACTTGCGCCGTATCGGCCTGCAGAAAAGTCGTGAGATTCAGGAATCGAGTGAAAGCATAGCTCACTTGCAACCCGGCTAGCTCGATGTTGAAATTTCCCTGGGGTAGACGAAACACATTTAGAGTGTCATTGATAGCAAGCGCCAGGTGAGGATTGGGCCGGTACTGGGCCGTGACAGCAGCCGTTTTGAGTGTTCCCGTGTAATACTCACCCCATCCATAAGAGCCGGTGTAGGTCACCCGTCGATCCCCCGCGGAGGTAAACGCCACTTGGTGGCTCAAGAATCGGTAGCTGCCGGCCGGAATAGCGACATTCTGGTACAAGTGCAGAGGCCCAGTCAGATTCTGATAAAAGATGTCTCCAGGAGTGAAATCAAGCTCGGCCCCATTGTTGAATTGGGCGCGCAGGCTGGCAGTAAACTCCTGCGACATCAATTGATTGATTGTGTTGGGATCGTGTCCCCAGAATCCGCCGATATCCAATTCGCGAAGGTTAAGAACGTGAGGTCTCGGAGTGAGGTTGACTTGCACTATCGTAGGCTTATCGTCAATTCGGGTTACGAATCCTATCTCCGGATTGAAATTTCTCTCCGTGACGCCATGCCCTGCGTAGACATTGAACCAATTGTTCGCGTAGGTCAATCGGCCGCCAAAAGCGGCATTGTCTCCAGACAGCCCCCGAGTCCAGGTTTTGGCGTAATAACCCCGAAGATTGAGATTCCCGAAGAACACAAATTTTGCATCGACTCCTCCCGACCGGTTGTACGGGTCGAAAGGATTTCCGCTTTCTTTGTCCGAGGCAATCAGGCCAATATAAGAACCGGGCATCAATGAACGCTTGATTCGGGCAATGGCGTAATTAGCCGAAGGATTTGGCCCTTGTTCCCGGGTTCGCACGTCCATCAGGCCGACGTCTAAGCCCGCTACATGCCCGGCGATCTTACCTCCTGCATCGATTGGGACCTCTTGGCCCGAAACCGGATCAATCCCAATCTGCCTCGTGAAGAAAAGCAGGTCCTGATTCCACAGCAGAAAATTGAATATGTCAGAGTCTTCGAGGAAAAAACGCCGTTTTTCGGGAATCTGCACTGGGTATGGCGTTAGATTGAACTCCTGTTGATCGACATCGGCATCGGAGAAGTCGGTGTTCACTGTACCTAAGGCGATCAAGCTCCGCCCGAGCCCGTACTTCACGTCCACCCCCCCGGTATGAAGCGCATTCGTCCCTTCGCCGGTAAGCCTCTGAACTCCGAGTAAGCCGTATGGTTTGATTACCAACAATCGGCCACTTCTTATGTCTTCAAGTCCGGCGAGTTCCCCAGCGTGTGAGATCCGCCAGAAGCCAAACACCCGGCGATATCCCGACCATTCGTCCTCCTCATTCTTCCGCCGAATGAAGCGGCGGAAATTAATACCCCATGTCACATCCGACGCACCATGAAAGTTCAAGGTGCTGAATGGAATAGCAATGGTCGCCGTCCATCCGCTTTCAGTGATCTTAGCGGCTGAGATCCAAAGCCCGTCCCAACTCGGATCGACGATCGAGTCCGTGCCTGGGGGTGCCTGCTCTTCGATGACTTCTCCATCGCGCTGCGTGCCCAGGGGATTTACCTGGAAGATGTAGCCATTCCGATGACTGAGGGTGGGATCGATGACAATCGCAAAATTGTCGTCGAGGTCTTGCGAGAGGTCTTGTCGCAACTGGGTAGCTACAATTCGCTTTGCGTCCCGATCAAAACAGTAAATTCCAAAGTAGATATGCCTGCTGTCGTACAGAACTCGTACCTCGGTTCGTTCAGTGGCAGGCTGGACCTCGAGTGGCTCACGCTGTCGAAAGTCCCCGATGACCGGAGCCGCCTTCCACGCCGGATCATCCAGGGTGCCATCCATCCGCGGCGCATGATCTGTTCGGGCTGCCATAGCGCGGCGTGAAGCACTCGTCGGCACCGGCTGTTGCGCAAGACCGACGCCTGCCAGGAGGCAACAGGAGAACACACACAAAACACTCGCTCGAAGCCGTTTTGTGAACCGCATGCTGTATTGACGCACAAGTCAGGTTTTTAGTCCCTGCCGGGAGTTGAGGATTTTATTGGGGTTTCCTGAGGGAACCCGGGGAAGGCTTCCATCTATCGTCGCCTCGCACGTGGATCGCGAAAGGCACCGGTCGGCGGTCACGGCGAAACTAGACATCTTGCCGAGGGAAACAACTGAGTTGCTGGCCTGAGACGGAACGATGATGCCATCTTCTGATCTAGCCACAACGCCTGTTCGGTTGATCCACTGAGCCTTTGCATGCATTGCACCCTGGACTTGCTGCTTACCATACAGAGCAAATATCTTTCGATCGAGCAGTCGGCCAGGGACACACTCGGCCTGCCCAGGTCCTGTCACTTAACAGTCGTCGTCACGGGAAGCTTTGACTGGGTTGTATACTCCTGCAAGTTCCGGGAGAAACGACCGTTCATGCCTAAACGCCGCCTATTGTTTGTTTTAACCTTGGTTTTTCTGGTTCCTTCTCTTTACGCCTCCGACGTTCTGATCAAGAACGTACTCATCTACGACGGCAGCGGGAACAAACCGTTTAGCGGCGACGTGCGCGTAAAAGGCGATCATATTGCCGAAGTTGGGAAGAATCTCCGTGCCGCACCCGGCGAGGTCGTCCGCGATGAACACGGCCTGGCGCTCGCGCCTGGTTTCATCGATATGCATAGCCACCATGACGATGGCATCTTCAAAGATCTGGACGCGGAAGCTGTTATTCGTCAGGGCGTCACAACCGTATTTGTCGGCCAGGACGGTGAATCGAATTTCCCGCTCTCTGAGTTCTTCGGGAACCTTGAGAAGATGCCCGCCGCGATTAACTTTGCAAGTATGGTTGGGCACGCCACCATCCGCCAGCAAGTCATGGGCAAGGACCTGTACCGCCCGTGCACCCCCGAGGAACTTGCGAAGATGCAAGACTTGCTTGCGCGCGAACTCCAAGCGGGCGCCTTCGGCCTTTCTACCGGCCTGGAGTACGAAAATGGCCATTTCGCGACCACGGAGGAGGTGATCGGACTATCGAAGGTCGCCGCAGCGCGAGGCGGCTTTTATATCAGCCACGTAAGGGACGAGGAAAACGGGGCGTTCAATTCCTTCGATGAAGTAATAAGAATTGGGAAAGAAGGCGGACTTCCAGTTGAAATAACTCACATCAAGCTAGCCAGTCCTGGTGTGTGGCATATGGCCAACAAAAGAATGCCCGAAGTCTTCGCGAAGGCTAAAAAAGAGGGAGTCGATCTCAAGGCAGATGTGTATCCATACACCTACTGGCATTCCACGCTCCGGGTACTTGTTACAGACCGCGATTTCTTCAATCCGGCCAAAGTCGCACAGGGCATAGCCGACAACGGAGGTGCTGCGAACCTCATGATCCCGAAGTACACTCCCGATCCCGCAATGGCAGGAAAGACTCTCGAGCAGATTGCCGCAATCTGGAAAGTGACACCCGTCGAGGCTTACATGCGCATGATCAAAGCCACCGAAGCAGAGGCTGCCGGAGGGGACCAGTTGGAAGAAGTCATCGGTACCTCTATGAGTGAGGACGATGTTCGCTGGTTTATTGCCAATCCTCACATCATGTTTTCGAGTGATGGTGCGTTGCATGGCGCACATCCACGCGGGGCCGGCGCATTTCCGCGAGTCTTGGGACGGTACGTTCGGGAATACCACGTTTTGCCGCTGGAAACCGCGATCCATAAGATGACGCTCATGTCAGCCCAGCAACTTGGCCTCAAAGATCGGGGACTTATTGAGAAAGGCCACATCGCGGACTTGGTCGTCTTCGATCCTGCGACGGTAATCGACCAATCGACGATCGAACACCCACAGGAGCCACCCAAGGGAATTCCCGACGTGATGGTATCTGGTCAGTGGGTAGTTGCAGATGGCAAAGTCACCGGCGCACATCCGGGCCTTGTACTTCGCCACAACCAGTCTCAATAAATTCGGCCTATTGGGTCGATTTCCCGGCTGACTTGTACACTTTGCCATCCTTCATGACGAATTGCACCTGTTCAAGGGTGCTGATGTCCTGCAGAGGATCACCGTCAACCGCGATGATGTCAGCATACTTTCCTGGCTTAATGGAACCGAACTCTTTGCTATGTCCAAGCAGGTCAGCTGCAGAGGACGTCGCCGCCTGGATTGCCTGCATGGCCGTCATTCCATACTTCACCATGAACGCAAACTGCTTTCCGCTGGTGCCGTACGCACAGACTCCCGCATCCGTTCCGAACGACATTTTCGCACCTGCTTTGACGGCCTTGCGAAAGTTCTCGCGCTGCGCCTGACCCAATTCGGCATCGTGCTGGAGAAAGTCCAACGGCTCGCGGCCGTTTCTCCCATTTTCCTGGATGCATTCCTCATCATAAATATCCATATCGAGATACGTGCCGCGCTGTTTTGCTAACGCAATGCCTTCGTCATCGATCAGCGTCGCGTGCTCTACCGAAGCAACTCCGGCGCGAATTGCATTCTTGATACCCTCCGGGGAATGCGCGTGAGACTCCACACGAAGGCCAAAGTGGCTGGCTTCATCGACGGCTGCCTGGATTTCTTCCGGAGTAAATTCCTGGGATTTAGGATTGCTTCCGTGTGTGAGCACTGCGCCGGAGGACAGAATTTTTATGTGATCCACGCCGTCGTGGGCCAGCTTTCGAACCACCTCGCGTACTTGCCAGGGGCTATTCGCTTCTCCGTAACGAAAATCCCAGGGAAGTTGGATGTCCGGGGCAAAACCCGTCATCGCTCCCGCCCCACCCGTGATGGTGACGTAAGCTCCGGCAACATACATTCGTGGACCTGCAATATCGCCCCGGTTGATGGCATCTCTCAAGGCAATGTCATTTAGAGCACGGTAAACTCCGACATCACGAACCGTCGTGAAACCGGAAAGAAGCATGGCGCGGGCGTTCGGAACAGACTCGAGAACTACCTGCGAGGCGCTCTTCTTCAGTTGCGAGATCGGATCTGCTTCTCCGCTGTGGGCACCATCAGCCACATGTGTATGGCAGTCGATGAGTCCGGGAAGCACGGTGTTCTGCGACAGGTCGATGACCGTAGCGTCAGAGGGGATCGGCACGTTTTGTCCGACCGACACCACCTTGTTGTTACGAATGAGGATTATTTGGCTGATCGCAACCGAACCCGTGTCAGGATCGACCAATCGGCCCGCTTTGATCACTGTCACCTGGGACGCTGCACATGTAGTGAGAACTGCCATAGCAAGTAGCGTAAGGAGTGTTTTCATGGATATTCGATGGTATGTTGCCGTGCTCTTGTGTCCGTAGCTTTGTAACTCAATTGTTGCTCGGTGACAACCTGGTTCGGCCGTGGTAACGTAGGCGCTTAAGAGCAACAGGAGGGCGCCCATGGAATCCCTAAATAGAATCTGGCGTGGTGAGGGCGGTCAAGATATAGCGGAATACGCCGTCCTGCTGGCGGTGATTCTGGTCATTGTGGTAGGAACCATCCGCCTGATCGGATCGAATACGAACACAGTCTTTTCCCAAGTTGCGAGTTCCGTCCAATAAGCTATCAGCGCGGCAGCTCACTTCGCTTAAGTCGCCTTGTGAGTAGCATCGATATTTTTCAAGTTCTCGTCGATTACCAAAACTTCTGGGTCATCTACGACTATTCCTGCGTGAATCGGATCCGGCAGTACACTCTCAAGACATGATTTGGGGTCGGAAGCTTTCCGATACGTCCAACCGGAATGCGAGTCAGTTACAGTTCTGGCTCGTCTTTACATCTGCTCTCATCATCCGGCTTGTTCTACTCGTCCACATGTTCCATATCAAGCCTCCTCAGCAAATGTGGACGTTGAACGAGGAAGGAGCGATCGCACGGTCACTGGTGGTGGAGCACCGTTTCGCGGCGCCGTTTCACGATGCGACTGGACCGACCGCATGGGTAGCGCCGGGGTACCCTTTCTTGGTTTTTTTGGTGTTTCGCATTTTTGGAATCTTTACGGCGAAATCGGCGGAAGTCGTGGTGTTGTTGAATGGTTTGTTCTCGGCGATCACATCCGTGCTAATTCTTCGGTTAGGCCAAAGAACCTTCGGCAAGACTCCGGGGTTAATTGCAGCATGGACTTGGGCACTCTCTCCTTACGCGGCTCTCATGGCATGGTTGATCTGGGAAACGTGCCTTTCGGCTTTTCTCCTTACTTATGCCATGTACCGCACCGTCATCCTCACCGAGGATAAGGGCAGGCGCAACGGCGTGCATGCCGGGCTGTCATGGGGTGTAGCCGCCTTGGTGAACCCGGCACTGCTGGCGCCGTTTCCCTTTCTCGTCCTCTATTACGCATGTCGCGACAGGTCAAAGTGGAAGCCGATATTAGCAATGGTCGTGACGTTTGCTGGCGTGGTCTTGCCATGGACGATTCGAAACGAAAGAATCTTCCACAAAATCTTTTTGATCCGGAGCAACGCAGCAGCTGAAGTCTACTTTGGCAACGCAGGCTTTTCTCTACACCCTCGAGGCACAAGCGGCGAATACCAAAGGATTGGAGAGGCGGCTTACTCGGATGTCATGAGGGACCGGTTGTCAACGTACATCAGGACGAATCGGGGAAAATTCGTTGTGGATGCGCTTCGGCGAATCTTGCCGTTCTGGACGGCACCAGAATACTTACGTCCGGCGACGATTCTGATTGCTCTGCTTACCTTAATCGGCTTCGTTCGCGGCTTCCGTCGTGAACCGCACGTCGCGATGCCATTCTTCATTGTTGTCGCAGTCTACCCATTGACCTATTACATCTCACATACATTCGCGAGATTCCGCTACCCGATCGAGCCGCTGATGTTACTCGTAGCGGCGTTTGGGGTGCTGACTCTTTGCGGATGTTTCCGCAGATCCAAGTCCGTCCCAATTCACATTTCCTCATGAGCTTGAGACGCTTGAATCTCGGAGCACGGGGTGGTGTGCGTGGAGGCTAACGAGTTGAATCTACTGGCGGAGAGGGAGGGATTCGAACCCTCGATACAGGTGTTAGCCCGTATAACGGTTCAGCAATTCTCTTCTGCTGCGCCATCCGACGCAATCTCAGTCAGTTACATTCGCACTCGCGCGTAAAGAGGGCTGCAATGTGATCTCATTCGGCTGGTTCAGGACACCGTTCGACCTGCGCATCAAATGTGACAGGCTTTACCTCGTCCGTGACTGGTCCGCTCCGCTTCGGACCGGTTCGCCGCGACTCGCGTGGCCTTTAGCTGCCCCATGTGGCAGGTGCGCAAATCGCACCGACGATATCCTGTAAGAATGCGGCGGCACGGGCGCCATCGACAACACGATGATCACAAGATAGTGTGAGCGTGACGATGGGTTTTACGGTGGGCTGGCCATTGATCGCGACCACCCGATCGGCGATTCGTCCCACCGCAAGAACCGCCGCTTGCGGCGGGGTTACGATCGCGTTGAAGGCATCGACTCCAAACATTCCGAGATTACTGATTGTGAATGTTCCTCCAGCAAGGTCCTGAGGCCGAAGCTTCCCACTGCGGGATTTATCAACCAGTTCGCGGCGGCGGAGCGCAATTTCGCCGGGAGTTGCTGCGTTAGCTCTATGGACCACGGGAGCAACGACACCATCGTCGGCGGCAATGGCGATGGCAATGTTGATATCGGCGTTTGCCTGGACGTGATTATCCACCCAACTAGCGTTCAGTCGGGGATGTTTCGCCAGAACTCGCGCCAGGAGCGCGACCAGGAGATCGGTGTGTGTGAGCTTCGGGGCATCAGTGTTCTCGACTTTCAGCGAAAGTCGATCCCGTGTCTCAATCAGTGCGGAGGCATCGACATCTCGTACCAAATAGAAATGCGGAACCGTAGTCCAAGCCTCTGTAGTGCGCTGGGCCATTAAGCGCGCGATCGGGGTCAAGCCCTCGCTGGCGGATGTTGGCTGAGGGTGTGCCGGGGCAGGAATATCGGAAGCTAGAATCTCTCCATCTGGTCCCGAACCTCGTAAGCGGCTCACGTCGATGCCACGTTCGACGGCAAGCCGCCTTGCTTTCGGAGAGATCTTGGGTGGGCGCGGCGCAGCTTCCGTTGCCGTGGCAC
>JBPYEW010000046.1:0-4176 GCA_051984555.1 Terriglobales bacterium | reverse complement strand
CCATGCGAGTAGAGTGTCTACATCCATGAGCGAGAAAGAGCAGTATAAAAACCGGATTGAGCTGCTGCAGGGGACACTCGACATGCTCATTCTTCAGACGCTGCAATGGGGACCGCAGCATGGATATGGCATTGTCCAGGCTTTGCGTTTGCAATCCGGAGATGTGCTTCAGGTGGAGACCGGATCACTGTATCCGGCTCTCCATCGATTGGAGCGTCAGGGCTGGGTGCAGTCTGAATGGAAGCAGTCAGAGAGCAAGCAAAAAGCCCGATATTACCGAATCACGGCCAAGGGGAAAAAGCAGTTGGCGTCGGATCTGGGCCGATGGGAGCGGATTGTCGAAGCGATTGGGTCGGTCATGTACGTCAAGCCGGAGGAGAGTGAGTCGTGAAGTGGTTTTCGAACTTCGGTTTTCAGCGGCGAAACCGCGAATTGCGGGAAGAGATCGATGCCCACCTGCAGATGGCAATTGCAGATCGAGTGGCGCGGGGCGAGACGGAAGAGACGGCGCGACAAGCGGCAACCCGGGAGTTTGGAAACATTGCTCTGGTGCAGGATGTGACGCGCCAGATGTGGGGCGGAGGCCGGTTTGAACAATTGGGACGGGATGTTCGTTATGCCTTGCGGCAGCTGCGTAAGAACCCCGGTTTTGCGATCACTGCGACGGCGATGCTGGCAGTAGCTATTTGCGCCAACAGTACGGTATTCAGTTGGATCGACGGCACAATGTTGCGTCCCATTCCTGGCGCGCGGGACACGGGCGAACTTGTAAGCCTGCAGCGTGGAGAACGGAACTTCTCTCCGACTCCGCCCTTCTCGTATCTCGACTATCGCGATCTGCGCGAGCAGAACCATACCTTCGCCGGAATACTTGCCTATCATCACGATTGGATCACGCTGACGGGCGGCGCACAGCCGGAGCGTGTCTATATTGCAAACGTGTCGGCGAACTATTTCGACGTGCTCGGCATCAAGCCGATGCTGGGGCGTTTCTTTCTGTCTGAAGAAGAGACGCGTCCAGCCATTCCCAGCGTGGTCCTGAGTTATTCGCTTTGGAAGACGCGTTATGCCGAAGACCCGGCAATTGTGGGCAAGTCGATCGAGATCTCTCGGCATCCCGTGACGGTGATCGGCGTGGCGCCGGAGGGGGTTGTCGGAGCAATGCCCGGAATCCGTGAAGATCTATGGGTAACGCTCGACCCCCTCGGGACGGATGAGTGGCGGATGACGCATCGCAGTGGTGGTGCGGTCTGGCTGAACGTAATCGGAAGATTGCGGCCCGGCGTGAGCCGTGGCCAGGCAGCCCAGGACCTCGACACCGTGATGCACACTATTGTCGCGGCGTTTCCGGACGATCATCTGGGCGAGAACCGGATCACGCTCGATCCCATGTGGCGCTCACCATTCGGCGCCAACGGATACATGGCGGCGACGCTGCCCATTCTGCTGGCCTTCGCCGCTGTCGTGCTGTTGCTGACCTGCGCGAACGTGGCTACGCTCACGCTGGTCCGGTTTGTATCCCGGCGGCGCGAGCTTGCGATCCGGCAGTCGCTCGGGGCGAATCGCATGCAACTGGTGCGGCAGATGGTGCTGGAGGGCGCGGTGCTTTCCATCGTCGCAGGAGCCGTGGCCCTGGTGTTGACATCGTGGACATCGAAGACATTCGCATGGTTCTTTCCGGCGAACTCGAACCCCGGCATACTGAACGGGAGCATGGACCATAAGGTGGTCATCGGGATTGCAGTGGCTTCTTTGTTGGCCGGCATGCTGTGCGGTGCGCTGCCCGCCTGGCGCTCTTCCCATGCGCCGGCAGTTGAGGTTCTCAAGGCAGAGTCTGCAAATATCTCCGGCGGCTCACGCAACCGGAAATTGCTCAGCGGGTTGGTGGTGGCGCAAATCGCGCTTTCACTTCCTCTGCTGTTGTGCTCCGGGTTATTTCTACGGACACTGCGGAATCTCGCCGCCGCGAATCCCGGATTTGAGCAGGACCACATTCTCACTGCGTCCGTGGGGCTGAATATTGCCGGCTACAGCCACGGCGAGGAACAGGTGATCCGTCACAAGATACTTGATCGCGTGTCAGCATTGCCCGGCGTGAAGGTTGCGTCTCTTACGGACTGGATTCCGATGACCCTGGGCCACAAGGGCGAGGATGCGTATCCGGAAGGATATGTGCCACATCCCCATGAATCTTTGCAGGTGTACCACGCCGAGGTGGCCCCACGGTATTTCGAATCCCTCCAGATACCCATTCTGGAAGGGCGCGAGTTTACACCGGATGACGATGAAAACTCCCCGAGGGTACTCATCGTGGATCAGACTGCGGCGAGGCGCTACTGGCCAGGGCAGGATCCGCTGGGAAAGAATCTCAGGATCTGGGGCAGACTTTTCACGGTTGTCGGCGTCGCGAGAAATTCGACACATATGTTCGTGAATGAGTCACCGGAGCCTATGGTGTATATGAGCTTTTTCCAGGCGGGGTACGAGACGATCGTGCAGGTGAAGACCGAGGGAAATCCGGTCGACTTGGCGCCGGCGGTGGAAAACGCCATCCGCGAAATCGATACACGGCTGCCGGTTTTCGATGTGCGCTCCATGCGGGAGAGTACCCAGATAGCGAGCAGCTTCGCCGTCATACAGAGCACCCTGGCGGGAATGTTCGCGCTGATCGGGCTGGTTCTTGCAGTAACCGGGATCTACGGAGTCGTGGCGTACCGAACCCAAATGCGAACCCACGAGATCGGAGTACGAATGGCTTTGGGCGCTTCGCGCGTCGATGTGCTGCGACTCGTGCTGTCGCAGGGAGTGTGGCTCACAGGCATCGGGCTGGCCCTGGGATTGGTGTTTGCGTTGGGACTGACGCGCATTATCGTTCGGCTGTTGTACGGAATCGGCGCCAACGATCCCGTCACCATGGTCTCCGTCGTCACGCTTCTGGGAGCAATGTCTTTTCTAGCATGCTACTTTCCGGCCCATCGAGCGATGCTCCGGAACCCCGTGACTGCAATTCGCGAGCTGTAAGCCGCAGTTTATATTCGACGCGAATTGCGTGAATTAATCTGGCTCCCCACTTCCAGCGCCGTTACTTCGCAAGTCCGCAAGGGTCGGAGCTGACAACGCCGGGCGAATAGATGTGATCTGGACCAATCCGGCGCCGAGTTGAGGCGGCGTTGGGCCTGCACGCGTCGGCACAGAACATCAATGTTCGGGTCTTCTTCGTTGGCGGTTTCAGGCAATCACTGAGTCGTGATCCCTTTGTGATCCGTTAGCACTGCTTACCACTGCCTTCCATCGCTTTTACAGTGCCCGCTGCGGTCTCTATGTTATTGAAACACGATATAAGCCAGGTTCGAGTCCCACTCTTTCCGCCATTACCTTTGTTATCCCACTCCAAACATGATTTTCAAATGTTTGCCATCTCGTTACGAGTCCCTATGGGACCGTCTCTTTCCCTTCTCTCAGCCTTCATTTGACTTGCCGTACCACTGCGCCTAACATCGCATCGCGCCTCATGCCTCGCATGCCGCATTGTCGAAAACTGGTAGCGGCGGGAGTCGTCCACAAGGCGGAGGCCCCGCGCCGCACCCCTTTGTTGCGGTGACATCTGTGCGGAACGCGGATGCGAAAATCTGCAGCGGTAGATTTCGTTTCTATACTCCATAGTTCAACACCTGCGGCTGAACACCAGTGAGAGGCCGGCACGTGCATCCGCGGCCCCCCGAGTTTGAGAAAGCTCTTGTAAGGAGGAAAGCGTTGAAGATCTCGGTGGTTCTCCCATTGATTCTGGCCCTAGCTTCGGCAACCCTTGCGCAAGCCGCCTGTACCGGTACCCCTGTCAGCGCATTTGGAGCGAAGGGAGACGGGCACACCGATGACTCCACAGCGATTCAAAGCGCGATTAGCGCCGCCGGTGCGGCAGGCGGGGGAGCCGTGGTCTTCAGCGTGGCCCGCTACTACACCACGACCGCCTTTGTCGTACCTGCGGGCGTGGTGCTTTGCGGAACCATCGAAGGGCCTTTCGATGTTTCAGGAATTAATCCGGCTACAACCGCGATTGCACCCACGCTGCTGGTTACAAGTACCAACGGTCCGTTCATCACGCTGAATGGACTCGGAGCTGGTGTAACCGACCTGCTCTTCCATTATCCAAATCAAGTCGGCGCGACTGCGGCGGCT
>JBPYEW010000045.1:0-4281 GCA_051984555.1 Terriglobales bacterium | reverse complement strand
GGTTCCGCTTCGCATGAGAGATGAAACTAATGTTCTCGTTGGTGTAGTTGGCAGTTCCCGCTGCGAAAGTATGCAGCATAGGTTTCCAGACATGGGCGAGGTTGTGATCGACGAGCAAAATGTCGGCTAACTTGCTGCGCGTCAGCCGCCGGCTCAGGTGGGTTGCTGTGACAATCCCAGCGACCCCGCCACCTACCACAACGATACGGTGCATATCTCTTGCCCTTCTACATCGTTTCTGCCTCGCATGGACGAGGTTAAACAGGAGCCCGGCTCACTCACTTGCAACCGCTTCAACGTTCTGCGGCGGATAACCGAAATTTGGGGCGTCGGGTTCGGAATGTCGCGCGAATTTTTCCGAGCGGGACATGGCCCCCAGAGACGGCACTGGCTGGCTGACGATGCAGTCAGCTGCGAATTTACTCAATCCGGTGCTCCGTTGCGATTTCGACGTCCAGTCAGCGAGTGAATTCAATGGCTTCCAGCCGAATCCCCTACGCAACGAAACCGGGAATTTTCAAACGCGTTGCAGTGCACCCCAGGGAACGGACAGCCCGCTGGATGGGCTTTGGAGGGAAGGCCCATGTCGCCAGGTTGCCCGGGATATCTGGCCGGTGCATCACTCAATGCACTGGGGTGCAAGGTTGAAGTTGCTCGAAATCTAATCCGCATCTGGGTCGCCAAGTACCAAGCTGGCGAGTACGAGCCTGACTTCATTCCGAGGCCGCGTCTGTCGGCGTACGAGATCAAGATCGCTGAGTTGGAACGGATGGTCGGCAAACTGACCATGGGAGCTCGAGTTTTTAAGGGGGGTCTTGCGAAGCATACCATTGCAGAGAGGTGCGATCACATCGATCGTCGCCCATTCTCGGATGGATCGGTGTGGCCCTGTCTGGAAGCAACACCTCGACCAACGCCATGTTCGGCAAGTTCCAGGCGCTCGTCGGTCAGATTCTCGGATTCCCGCCGCTTCTCCTTCCGACGCTTAACTCGGTCGGTGCCGAGATCGGCAAGTCGGTTGCTCCGCAGACCGCAAGTGTCGGCGTGTCGACAACCAGATTCGTGCGCGACGAAGGTGCGGCCATCCGCCACAATATGGGATAGACCTTCATCCTCCTCGTTTATCTGATGGTGATCGGTGTGGCCGGCTATTGGTTCTTTCCTGCCATGACCACGACCTCACCAAGCTGCAAGACTCATGATCCCTCGAGCTGCAACGCCGTTGCATCTGATCAATTCGTTGCCGCTCCATCACCGCACGAGTGCGAAAAACCTGTGCCACCGTACCGACCATGGCCAGGACCATACCTGCCAGGCCGAGTCCCCCTCGCCGATCGAGAAGAAAATGAGTTGAGCTCGCCCAATGAGGTTCTCGAAGGGCACAAAGCCTACGTCCCGGAATCGGCTGTCTTCGGAATTCTCCCGGTTGTCTCCCATCATGAAAAAGTGCCCCGGTGGTACGATGTAAATGCCCGTATCGTCAGGAAAAGCGGCGTGCGAGGAGCATTGCAGGGTACGATACGACACTCCGTTAGGAAGCGTCTCCTGCCACTGCATTACTCGAACGGGCGTGCTGTCGGGAGGTGCAGGTCGACAAGGATCGCGGCCGACAAAATCCTCAATTCGGTGGCGCTCCACCGGCGTTCCATTGATGAAAATGATGCCACCAATGAGCTGGATACGATCGCCCGGCAATCCGATCACGCGCTTGATGAAATCATCCGACCCACGGCGAAAGACGACGATGTCTCCGCGATTGGGCCAGGCGCCGAGAACGCGGCCCCAAAATAGGGGCGGCGAAAACGGCAGAGAGTAGCGGCTAAAGCCGTAACTGAATTTTGAAACGAACAGATAGTCACCGACGAGGAGCGTTGGCTCCATCGAACCGGAAGGGATATTGAACGGCTGGAACAGAAAGCTGCGAATGACAAGCGCGATGAGGAGGGCCTGAAGGATCGTGATCGCCCCCTCGGATGGACGATGATCAGTCCTTCGTTCCTCTATCCCTGAACTCATTCGCTCTGCTCATGTAAACCGTCAATTTCGGTGCTTGGGGGCTGCCTGCAAGTCCCTGGAGCGGACGGGGACAGTCGTGCAGCTTGATCCAGGCTTCACGGGTAGGTGCCGCAAGCCGGGGTAGACTATTGGAGGCGCCTTCCGTGCTGAAAATTCAGCATAAGGCATCCGGGCATCGCTGTTCTTTGAGAAATGCCCAGGAGCTCGGCCAGTTCCGTTCTTTAATGTTTGAGTCCATTTTTCGGCGAAGAGCTGTGAATTCAGTTGCCTTTGCGACTCATTGCGAAAAATTAATTCGGCAACCGTGTAGTGCTTCGCTAGCTTGCAGCGCTCGGCCAGAAACGCATTGAGGCCGGGGAAAGTCTTTGTGCCGTTGCCGTGCCGGGCGACCGACGAGTCACTTCTGACGTTCGTTGAGGCAAATGGGGGAGGGTCCAATGTTTGGATGGACCTCGAACCGGTGGTGTTCGATATGGCATTCGGGGCTGCGTCCCCGCTCGGCACCGGCATTATTTTTCGCTGTCGCGTGCGTTGGGGTCGCAACCGCCGTTCGCGTAGGGCTCGGGCTTATCAGTCCTGACAGCGCAGTCTTTGCTCCCTATTACTCCGCTACGTTAGTCTCTGCACTGGTCGGCGGAGCGGAGGCCGGTGCCTTGGCCGCTGGATTGGGAGGAGTTGCCGCCTACTGCTTGTTCGTGCCGGCGGATTGGGCCATTGCCGCATTCAGGCTCGAGCAGCTGGTCAGCCTCGTTCTGTATGGCACTTCCTCTGTAATCATCATTTGGGCCGCGGAAAGCTATCGAGGTCTCTTGCAGCGCCTCCGCAGGGAAGAAGACATGCGGCAAATTCTCAACCTGGAGCTAGTTCATCGGATCAAAAACATTTTGACGGGGGTACAATCCATCGTCGGTCAATCTTTACGAGATCATGGACATCTCCTCGAAGAAGTCAGCGCTCGCCTCGCAGCTTTGGGTGCAACCAATGATCTTCTCGTCAAGTCCGAGTGGCAAAGTGCATCCTTACGAGAAATTCTCGCTCACGAATTTGCGCCATACGGTCTCCCCCGCTTTCAATTGCGTGGCGATGACGTTGATTGTCCTTATGCCATTGCGGTCTTACTGGCACTGATCGTTCATGAGCTCACCACCAACGCGGTGAAATATGGCGCACTTTCGACCCCTTCCGGTCGAGTTGGCATCTCTTGGAGCAATATTGCTGGCCGACTTGCCTTAGAGTGGGTCGAAAGCGGCGGCCCACAACCAGCGGCGGCGCCCACACGCGAAGGGTTCGGGAGTAAACTTCTCCGATCTGGCGTGAAGCAGTTTCAGGGCAGCGTCGATTGCCAGTTCGAGCCAACCGGCTTGCGATGCAGATTTTCACTGACTATGCCGGGGCAGCCGAAGCGACAGGCTGGCGAGGTAACGCGTCGTTTCGCTCGGTTTCGGAGCGAGACATCGCCCGCAGAGACGCAACTACGTGAAGCAGAAACCGACATGCGCTGAGGGTCATGATCAGGGAGAACAGTCACCGACTCTTGGCATGGTCCGACTTTGGCGACGTTACACCACTCTCCGCTGTCAAGGTTGGCACGTGGCCAGCGGCCAGCGCGGGATCGAGTTCATTGAATGCTGCGTTCGGCAGGCGTCTCCACGTTTCATCTCCTCCGAGCGGATCTATACCGAGATAGCCCCGGACGGTAAGCGATTGACCGTCGGGGCTGAGCCGCATTCGTCCGTAATACTGTGACCCGTCACGGGGATCGAGGATTGTCCCATTGTCGTAATCCAACCCATTCCGTTCCATCCCCTTGACAACGGTCAAACCCAGCCACGGCGCGTTTCTTTGGTCGCCGGAACATTCTGTGCAGAGCCGATTTGGCCGCGCGCTGGATTTTGTGAGTATCTTTACGAGGGTAGCCTCATAGAGGCTGTCGCGTTCTGAAACAACAAACCATGCGTCGGGCTTCCCAGTGGATTTGCTGACCTGTTCCCAAAGCCCGGCAGCGGTGGGTCCAGCCGCGCGCGCGGAGCGCCCTTGCAGAGCGAGAGTCGACACCACAATGATCATGAGTGCAGCAAGATAAGCGCGCATCTTGCTTCTCCTGTGATTAGACGGCGCGGATCACTCCCGCCGCCGGCTCTTGACGAAATGCCGTCATCGCGGCTTCGCGGGTTGCAGCGTAGCCGTGCCTAGTAGCAGCTAATTGCTCGCGTCACCTCGTCGCCGTCGCGAAGGCACCTGCCGGTCCAACCACTCCATTTGCTC
>JBPYEW010000044.1:0-6039 GCA_051984555.1 Terriglobales bacterium | reverse complement strand
CACGCGGACATTGGCTGGGACTTCTGGTGCAAGGAAGGGAACGCGTTGCCTGACCGCACCATCGACCTGC
Source organism: Terriglobales bacterium (assembly GCA_051984555.1). Classification (GTDB taxonomy): domain Bacteria; phylum Acidobacteriota; class Terriglobia; order Terriglobales; family Acidobacteriaceae; genus Gp1-AA122. The sequence continues at coordinate 5,969 of JBPYEW010000044.1, read as the reverse complement.
TGGCAAAGCATAAGCTCGGCCTTTTCGGCGCCATCACTTCCAAGCCGAAGAAAGAAGCCGATGCCGAACTCGATCCCAAGCTGCGCGGCAAGGGCTACACGTATTACAGCCCGATCGTCACCATGCGGCAGCGGTTCAATCTCGATATCTGCCAGCGGCCCTGCATCGGCTTCGCCGGCAATCCGTTGAATTACATTCGCAAGCGCGTCGACGGCGACTTTGATGAGCCGCAGATCGATTCCACGGTTTTTCGTCAGAACACGGAAGGCATGTATTGCGGCATCGAGTGGACCAATCCTCCCGAAGTCGTTCGGGCGGGATTGAACTCGCACGCGAAATTCAAGGCGTTTTCGCAGGTGGCCGGGCAGGACCTCGCGGTCAGCGTGCGGATTATCACTCGCAATGCCGCTCGCCGCATCTGCACGGCAGCTTTCGAGTACGCCAAGCGAAAAGGCTTCAAGGCGGTCACGATTTGCGAGAAGCCGAATGTCGTCCGCGAGACCTCCGGCATGATGGAGGAGACCGCCAAGGAAGTTCAGAAGAACTTCCCGAACATCCAGCTCTGGTCCACGAACATCGATGCGCAGCTTATGTGGCTGAACAAAAATCCCGAGGACTACAACGTCATCGTGGCCTCGAACCTGTTCGGTGACATCCTCTCTGACGCCTTCGCGGGACTAGTGGGCGGGTTGGGGTTTGCGGCCTCCGGCAACATTGGTGACGAAGTCGCAGTTTTCGAGCCGACTCACGGTTCTGCGCCGAAATATGCCGAACTGAACCCGCCCATCGTCAATCCTATCGCCATGATTCTCTCGGCCGCCATGATGGTGGACCACGTGGGCGAGCATGCGATGGCGGAACGCATCCGCCGCGCGGTAGCCGCAGTAGTTAAGGAGGGAAAGGTAAGAACCTACGATATGATGCGTATTCCGGGAGGAGCACGCTCGATCAGCCAGGGAGCCGCCAGCACGGTCCACATGACCGATGCGATCCTGGCTAAGCTGTAATTGCGTTTGTGGAGATACGGGCGTCTCGCCGTACGAGAATAAAGTTGTAGACAGGCGGGTTCTCGCCCGTCACACCGGGACTGACGACTATGCCAGAAACAAAACGCACCGGCGAAGCGGGACATTTCGGCAAAGACGTCCGCTCCGATGCGCACGTGTGGATCGAGCCTCGCGACCGCGGTGGCATCGATATTGTCCTCGAATCGCGAGTTAAGCCCTATTACGGCGATGCCATTAAGGCACAGGCCGAGGACGTGCTGAATCATCTCGATGTGCAGCATGCCCAGGTTCTCATCCGCGATGAAGGTGCGCTGCCGTTCGTTCTCGCCGCCCGCATGGAAGCTGCTGTCCACCGTGTGGGACTCGGCAAGGACCTCAACGCTCTCCCGGAGAAACTGTCCATTCCTCCCGCTTCCGCCCGCGACCGTCTACGGCGTTCGCGCTTATACCTTCCGGGCGGCGAGCCCAGGTATTTTGTGAATGCGTCGCTGCACGGTCCTGACGCCATCATCCTCGACCTGGAAGACTCCGTTCATCCGAGCGAAAAAGATGCGGCACGCCTGGTCGTCCGGAATGCGCTTCGCTCGGTCGACTTTGCCCCCTGTGAGCGGATGGTCAGGATCAATCAATTGCCAATGGGCCTGCAGGACCTCGACGCAATTGTTCCGGAGTGCCCCGACCTTATCTTGATTCCCAAGGTCGAGCGTCCCGATCAGGTCATGGAAGTCGCGAACCACATCCAGCAGATCAAGACGAAGAACAAGCTGGAACGGGATGTCTGGCTGATGCCCATCCTGGAATCGGCGCTGGGCATTGAGAATGCTTACAAGATCGCCAGCGTGAGCAATCAGGTTGTAGCACTGACAATCGGGTTGGAAGACTACACCGCCGATCTCGGCGTGGTGAAGACGTCGATCGGAACTGAATCGCTGTACGCGCGCGAGCGTATCGTGAACGCGGCGCGGGCGGCGGGAGTGCAGGCGATCGATTCGGTCTTCGGCGACGTCGGGGATATGGACGGACTCCGTGTATGGGGCTTGAACTCGCGAGCCCTCGGATTCGAAGGGATGGGTTGCATTCATCCATTGCAGATTCCAGTCATTCACCAGGCTTTTGCGCCAACGCAGAATGAAATCGAGAAAGCACTGAAAATTGTGGCGGCCTATAACGAGGCCCAGCAGAAGGGAATTGGCGTGGTCAGCCTCGGTTCCAAGATGATTGACCCGCCGGTCGTACAGCGCGCGTTGCAGTTGATTGCGCGGGCGCAGTCCATGGGATTGGTTACCAAAGCGGCCTCGGCATAGTCCTGAAGATCATGGAGGTACGGGCGTTCTGGCCCGTACGAAAGGTGATGCAGTGGCAAGTAAAGGGACGGGGATGATTAAGGTCGAACTCGCACTGAATGCCGCTGGGCGTATGGTGCCCGCCATGGTGAACGGACGTCCCCAGATTCCCTACATTGGTGTCGGGAAATTCCAGCCGCGGGGCAAGAAAGCTGCGCCCCCCATTCGATCCGCCGCCAGCTATCCCGATACCGGCGACAAGCGCGTTCCTGATCTGGAAACGGCTCTGAAGAAATGCGGTCTGCGCGATGGCATGGTGATCTCCAGCCATCACCACCTCCGCGATGGCGATTCGGTCGCCATGATGGCGCTGGAGGCTGCCCGCCGCCTTTCGGCAAAAGATCTCATGTGGTTTCCCAGCGCGTCATTCCCCTCTCAAAAAGGTGCAATCGACCTCATGGAGAACGGGATCATCGACCACATCGAAGGCAGCATGAATGGCCCGCTTGGCGACTTCTGTACCCAGGGCAAGATGCGCGGGATGGGCGTGCTGCGCTCTCATGGGGGACGCTGGCAGGCGATCCAGGATGGCGAAGTCCACATTGACATCGCGGTGATCGCTGCCCCTACAGCCGATCAGTTCGGCAACGCGGATGGATCGCATGGTAAATCGGCCTGCGGCTCTCTCGGATTCGCGCTCGCCGACTCGATGTATGCCGACCAGGTCATCGTGGTGACCGACAATCTCGTTCCGTTTCCGTGCATCCCCTGGCAGATCCAGGGTAACAATGTCGACTACGTCGTGCAGGTCGATTCCATCGGTGATCCATCAAAGATAGTTTCCGGCACGACCCAGATCACGCGCTCTCCCGACCGGTTGCGGATTGCGAAGTTCGTGGCCCAGTTCTTACGCGACGCCGGGATCATGAAGAACGGCTTCTCCTTTCAGGCTGGATCCGGCGGAATCGCCCTCGCCTTCGTCGAATACCTGAAAGAGATGATGATGCAGGCCGGCGTGAAAGCGCGGTTTGTGCGCGGCGGATCGACGAAGTACCTTGTCGAACTCCTGCAAGAAGGCTTGGCGGACTATATCCTCGATGGCCAGACTTTCGATCTCGACGGCGTTCGTTCGATGGCCGTCGACCCGCGGCACGTCGCTACTTCACCCTTCACGTCGTACAACTATCATGGCAAGGGAAACTTCGCTTCGATGGTCGACGCCGTGGTCCTCGGCGCCACCGAAGTGGACGTCAACTTCAACGGCAACGTGGTGACCCACTCTGATGGACGACTGTTACATGGCATCGGAGGCTGGCAAAATTGTCTCGATGCCGGCTGTACCATTCTTGCCGTGCCCAGCTTCCGCGACCGTATCCCGGTGATTGTCGACGAAGTCACCACGCTGACCGGCCCCGGCGAACTGATCGACGTCGTTGTGACCGAGCGTGGCATCGCGATTAATCCTCGACGGCAGGACCTGATCGATGCCACCAAGGGCTCCAAACTGCCGATCCGGCCTATTCAGGACATCAAGGCGGAAGTCGAGCGAATCTGCGGCGGCAAGCCGGCCAAGCCCAAACTCGGCGAGCGTCCCGTCGCAGTGGTGAAATGGGTGGACGGAACCGTGCTGGACACGATCTGGCAAGTCTCGTAACGTATTCTCTCCGTCGTGCCAAGCAACTCCCTACGATCACACGATTCAAGGCAGCGCAGTCTGCTCCGGCGACGCCTACTAGCGTGGTATGACTCTCACAAGCGCGCTCTGCCCTGGCGGGAAAACCGCGATCCGTACCGGGTCTGGATATCGGAGATCATGCTGCAGCAAACGCGTGTTGCTGCCGTCATCGAGTACTACCACCGCTTTCTGAAGAAGTTCCCCGACGTGCAGGCACTCGCCCGTGCCCGGCTCGATTCTGTTCTCGCGGCGTGGAGCGGCCTTGGTTATTACCGTCGCGCACGCATGCTGCACCAGGCGGCAAGCAAGATTGTGAACGACTACGCAGGAGCCTTTCCGCACACAGCCAAAGCCCTGCGCGATCTTCCGGGCGTCGGCCGATACACCTCCGCTGCCATCGCCAGCATTGCTTTTGAGGAACCGGTTGCGGTTGTCGATGGCAACGTCGAACGCGTGCTCTCACGATTGGCTGGCAAGAACGTCATCGGTGAGGAAGCATGGCAGTCGGCGGAAGAACTGCTTAGCCGCGCACGTCCCGGTGATTTCAACCAGGCTGTGATGGAACTCGGCGCGACAGTTTGTGTTCCCGGTGAGCCGAAATGCCTGACCTGTCCACTTGTCTCGATGTGCGCCACGCGGGGACCGTTGCCGTCGGAGCCCAAGCCTCAGCGTTTGCGGCGCGAAGTCCTGTATGCGCTTAATCACCAGAATGGGAGCATTCTCCTGGTCCAGAGGCCTGGGAATGTTTCTCTTATGGCAGGCATGTGGGAACTTCCCGAAGTGATTTCACCAAACGGCGAACACCCCATCGAATTCACGCTCCGGCACTCGATCACTGTGACCGACTATGTGGTTCGTGTCACTTCCGGCAGTCCCGGCGATTCAGCTCAGGCGAAATGGATTGCCAAGTCGCGGCTGGGAACACTGCCTTTGACCGGTCTTACTAAGAAAATCCTGCGCCGGGCAAACATCATCTAAATGAGTGATCTGTGAATCTGCTGCGTAAGCTTTTCGGAGGAAGAGGGAAGATGGCTGCATTGTCGGCAGGAACGTTGGCTCCGGATTTCTCATTGACTACCACGGATGGTAAGCCATTTCATCTCAAGGACGCGTTGGCGCGCGGCCCGGTGGTCGTGTTCTTCTTTAAGATTTCGTGCCCCGTTTGCCAGTACACAGCGCCTTTCGTGGAGCGGATCTATGAGTCGGCAGGCGACTCCAATGTGACCATCGTCGGTATATCGCAGGACAACGCTCGCGACACAAAAATATTCCTCGGCGAGTTCGGCGGAACTTATCCCGTTCTGATCGATGACGCAAAAACCAGCTACCAGGTTTCGAGCGCGTACGGTCTGACGAACGTTCCTACTCTCTTCTGGATCGGACAGGATGGAGAGATCGAGATCTCCAGCGTGGGTTGGTCGAAAGCGGACGTCGAGCAGATCTACGGACGCATCATCGAGGCCAAGGGCAGCGGCCACGCGCCGCTATTCAAGCCGGGCGAAGACATTCGCGATTTCCGTGCTGGTTGAAGTTCGAAAAATTAAGCCCGCGGTCGCGGGCAAGACATACTGAGCACGACACGTTCCAGGCGCACCTTGCTCTATTTCTTCATCAGGCTGGTGTGGCTGGCGACGCACTCCCACTTACCCGACTGGTAAACCCAGGTATCGGTGAATCGGCCCACGTGGTCATAGGGCTTTCCCTCGTACGTGCCTTTAGCGTGATATGTGCCTATCACGACCGCCGTGTCGCGATACGACATGACGTGCACATCCTGGATGTTGAGCGCTGCCGGCTTGAACTGCGGATCGCGGATATCTGCTAGAAATTTGTCCCGCGTCGTGATCGTGCCGTCCCACTCGGTGTTCACGAAGCGGTCGCTGATCATGCCTTGGAGCGCATTCGCATCGCGTCCTACCTGGGCCTCATTCCAGAGGTGCTCGAGGATAAGAATTTTGCTCTCCTGCGCGGAGAGGTCTTCCCGGGCATTCTGGGCGAATGCGG
>JBPYEW010000043.1:0-15251 GCA_051984555.1 Terriglobales bacterium | reverse complement strand
AGAAGTTCACCCGGAAATGAACATAGGCATTCGCCGGAAGCTGAGGGATAATACCGTTCCGGTGAAGGTCCAACTGAGTATCTCCAATATCCTGGTGCATCTCCTTATCGCCTGCGCGCCAGGGTTTCTCGGTGTTTTGCGCGGCGAGGCAGTCGCCGTCGATAGCCGCTCGTTGCCTCGCATTGCAGCAAATACCAATCAGCATCCGGCTGGGATTTTGTCGGACGGCGTCCTCACCGTGGAACTGGAGATTCGCGAAGGCGCATTTTATCCGGAGGAAGAATCGGGGCCGAGCCTGCAGGTGTTCGCTTTCGGAGAGCGCGGCAAGCAACTGCAAATTCCCGGACCCATCATTCGTGTGCCCCAGGACACCAAAATCCACGCCACCATTCACAACCTGATCGACAGGGATGTCCTGATCCACGGCTTGCATTCGCGTCCTGGAAACAATGACGACACTTTCGAGGTGACTAGCGGCGCGACTCGCGAGTTGACGTTTTCCACGGGCACACCCGGCGCTTACTACTATTGGGCAACTGCCGGAGGTGACACGCTCGCAGGCAGGCCGTACAAAGAAGACAGCCAGTTGCACGGCGCGTTCATGGTGGATTCACCGGGCACGGCTGTTCCGGATCGCGTATTTGTCATTGGAACCTGGCGCGACCGCCGCCTTGCGCAGGAATCGCTCGATGTTCCAGTGATTAACGGAAAGTCCTGGCCGTACACCGAGCGCCTGGAATACCCGCTGGGCAGCGAAGTACGCTGGGTGTGGCTCAATCCGACCGCCAATGTGCATCCCATGCACATGCACGGCTCATACTTCCGGGTGGTAAGCACCGGCGATGCCGAGCACAGCGACCCGGTTCCGCCGTCGCAGGTGCGGGATGTTTCCACCAATTTCATGGCGATCGGCGGCACAATGACAACGCTGTGGAAACCAGAGCGCACTGGCCGATGGATCTTTCATTGTCACATCCTGACCCACACATCCCCGGAAACATCCATCTTCCATCACGACGGTATGCACGAGCCCGGGCAACATACCGAATCCTTGAAACACATGTCGGGCCTCGTCCTCGGAATCACAATCGTATCGCGCAATGGCACTCCTGTTGCGCATAAACCTCTTAAGGCAAAACGCAAGCTCGAGTTGCTGATCGCGAAGGACACGTCGAATCCAAAGAAATATACCTACTCCGTCCTCGAGGCCGGACGTCCGCCCCAGACTAGCGGTGGTCCCGGGCCGACCCTGGTGCTCACCCGCAACGAACCGGTGGCGATCCACATCACGAACCACCTCGACGAAGCCACATCCGTGCATTGGCACGGAATCGAGCTCGAAAGTTACTACGATGGCGTCGCGGGATGGGGAGGCGACGGCCCTGAAATCACGCCCATGATCGAGCCCGGGAAGTCATTTGACGCCGTGTTCGCACCGCCGCGCGCGGGAACGTTCATGTACCACACCCACATGAACGACCTCTCTCAGTTAAGTTCCGGACTCTATGGTGCACTCATCGTGGTGCCGGAGGGATCGACCTTCCATCCGGAGAACGACAAGGTATTCGTGCTCGCGCGCAATGGCAAACGCAAGGACGGAAAGCTACTGCTGAACGGCACAACCAACCCCGACGCGCTCGAGCTTCGGGCTGGCATGCGCTATCGCTTCCGGTTCATCGATATACTTGCCAACAACTCGATCGTGATAACCGCAGTTCAGGACGGGAAACCTATTGAGTGGATCGCCACCGCCAAAGATGGCGCCGACCTCGGGTCCCTGCAATCAGTTGCGATCCCCGCATCCTTCACGATCGCACCCGGTGAGACTTACGATTTCACATTCACACCCGAGAAATCAGGCGAGATCGAATTTCGCTATGACCTCATCTTGCTCGACGAACATGTCATGCAGGTCGCATCGGTCGCGGGAAAAGTTCGCTAATTAGTCGAAGCTCCATTACTCCCATAGTTGCGAAAATTCGGCCGCCATTCGAGTCATTGCGTATAAGCCTACTCGGTAGTCCATTGCCCAAGTTACGTCGGTTTAGGTTGGAACGTTCCGATACTTGCCCGCTGAGAACGTGGCGACTCAAAATGGTGCAGCCCGCGTGTGTGACTCCAAAACAACGGCTGAGGGACCCTGGTGAGCGCTGAACTTTTCGCAAATTCGGGAAACGCCCGCATGTGGAAATTTGTCGCCGGCATTTTCCTGGTTGTGGGATGCCTCGCCTTAACTGAGCGTGTCTGGACGCTGAGCGCTGACCTCTACGCGCGCAGAACCTGGCCGGTCGCGGATGGCGAAATCATATCTGCCACGCAACAAGACGATAACGACTTCTCCCGCAGGGCTGGTTCCATTAGCGGACAAACGCGGTACTGGGTGGAGTACGAGGTCGGATTCGCCATTCCAGCAGGGCAATGCCGTACTGGCATCATCTATGAAGGGGCAGTTGGCAGCATGCCTTGCCATGGCATCGTCTCCACGCGCAGCACGCATTCGACCGGCGAGGTATTTCAGTGGTTCCTCCATGGGTACCAGGTGCATGAACCAGTAAAGGTCTTGTGGGATCCCGCCGGCACCCGGAGCACCGACATCAAGATTGTCGGCGAATCCATCTGGCTGCGGTATAACACCGACAGGCTCGTGCTCAGCTTGATTTGGGTGCTGGCGTTCGGCGCATTATATGCGTTTTCGCGGAGTCGCCTGGAGTACTTCAAGGATCATCCCGAAGAAGAGATCTGCCCCCAAAACTCGAACCAAGCTGCGTCAGACGATCGGCTTACGGGCCTGAACATCTCGTGAGCACCTCACAATCCCCGTAGCCGGACAATCCGCCTCGTTTTTCCCGCTCCTCTCTTGACCTTGTCCCACCGTCATGTGACGCCTGTCATCGACAGCGCAACATCATCCCAAGCAACATTTAGCATGTGACCCGTTTTGCCGACAGCTTTGGGCAAGTCCTCGCTGCCATGTGGGCGCATAAGCTCCGCTCCTTCCTCACCATGTTCGGCATAGCGTGGGGAGTTGGATCTCTGCTCCTCCTGATCGGACTAGGCGAAGGTTTCCGCGCGGGAACTGAGAAGAATCTGGAAAGCTTCGGCGAAGACTACATGCAGAGTTACAACGGCCGCGTCCCGGCGCTGGGTGGCAGCCAGCTTTCCTCCCGTCAGTACTATCTGAACTATCAGGACTATCTCGACATCCGCAGTTCGCCCTATGTTCGGAATGCCGCTCCGGTCATCTACCGTGGCGACCTTCGCCTGGTGAGCGAGTACGGCAGCAGCAACGGCTACGTGGATGGTTCCGAGCCCCAGTTCTATGACATCCGGCGCCAGCCCGTAGAACATGGACGCTGGCTGAATTGGACCGACGAAACGCAGCGCAACAATGTGTGCGTCATCGGCAGCGAATTCGTCCGCATCCTGTTTCCCGGGCGGCCGGCGGTTGGCAGCCGAATCCTCATCAATGGCGTGCCTTTCCAGGTGGTTGGAACGATCCAGCGCATTGGCCACGGCAACAACAATGACCAGAACATGCGGCTGGTTATGCCCTACAGCACCATGGCCATCTATTTCCCCATGAAGGGAGAAGGCAACGCGAACGCGGTCAAGTATGTGGCATACCAGCCGGTCACGCGACCGCTGCACGAACGCGCCAGGAAATCTGTCCGCGGAATTATTGCCCGCAACCACAACTTCGATCCGGAGACGCCCGATGCCTTTGACGATTGGGACTCCATTCAAACCGCTGAGATGGTCGGCAAAATCTCCGATGCAATGGATTTGTTCCTGGGCGCGGTCGGTTTGGTAACGCTCGCGCTAGGCGCTATGGGAGTCGTGAACATCATGCTTGTCTCAGTCGCCGAGCGCACGCGTGAGATCGGCCTGCGCAAGGCTCTCGGTGCCACCCAGAGAAGCATTCTGTTGCAGTTCTTCCTCGAAGGCCTGATGCTTACTTCGATCAGCGGAGCCGTGGGCGTGAGCGCGGCCTATGGGTTCACCCGTCTCTTCGGACTGCTCCCGCCGATCGACGGATTCGAACTGCCTCATATCTACCCGGCGAGCGCTGCGCTAGCAGCCGGAAGTCTCGCCGCCGCGGGCATTATTGCCGGACTCTATCCGGCACGAAGAGCTGCCTTGCTCCCGCCGGTCGAAGCGCTCCGTCAAGAGGCAAGCTGATGATCCTGCCGAAAGACGTGTTCGCCGAAGCTTACGGCGCACTCCGCAACCAGCGTCGTCGCAGTGCAATCACGGTGCTCGGCATGGCCTGGGGTATCGCTACCGTGGTGCTTTTGCTGGCGTATGGCACAGGATTTTCAACCGCCATCGTCAACATATTCAGATCGTATGCCAGTATGCAGGCCATGGCCGTCGCCGGCGGGCGCACCTCGATGCAGGCCGGAGGCAACAAAGCCGGCGTCAATGTCCGTTTGACCCGCGATGACATCGATCGGCTTTTGACCAATGTGCCGCAAGTCATCCGCATCAGTCCGGAGTCGTATTACGAGGCTCCCGTCAGCTACGGAGGCCGTTCTTACGCATGGCGAGTCATGGCCGGCAATTCCGCGCTGCAGGAGATTGAGAACCTGCAACTCGACGCCGGACGCTTTTACAGCGCCGACGATCTGCAGATGCGTGCGCGCGTCTGTGTGCTCGGCTCCGAGTCCAAGGAAAAACTCTTCTCCGGCCGCTTTGCCGTGGGAGAGAAACTTCGTATCAAGGGCATTCCCTACGAGGTCGTTGGCGTATTGAAACCGCGGCCGCAGCAAGGCACCGAAAACAGCATCAACCGCGTCGTCTATATCCCGTTCACTACCTTGAGTGACTTCCGCGACACGCGCTATATCGACACGATCTGGCTGGACTTTCTCGGATACAACTATGGCGAAGTCGAAAGATCAGTCCGTAAAACCCTGGCAACGCAACACAACTTTCGTCCCGACGACAAGCGCGCTCTGTTCGTCTTCAGCTTGATGGAACAGCTCTCGCAGTTCCGCATCATCACCATGGCTCTGCAAGTGCTGCTGGCGTTCATTGGAACCCTGACCCTCGCCATCGGCGGCGTCGGCCTCATGAACATCATGCTGGTGAGCGTTGCCCAGCGTACGCGCGAGATCGGCGTCGAAAAAGCGATGGGCGCCCGCCGCTTTGACATTCTCCTGCAATTCCTCGCCGAAGCTCTCGCGATTACGGTTCTGGGTGGCCTGTTGGGTATTGTTCTCGCCTACGTAGTGTCGTTCTCGGTCGGCAACCTAACCTTCTATAGTGCGCTCGCCCAACACGGAGAGGCCGGCGACATTCGCCTCATCATCTCACCTGGCACTGTGTTGATTTCCACGACCATTCTGGCGGTGGTGGGGCTTGTCAGCGGCATGATCCCGGCCATCCGTGCATCCCGCCTCAATCCTATCGAAGCACTGCGCTACGAATAGTCGTGCTGGGTTGTCGGACATCCCGGAAGGCCCGCGCGAATCCCCGCCAGTGATTGGTGCGACATACGGCCACATTCCACGATCGCGCCCTCAGCGCTAGCCGGGAATATACAAAACTTTACGATGTCGGCATGAGAAACGCTTTCGCAAACCCCAATCATTGTGGCAATGTGGAGGGATGGCAAAAGCCTACCGTACGGATGTAGTCGCCAAGCCTAAGTTTCAAGAGGAAATCAGAAAGTCGCCGAATGCTCCCAAGCCAGAGCGGGTGCGATGTCCCGTGGACGGTTGCGAATGTACCTACGAGATGTACGGTTCACAGCCCTCGAATCACGACAGTAATGTAAGCACCCTCCAGGGACGCCTGGAGCGGGAACATCCCGGTCATACCAGCGAAGTTCTGGGTGTCAACGCCTACCGAAAAGTGCCCAGGTGAAGCGGGTTTCGAGTCTGATGACGATTGGTCGTCCACTATGGACGATTTGAATCGAACTCTTCCGGGGTTCCCGCGTCGTTCTTGTGAAGCTGGCCTGAACCACTTTATCGCACAATATCAAGCAATTTACGCATTTCGTCTTGGCGCGTTAGTTGGGCGGCGAGTCTTGACCACAGTTAAGGTCTGAATTAATTCGGACACTTTCACCATCTGCTCTGAAACCAGCCGCTTATGCTTTTCGACCAAGGCCCGGTGTTGGTCCTTCAGTTGACTGGAGATCTGAAGCGGGCGAGACGCGTTGCCCGGCAATGGGGAGGAAGTCGGTCTTTGTTTCGTCATCCGACCGCGCAGCCACGCTGTCAGTTCAGGTTCGAATGCGAAGACGGGAGACCTCGATCCGGTCCCGATGCGATGAACCGGAAGATGCTCTTGCTGTTCCCACCGCTGCACCGTGCGCACGCCGCGGTTCAGGAATTTCGCGATGTCTTTCCAGGATTCAAGCACTTTTGGCATCATACGTGACTCCAGGCTGGCACATTTTCCCAAAGGCGGGGAGGGGGAGTCTATTAGGGAAATTCCTGACGCATTCCTGTAAAGAGGCGGTATGTATCACGTAGCGGTGGCAGCTTGTACACGGGGAAGAACTCTCAGTCGCTGAGGTGGTGAAACCGGCATCGTTTTCGACCGAGCCTGTTTCGCGCTCTGTTCTGAATCTGGAACAGTCTCATCGGCTCTATTGACAGCTCTAAGTCAGGGTGTATCGTGTCATCCTCAGCCACCCACCCTTAAGGCGCAGTAGCTATCCCGGCTAAGCAGGTAGCACGTCGGTCCGAACCCAAGAGACAAGCAGAAACAAAACGCATAGGGAATCGTCTTATTGATGCCTGGCTCGTGCACTAACGCAGCAGCCGTGAAGGCGACGCCCGGCCTCTTCTGTCTCGCGCAAATACCAATTCAGTTGGAGGATCAATGCAATCGCCATTGAATCGACTTTGTTTGTTCGTGGGCTGCGTCGTATTTGGGCTGGCAATAAACTACGCATCTGCCGCCGAACAGCGCCCAAATCAAACCGCACAACCTGACTCCGTAGATGACCTGCCCTCGCAGCAAGGATCGCTCGACGTTGCCTTTCTTCGATTAAACATTGCGATCCCATCCTTCGCAGGTATGTATCGGGAAAACGATTCGATCAAGGTATTACTGGGCAGCATGGCTGAAGCCGAAAGCGCTCGGCCGATCATCGTCAAGTTTCTGACCGATAACTACGGTTCTGAGTTCAAGGAAAAGGGTTCGCCCGAAATCAAGTTCGAGCCGGCGAAAACAAAACTGACCTGGCTTGCCATCTACCATTACAAAGCAGCGTTGCGCGATGTGCTCACGATTAAGGACACTGTCATGCTCGACGCGGACGAAGTTTGCGGCTGCGTCACCGTCGGCGTTGCGAACGAGCGCGCACGCGCAATGGTGGAGAACTTCATCAAGATCAGCGGCGTTCCAGCGGATGCCGTACATATCGTCAACATGGCGCCCATCGTGCCGTTTCAGACAGTGCAGGACCGATTCCGCCCGATTCCCGGCGGCGTCCAAATCAAGACCGACACCGGATGGGTATGGCTTGCCTTGGGGGATAATTGCACCGCCACCATCATTGCGGAGCGTATCGGCATCGCCGGCATCATCACCGCTTCTCACTGCACGCGCGTCCAGGGCGGAGTCGAGGCAACCCAGTTCTCTCAAAATGGCCGCCAGTTCTTTGGCCTGGATTATATAGCCCATGAAAGCGCCGACCCCGTTTGGACACCCGGCGGCGCCGGTTGCCCGACGGGCTCTCTTTGTCGGTCAAGCGACTCGGCATTCGCCGTGATCGACATTGGAAATCAGAATGGAGCTATGGCTGCCATCGCCAAGCCGTCGACGTTGTGCCTTACACCGCCAGTTGGCCCGGTACCGCCTACTTGTTCATTGGGCATGCCGAGTGCGACCTCGATGCTGTCGGTCACGGGAACCGCAGCCCTGCCACTCGCGGGAACGGTTGTTACCAAGGTGGGCAGAACTTCCGGTTGGACAGGTGGCCCAATCACGTCAACCTGCGCCAGCGTACCTCAAGGCGGAACAATTTTCGTTGCACTCTGCACGTCCGTGGCAAGCGCCGGTGGGATGCCCGGTGATAGCGGCTCTCCTGTCTTTACGATTCCTCCCGGCGCAGGTTCAACCGCGACGACTGCCACGCTCGTTGGGTTGCTATGGGGAGGGACACCCGGCGTCTCTTTTGCCTTTAGCTCAATTGGATTCGTCGCTTCCGAACTTGGTTCTATTGCCTTCTTCCCGCAGCCCCCGACCGGAGGAGGGACTCCGCCACCGCCGCCGTCGCCATGCCAGCAAGGCTGCGGCAAAGCTCGTAACCAGTGTATGCAACATGTGGGTGGCGCAGGCGGCCCCACCCCCGCGGACTGCGTCGCCGACTACCGGGAGTGTCTCTCCGAATGCAGAAGGGGCATTCCATAACCAACCTGCCCGACGGCGCCGTAGAAGACGGGTAAGGTCACCGGCCACGCGGCGCCGCCGCATTGCTCGCGGCCGTTCATGTCAAGTTCAGGTCGTCTGGGCCGTTGAACTCGGTCGTCGCAGGTCTGTGGACGCAACGTGTCGCTGTTTCCGGGACACGGCGAGCAGGGAAGCGTCCGAAACTGCCATTGCTAGCCGCTAACTGCTAGTTGCTCACTGCTATTTAATCGACACTAACTTGTCCACGAGTTCGGAATAGTCTTTTTTCTCCAACCCGTGCACCTGCTTGTTGTATTCGTCGACTTTATTGGAGTAATTCATCGAGCAGAACTTTGGTCCACACATCGAACAGAACGCCGCTTCCTTGTAATACTCGTCGGGCAGCGTCTCATCGTGCATCGACCGCGCCGTCTCTGGATCCAGCGACAGGGCAAACTGTTTATCCCAATCGAATTTATAGCGCGCATAACTCAACGCGTCGTCGCGGTCCTGTGCTCCCGGACGGTGTCGCGCAATATCCGCCGCGTGCGCCGCAATCTTGTATGCGATGATCCCGTCCTTCACGTCTTTCTCATTGGGAAGGCCCAGATGCTCCTTCGGCGTAACGTAGCAAAGCATCGCTGCGCCATGCCACCCGATCATCGCCGCGCCAATCGCCGACGTGATGTGGTCATATCCAGGCGCGATGTCCGTCACTAGCGGCCCCAGCGTATAAAAAGGAGCCTCGAAGCAAAGTTCTTTCTCTTTGTCGACCTGCTCTTTGATCTTGTCGAGCGGCACGTGCCCCGGCCCCTCGATCATTACCTGTACATCGCGTTCCCAGGCTTTCTTCGTCAATTCGCCGAGCGTCTCGAGTTCCGCAAACTGCGCCTGATCGCTGGCATCCGCAATCGACCCCGGCCGCAATCCGTCGCCCAGCGAAAACGACACATCATGCTTGGCGAAGATCTTCACGATGTCGTCGAACCGCTCATACAGGAAATTCTGCTTATGATGGTGCGCCATCCACTGTGCCAGGATCGCCCCACCCCGGCTCACAATCCCCGTGATGCGCTTCGATACCATCGGCAGATACTGGATCAGCACCCCCGCGTGGATCGTCATGTAGTCCACGCCTTGTTCGGCCTGCTCCTCGATCACCTCCAGCATGACTTCCGCCGTGAGGTCTTCAATCCGCTTTACCCGCGAGATCGCTTCGTAGATCGGCACCGTCCCAATCGGTACAGGCGAGTGCCGCAGAATCGCTTCGCGGATCTCGTGGATGTCCCCACCAGTCGACAGGTCCATCACGGTGTCGGCGCCATAATGCACCGACGTATGCAGCTTCTTTAATTCCTCGGTGATGTTCGAGCTTACGGCGGAATTCCCGATGTTCGCATTGATCTTGCACAGCGACGCCACCCCGATGCACATCGGTTCCAGTTCTGGATGATTGATATTGGCGGGAATGATCATCCGCCCGCGAGCCACTTCATCGCGCACCAACTCGGGCGTAAGTCTCTCCCGGCGCGCCACGTACTTCATTTCTTCCGTGACCGCGCCCTTACGCGCAAAGTGCATCTGGGAAACGTTCCCGTCACCGGAATGCGCCATTTCCGCTCGCCGCGCCGAGATCCACTCAGCCCGGGGCTGGGGAACCGACCCGTTTCCATTCACAGGAGTGCCATTACTGGAGGGCATCACTTCCATCCTTACCTTGGAGTCTATGAACCGCAATTATACGCTGCAAACAGAGTGCATCCGGGTTCAGTGCACGAACCGCGAACTGTCAATTCAACACAAAGGACACCCTTCGACTACGCTCAGGGCAAGCTTAGGTCTCACAAAGGACACGAAGAAATCTTCACCACGGAGGGCACAGGGTGGCAGGAAGCGCTTGTGCCAAAGCCGAAGGTCTTCGCTCGAAACTCGAAACCTGAAACTCGAAACTACTTGTTCAAAAACCCTCTTCTGCGCGCCTCGCTATACCGCGACAAAGCGTCTTCGATCACCGGATACGCCTCCGCAACCGGACGAATCTCATCGACCTCGACGGCCTTGCCTTCCAGTTGCTTATAGTCCTGGAAAAACCTCCGCAGCATTAAAAGCCGGTGCGGCGGCATCTCCTTCGCGTCCTTATAGGAATTGAATTCCGGGTCCTCCGTCGCGACCGAAATGATCTTGTGATCTTTCTTTCCGCTATCAATCATCGTCATCAGCCCGATCGCTCGCGCATGAATAATGGTCAGAGGTACCACCGTCTCCTGGCACAGCACGAGAACATCGAGTGGATCGTCATCCTCCGCCAGCGTTTGCGGAATAAAGCCATAATTAGCCGGGTAATAGACCGCCGAATACAGCACGCGGTCCAGCTTGATCAGCCCGCTCGCCTTGTCCAACTCGTACTTCACGCTTGAGCCAAAGGGAATCTCGATAACCGTGCTGAACTCGTTAGGCAGCTTGTGCCCGGGAGTGACGTCATGCCAGGGATGAATCATCTTTTAAATGGCCTTTCGAGTGCTTGGATGAGGAAACCATGCTTTGGGCTCCCGCCCTCGGCTTTCCGGGCTGAAGGCCCCGAAACCTTGGGACTTTGAAGCCTTTGGACTTTGAAACCTTGAAACTTTTCAGAGTCCGTTAGCTATGACACAAATCCTTGTACAACGCTCGAATTCTGTACACCTTAGGAATTGCCCTAGTGGTTGTCCCATCGCCAGCACTGGTATGGTACACACGTCACGTGTTGACCCTTGAAATACAGGCGCGTACAGTTTGAGAATAGCTTTGGGGTAAATGTCCCATGTCCAGTCAGACCAGCAAGTACTTGAAATTCGGTTCCGTGACCGTCGTCATCCTGCTATCGCTCGCTTACCTCGCTTATACCGGCGTACAGGAGAGCAAGAGCTATTACGTGACGATCAAAGAACTGCACGGCATGGGCGACGGCGCTTACAGCAAGCGTCTCCGCGTTGCCGGGAACGTTGAGCCTGGCTCCATCAAGCGCACCGGCACGCAGGTGAACTTCATTCTCGTGGAGAACGACCTCCGCCTCCCAGTAACCTACAACGGCACCGAGGCGCCTCCCGACACGTTCAAGGACAACTCCCAGGCTCTCGCCGAAGGCAGCTTCGGGCGCGACGGTGTCTTCCACGCCAAGGGCCTGCAGGCAAAATGCGCTTCGAAATATGCGCCACAGAACGGTGCTGCTCCCGGCAACAGCATGACCAGTGCGAACACCCCGGGCAACTCGATGTCTGCTCAATGAGGAACTCGAGCCGATTGTGACCAGTCCCAACCCGGCTCTCGACACCGCGCCTATCGTCGTCGTAACGAATCTCATTAAACAGTTCGGACGCTTTGCCGCCTTGCGCGGCGTGACCGCGGAATTCTCGACCGGAAATCTCTACGCCATCCTCGGCGACAACGGAGCAGGGAAGACCACCTTGCTGCGAACTCTCGCCGGATTGATCCAGCCTACCCGTGGCGAGGTGTGCATCCTCGGATCCAGGAACCTGCGCTCGGTTTGCACCCAGATCGGCTACATGGCGCACCCATCCTTGTTATATGACGACATGTCCGGCATGGAGAACCTGCGCTACTTCGCGCGCCTCTACGGGATCGTCGATGACGACCGCTGTGCCGAAGTCATCCGTACCGTTCGCCTCGACCCCAAGCTCGAGCGTCCCGTCGGACAGTATTCCCAGGGCATGCGGCAGCGCATGTCGCTCGCTCGCGCCCTCTTGCACGATCCCAAAATCCTCCTGCTCGATGAACCCTTCTCGAACGTAGACATCGGATCCGCCCGCCAGATGGTTCACCTGCTCACTCACATGCGCGATTCAGGCAAGACGATGTTCGTCGTCACCCATCAGGCCTCTCTGCTGGAAGGTGCCGCGGACGAATTCGTCTGGATGGAAGCCGGCCAGATCGTCCGTCGAACCCGCGAGTTCGAACCGGTGGAGGTCCGATGACCTCACTCTATTCCATCACTCGCTCTACCCTGCAAAAAGACATCCGCCTCGAATGGCGCTCCAAGGATGCGATTAACGCGATGCTCTTCTTCTCGCTGTTGGTCGTCGTCATCTTCAGCTTCTCGTTCAATCCCACCGCGGAAGAATCCCGGGCCATCGCTGGCGGACTCGTTTGGGTCGCATTCTTGTTCGCGGCGATCGTCGCTCTCAACCAGACGTGGGCTCGCGAACTTCGTAATCAAGTACTCGATGCCTACCGCGTCTCTCCCGCGCCCGCCGACGCTCTGTTCCTGGCCAAGGCCTTAGGCAATTTCTTGTTCGTATCCGTGCTGGAACTCCTGATGACACCGCTCTTCGTCATCTTCTATAACCTGCGTGCTCTCGGACCCGGCTGGCAGTTGATTCCTGTCGCGATACTCGGTACCTGGGCGCTGGTGGTGAACGGCACTTTCTTTGCAGCGATGTCGATTCGCACTCGCAGTCGCGAGATCATGCTGCCACTGTTGCTGTTTCCGATTTCCATCCCGGCCCTGCTGGCGATGGTTGAGTCAACCACCGCCATCCTCACCGGCGAGGCCTCTGCCAAGTTCTGGATTGTGTTGCTTGTCGTCTATGACCTGGTGTTTACTACAGCCTGTCTGCTGCTTTTCGATACAGTGTTGAACGCAGAATGAAAAAACTGTTCCCCCTTCTCGCCGTCCTGACGCTCGTCTTCCTGAGCTACGCGCTCTATGCCGCCCTCGTCTTGGCTCCTACTGAGCGCACTATGGGAGACGTCCAACGCATCTTCTACTACCACGTGCCCTCCGCATGGACGGCGTTCCTGCTCTTCTTTATCAACTTTGGAGCGTCGGTCTTTTACCTCTTCAAGAGGAACCCACAAGCGGATATCGTCGCACTCGTCTCGGCGGAGGTCGGCGTTGTCTTCTGTACTGTTGTGTTAGTCACCGGTCCCATCTGGGCGCGGCCTGTTTGGGGCATCTGGTGGACTTGGGATCTCCGCCTCACGCTCACGCTGGTTCTGTGGCTGATCTATGTCGCGTATCTGGTATTGCGGAGATTCTCCAGCGGAACGCAAACACCCCTGATCGCCGCTGTACTCGCCGTATTCGGCGCGCTCGACGTTCCTCTCGTTTACTTCTCGATCTGGTTTTTCCGCACGCAGCACCCCTCGCCGGTAATCGGCGGCGGTGGGTCTATCGATCCCCGCATGCTGCACGTCCTGCTCATCAACTGGGCGGCATTCATGTGCTTTGCCGTGCTGGTCTGCTGGTCGCGCTATCTCTTGGAGAAAGTGAAAAGGGAAGTGGACGAAACCCAGGCGCTCGAAGCGCTGCTCGAACCCAGAGGTGTCCGATGAAATTTCTCTACGTCGCCTACGCTGCTACTTGGCTGATCCACATCGGATACCTGGGGACGCTCGTCTCTCGCTACGTCCGCCTGCGCCGCGAAATCGAAGACGTCCATCGGCGAAGCTCCTAGAACTCGCTCGGTGTTGGCGTATCCACAATCGCAAATCGATGCTATGAGATAGCTTGGGGTCTTTAGCCCGGCGCAGGATGCGTGGGCATCTGAGTCCCCGAGGGACAACACATCTTCAGATCTTTCCCAGATTCTTGATGAAATCCGCCTCGGGCGAATTGAGAAATTCGTACTCTTCGATGAATGCCGCGACGCCTACGCGTGCGACGGGAAGCTTGCTGTCTACCCGGATCACGCGCGCGGTAAACCGCACCCGCACCGGTTCCGTCAACGTGACATGCGACGGCAGAGTCAACGTCACCTCCACCTTCGATCCGGCCGTCACACTTTGGTTGAGATAAAAGTAGACGCCACGTGCGCTGACATTTTGGGTTTCGGTGAGTACTTCCTGGAAGCCGTTGTCCGTCATCTTCACGACGGCGGGCAGGCGCATGTCGAAGCGGCGCATGGCTCGGCGTTCCTGCGCTGGGGCAGTCATTCGCAGACTCTCTCGCGTGAACAAGGTGGCCCCTGGCAGGGTTACGCCTGCAACGACCTCGGCCAGAGGTTTAAACTCGCAGCGAAAGATTCCCGCAATCCTCATTTATTTGCAACAACAAAAAATGGCAATGCCCCGCGGCACACGACTGGGATCGGAACTGTGCCCTCTCAGGGAGTTTGGCGGACAGCCATACCTTGCACACTGACCCCAAATAGCGAGGCCCCACAGCGAATATCCAGCGGCTCTTTTTCTCCGGCATCTATCCGCCCGCTCGCCCGCATCTCACCTCTATTGGACTCCGGCGGAGTGGCTCGCTTGACAGGCTATCCGTCAGATGTTTAAGTAGTTATTTACTTTTTCCCAGTTCTGGTGACTAGTAAGCATGCCGCTTCGCTCGCGCGAGCAATCCCATAATTGTGTGCAAATTTTCTGCTCTTTCTCCCAGAAATGAGTGCGCGGAGGAATTCGTGAAAGCTAGCTGTATTGCGGGACAACGTCTGCCATCCAGTCGCGTTTTCGTAGCCCTCGGGCTGATCCTGGCCGCCGCTGTCCTGGTGCTATTCCTGGGCTCGAATCTCACCCCTCCGGCTCCGGCCGCAAAGGCTAATGTTCCGTCGCCCGCCCCTCGGTCGCCCCGCGTCGCCCTGGGTCATATCCCGATGACCTTTGAGCCGAACCAGGGACAGGCTGATTCGCAGGTCAAATTCCTAGCTCGTGGCGCCTATTACGGCCTGTTCCTTACGCCCGAGGAAGCCGTCCTGAAACTCCAGCACGTCACTCCGAAGACCCATACCGCCACCACAGAAGCGGTGCGCATGGGCCTGCTGGGTGCAACGCCTGCACCCCGCATCATCGGATCCGATCGGCTTCAGTCTCGCAGCAATTACTTGATCGGCAATGACCCCTCGCGCTGGCACACAAACAGCGCCCAGTACGCCAAGGTTCGTTACGAGCAGGTGTATCCC
>JBPYEW010000042.1:0-6996 GCA_051984555.1 Terriglobales bacterium | reverse complement strand
GGTGCGCATCGGTTCCACGACGTTTGACACGGTTTCGCGCGCCCTGCAATCGCTTTGTGAAAACAACGTGGTCGGCATTGTCGTGAATGGCGCGCGCCGCGGGGAGTTGTACAGCAAGTACACGTATTATCACGACTATTACGGCCCGAATCCCGCGGAGGGAACTGAAAAACCAGCCTGACTTTTGTGGGGCCAGGCCTTCCGGCCTGCCGCCGCCTTTCAGGCGGCGCTCCGCTTTCCTAATTGTCTGTCGATATTCAGTAGATAGAATAGAAAGTGGAATGTCGTCCGCGCTCGCAAGCCGTCCGCAAACAGGGTTCACGCTGCTCGATCAGATCGGGCGCACGCCGCTCATCGAGATCCCGCTCGCCAGCTTTCCCGGCGTCCAAGTCTTGGGAAAAGCTGAGTTTCTGAACCCCGGCGGCTCGGTGAAGGATCGCCCCGCCTTAAACATGATTCTTGAAGGCGAGCGAACCGGACACCTCACACCCGAGAAGGTCTTAATCGATTCCACCAGCGGCAACACCGGGATCGCGTACGCCATGATTTGCGCCCATAAGGGCTATAAGGTGAAGCTCTGCCTGCCCGAGAACGCCTCGCCCGAGCGGAAACAGATCCTGAAAACCTTTGGCGCGGAACTGGTTCTCACTGACGGTGCGGAGGGTTCGGACGGCGCCATCAACGTCTGCCGCGAAATCGTCGACAAGGATCCGGGCAAATACTTCTATCCCGACCAGTACGGCAATCCGGCCAACTGGGAGGCTCACTTCGAAACCACTGGGCCCGAGATCATCGAACAAACAAGTGGGACCGTCACCCACTTTCTGGCTGCCCTCGGCACCAGCGGCACTTTCACCGGTATTACGCGCCGCCTCCGGCAGGAACTCCCGGGCGTGAAATGCATCTCGGTTCAGCCCGATTCTCCCTTGCACGGCGTGGAAGGCACGAAGCACATGCCAAGCGCCATTAAGCCCGGCATTTACGATCCCTCGCTCGCGGATGACAATTATTGGGTCGCGACCGAAGACGCCTACGAGATGGCGCGCCGCCTCGCGCGCGAAGAAGGTCTGCTCGTCGGCATTTCCGCTGCAGCCAACGTGATTGCTGCGCATCGAATAGCAAGAGCACTGAGCGAGCGCGGCGAAAACGGCGTCGTCGTTACCATCCTCTGCGACGGAGGTGGCAAGTACCTGAGCGAAGAATTCTGGAATGATTGAAATAGCACAGGATCCCTGGACGGCAATGGTCCGGCATGCGGAGTCTGCCTATCCCAATGAATGCTGCGGAGCCATGCTCGGCCGCACCGTCGACGGAAAACGGCTTGTCATCGATGCGGTCCCGCTCGAAAATGCTTTTGCAGGCGAGCAGGCGGAACGGTACGAACTCCGCGGCGAAGATCTGCTCGCAGCCGACAAAGCGGCCCGCGAACGCGGACTCGATTTACTTGGCATCTTCCACTCTCATCCCGATTGCGATGCCTATTTTTCTGAGACAGACCTGAAGAATTCCTGTCCCTGGTTCTCGTTCGTTGTCCTCTCGATCAAGAGCGGCAAGTTCGATCATGCGAACAGCTTTTTGCCCGACGCAGACCAGACGAAAGCGGATAAAGAAGAACTGATATGGCCAAAATCCTGATACCCACCGCGCTGCGCCAGTTTACAGCGCAAAGCGATTCCGTCGAGGTGAATGGTACGACAGTGGGCGACGCCCTCCGTTCGCTCACCGAGCGTTATCCCGAACTGCGCAAGAACCTGTTTAACGATCAAGGCAAGCTGCGCAGCTTCGTGAATGTTTATGTCAACGACGAAGACATCCGCTATCTGGAGAAAGACGCGACAAAACTAACGGGCGGCGAGACGATTTCCATCGTCCCCAGCATCGCGGGCGGGTCCGCGACGCTCGCGGAAGCCGAAGAGGTCGCCCTATCGAATGAAGAAGTGGCGCGCTACAGCCGCCATCTCCTTTTACCTGAAGTCGGCATGGACGGGCAGCTCAAGCTGAAGAAGGCGAGCATTGCGTTAATCGGGGCTGGCGGCCTTGGCGCTCCGCTGGGGCTTTATCTGGCTGCTGCCGGTATCGGCCGCATCGGGCTTGTCGATTTCGACCAGGTCGACGTCTCCAATCTGCAGCGCCAGATCATTCACGGCACCAAAGATATCGGCCGCAAAAAGCTCGATTCCGCCGCCGAGAAAATGCAGAACATTAATCCGCATCTGAAGATCGAAAAGTACGATGTCCCGCTGAATAGCGAAAACGCGCTGGACATTCTTCGCAACTACGACATCATCATCGATGGCACCGACAACTTCCCCACTCGTTATCTGGTGAACGATGCCTGCGTTCTGTTGAAGAAGCCGAATGTGTACGGATCCATTTTCCGTTTCGAAGGGCAGGCCACCGTATTCGCGTATGAAGACGGTCCCTGCTATCGCTGCTTGTATCCTGAGCCGCCTCCCCCGGGTCTCGTTCCCAGTTGCGCCGAGGGCGGCGTGCTCGGCATCCTCCCCGGTCTCATCGGAGTCGTTCAGGCGACCGAAGCCGTAAAGATCATCCTGGGGCAGGGAACTACGCTGAAGAATCGGTTGCTGCTCTACGACGCACTGGGCATGCGCTTCCGTGAATTAAAGCTGAAGCGCGATCCGGCATGCCCCGTCTGTGGCGATCATCCCACTGTCACCAAATTAATCGATTACCAGGAGTTCTGCGGAGTTCATCCGCCCGCTGCTATGCAAACACCTTCCGCCGATGTCATCGATGCTGTTCAGCTCAAGGAGAAAATCGATCGCGGCGACAAGTTCACGCTGATCGATGTGCGCGAACCGCACGAATTTCAAATCTGCCGCATTCCCGGTTCTACGCTCATTCCTTTGGGGCAGCTTCCGAGCCGGTTGAATGAACTCGACCCCAATGCCGACATCGTGGCCCACTGTAAGAGCGGAGCCCGCAGCCAGAAAGCTGTCGACCTGCTGAAGCAGCACGGGTTCAAGAACGTGCGCAATATGACCGGCGGCATTCTTGCCTGGAGCGATAAAATCGACCCCAGCGTGCCGAAGTACTAACCCGGGCTTGAGTGCCCTTTGTGGGGCCAGCGCTTCTGTGCTGCCGCCGCCTTTCAGGCGGCGTCTGGAGTTTGGACATTTAGGTCAAGCAACGGCAGCGAGACCGAGGGATTTCCAGCCAATATGGAGTCCAAAGGGGGCAAGGGGAGCCGGGTTATCGGCAATTTCTTTGCGTAACAACGTGATCAGATCGAGACAAGAAGGTCGATGGGCGTTTCTACGCCATTTGGGGAGGGGCTGATATCGAGAGTTGCGGCCGGGACCGAAGGTTAACAGGGCTGCTAACAGCAGCGCGCTGTAGGCGGCTACGGCAAAGGCAGGCTGGCGGGGTACCGAAAGCCGGGACCGCACCTGTGCCTGGCCCACACCCAGCGTGTCTTTTTCCTCGCGATGATTCACTTCAATTTGCCAGCGGTCGAAGTAGGCCTGTAACATCTCGCGTGCGGTGCCTCGCAGGTCGGTGGTCAACAGAAAGGCCGGACGTCGATAATATTTTCGTGTTCGGCCTGGCACTTGATAGGGAATGGGAGCGACTACAAACAGGCGCAGCGGACGCGGGCCTGCGCCGCTTTGCCAGTAAACGTTGCTGATTTCTTTGTAGCGGACCTTGCGCCACTGACCGCCATGAAACACCCGCGCTTTCTGCCAGGGGATCGTTTCGTTCTGACGAACCTGTTCGGGAGTAAACTTCACGGTGCTGTAAAAGCGACTGGTGCCGCTGTCGGCACGCCGGCATAACTTCAGGTCGCAACGGGCGCGGGCAATGATCTCGGTGCGCTCGGTCGTTTGTCGGAACAAAGTCCGATTACAAAAACTTCCATCGCCGACGATCAGCAGAGTCTTTCGAGGTTGCCCTGCTTCATCCACCGAACTTCGAAGATCGCGGATGATCCGCACGGCGTGAGTCGAAAGATTATTCTGTTTCGCCGCCTGCCGGTACACCGCCCATTCCTGCGGCGCCGCTTGGCGGCGTGGGTGTTTGAGAGCGGGCGCCTCCTCAAAGCGCACCGGCAACGCGCGAGGTGAAGCCTTCTGTCGGCGGTAGAGTGGCACTAGCAAAGAGATTTGCAGAAAGCGCAGCCCGAACATGAGGTTAAAGCGAAACTTCGGCGAGAGCGGGTCGCGCTGATAGAAAGCGCTTTGAATATGACGGCCGGTCTTGTGCAGGCGCGTGTCATCCACGGCGGCAATCACATAGCGTCCGCCACACAAAGGCAACGCGTTCTCCAGCACCGGCTGGAACAAACGGCTGGGCTTCCACTCGGCGCGTGCATGGAGTCTGTAATCGGCGCTCCAGTCTTGCTGTTGACGCCCTAAGGCGCAAAGAGCGCGCGACAGCGTACGTCGCCCGAAACTGGTCAGAATACCCAGTGCTTGTACCATCGCCCGGCGATGAGAACGGCTTTGTGAAAAGACCGGGCCCCAACCTTCGAGAATTGCGAGTAACACAGGGAGCAGCATCTGTTTCCTCCTAACAGACGAAACAGAATGGGCGCAAAAAGCCTACTCCTCCGGCCGCAAGAACGCGTGATTTAATTCGCAGATCTCTTCCATCTTGCGCTTCCATTCCTGATAATTGCCCAACCACCGCTTGACCATCTCACGTTGCTCTGGCCGGATGCTGAACTGCCGATTACGGCCTCCTGGATAGGTGACCGTTAACACCCATACTTTGTGCCCCTCGCCGGCTTCACAGCGCGAACAGCCCTGGCGATGGAAAATCGTTCGCTCCAGCAACGATCCGCGCAGAACTTCTTCCGGACTGGGCAATGTAGCCGCAATCTTGCGGCGCTTCTGAATTACTTCCTTCTGCTTCACCTACAAGAATGAAACCATATCTTGCTCGAAAAATCAAAACATTTTTGCCATGAAATGTCCAAAGTCCAGGCGTCGAGACTCGTCTCGACGCCTGGTTCCGGTATCAGAACCCGTTGGAACACGCCACTAGTTTCCCGGCGCGTGGCTCGATGGAATATCGCCCGGCAATCCCCATTGCTGCGCGGTCCACGCTGTGGGATCGGTGCTCGGCATCACGTACCAGGTTCCGCTTGACGGCCGCCAGACGGCGATATCGGTCTTTCCATCGCCGTCGAAATCGCCGGTAAGAGGCATGTCTTCGGGTAAGCCCCATTGCTGCATACTCCAGGCCGATGGATTGCTGCTGGGCATCACATACCAGGTTCCGCTCGATGGGCGCCAGATTGCGATGTCGGTTTTGCCGTCGCCATCGAAATCGCCCGCGAGCGGTACGTCGCCGGGAACACCCCATTGTTCCGTGATCGGTGTTCCAGGGTTGCTGCTCGGGATGATGTACCAGGTTCCATTCGACGGCCGGTAGACCGCGATATCGGTTTTGCCGTCGCCATCAAAATCGCCTGTGACTGGAGCATCGCCGTTCAAGCCCCACTGCTGCGTAACCGGCGCGCCCGGATTCGTGCTTGGCAGGATGTACCAGGTTCCGTTTGACGGCCGGTAGACGGCGAAATCGGTTCGGCCATCGCCATCAAAATCGCCCGTAAGCGGAACATCGCCGTCCATGCCCCACTGCTGCGTAACCGGCGCGCCTGCGCCGCCGCTGGGTATGACGTACCAATTGCCTTCCGATGGCCGCCACACCGCTATATCCGTTTGGCCGTCGCCGTCATAATCTGCCGCCACCGGCACATCGCCGGTGACTCCCCACTGCCGCGCGGACGGGGTCGCACCGTTGGTATCGGAGAGAGTCCACCACATGCCGTCGGAGGGACGCCAAATCGCCGGCACAGTTTTCGCGGGAGTGAATGTCACGGCGTCGAAATGCCAGTAACCAGCGAAATCCAGCGGCCCCGGATGACTCGCATCGGGCGCGCCTAGAAGAATCCGCTTGGCAACTCCGTTAAAACGGAGTGTGAAGGTCTGCACATCTCCACTCACGAAGTCTTCGGCCAACACATGGCCGCTCCCATCTACCGCGCTCACCAGCAGTGCGTTGTGGCCTGTATCGCCTTCGGAGACAAACGAGAAGGAGCCGGTGATTCCCCGCGAGAACACAAAGCCGCTCGGTCCGTTGAACGTGGGAATGCGCAAGCCGTTGTCGCCGCCGCCGCCAAAAGCGACAAACTGACTGCCAGGATACGGAGTCAAGCCATACCGCGGGCCCGGGCCGCGATTGCCGCTCGCATCCATGGCAAACCCGCCGTTGTAATAGTTGCTGATGTCGATGAACTGGTGGCCGGCGTCGATCGAGAATTCTTCAAACGTGAGTACGATCGGGTCGGCCGAGAGGGTCGATACGCAGAGGGAAAGGAGGGCAGCAACAAACCACTTCATCGGAGAGTAGATGCAGGCTGAGGGCGATTTTAGGACAGGAAATATAAGATCGCGTGAGATTAGCAGCGGCAGGGCTTTAAGCCTGGGTTGCCCGTCAGTTACCCTATAGGAATGGAACTGATTTTCGAGATTCGTGACGCGGAGGAGGGAGGATATTGCGCTCGCGCGCTCGGCCACTCAATCTTCACCGAAGGCGAAACTTGGGACCAACTGCGCGCCAACGTTCTCGAAGCCATCTCTTTGCACTTCGAAGATGCTTCTACGCGTCCGCGGTTGGCGCAACTCCACTACGTCAAGGACGAACTTATCCCGTTAGAAGCCGCATGAAGCTTCAGCGCGGTGTGTCCGCAGACCGTCTGATTCGCGCACTTGAACAATTAGGCTATCAGAAAGTTCGCCAAAAGGGCAGCCACGTTCGGTTGCGGCATGACGGACCTCCAGCCCACTCAATAACCGTTCCATTACACAATCCCTTAAAGACGGGCACGCTTCACGGCATCCTCGCCGAAGTCTGCCAAATGAGGTCAATCGAGATGAAAAGCGTTATCGCCCTTCTTTGAATATCTCCGTAACTGCCGGGCGACTTGCGCCACCCGGCAATCACAAATACCCGATCCTACGCCGTGCG
>JBPYEW010000041.1:0-9409 GCA_051984555.1 Terriglobales bacterium | reverse complement strand
TCGGGCAAACCGTGATGATGATCACCCACAATCCTGAAGCAGCCGCATATGGCGACCGCATCATTCATATGCGCGACGGGACGATTGTTCCGCCCGAGCAAGATCCGCAGTGGGTGCAACACTGATTGTCGCGAATTCTCATGAGGGCAACGGCGTGAATAGTTGGATCGGTGATTCCGGTGCTGTTGGAATTGCAAGTCGAGGAACTGAATGAGCAGCGCTGAAGATCTGCGAAAACCTATCCTTCCCGGAAAAGGCGCTTCGGACTACGAGCGCTACCTGCGAACCGACGAACTGCTGACGCTACAAAAAACTTCCGAAGAACTTCGTCACAAAGACGAACTGACGTTCCAGGTGGTGCACCAGAGCTCGGAGTTGCTGCTCAAAGGAGCGGCGTTCGAGCTTGAACGCGCCTTGGGGTTGATCGGGGAAGGCGATTTCCTGAACGCAAGCCGGTTGATTCGGCGGGCGAATATCGAGATCGATCATCCCATCCAGATGTTGCACATCCTGGAGACGATCACACCTTACGACTATCACCTGATTCGCTCGGGATTAGGCCACGGAAGCGGCTTAGATTCGCCGGGTTTCCTGGCGATGCTGCATGTCGGACCGAAGCTCGGAGTTGCATTCCATCAGCAATTGGAGAAAGCAAATGTCAGCGTGGACGACATATACCGCCGGCATGACGACTTCTTTGCTCTGCATGAACTGGCTGAGTGCCTCCTGGACTTCGATGAGCGGGTGCATCTGTTTCGCTTTCATCACTTGAAACTGGCACAGCGGATTATTGGCGGCGGAGTAGTGGGAACAATGGGGACGCCGGTCGAGGTGCTTCACCAGCGAATGGAACATCTTTTCTATAAAGACTTATGGGATGTGCGCAATCAAATAACGGCCACCGCGAATGACGCGATAGAGAAGCAAGGATCTTCTTCACGGTACTGAGGTTCTGCCAACAATTGGGCGCAAAGAGGTTCGTGCGCTGGTGTGAGCTGCTGATATCTTCGGCGAAGCCTCCAGTCGGGGATGCGGCAAGTGTTCTTCGCATGACCGCGATAATGAACATAAAAGCATCGGCGCGACGTTACCGGCTCCTTGCCTGGGCGGTGCTGCTGGTGTGTTTGAGCTCGACTCCGGGCTCTTCGCAAATCTTCGATCCGTTCCCAACTCCCAGTTCATCGACGGAAGTTCAACCGCTCCAGATCGGGCCGGTGACGGTCAGCGGCGAACTACACGGGCGCGGGCAGGGATGGGATTGGTTCCTCGGGGATAGTCGAACGCGGTATGCATTCGGAGACTCCACGCTGCGACTTGGAATTTCGCAGCAACGCAGCCGGTGGGGATGGAAGGCGGAACTAGAGCAGCCAAGTTTTTTCAATTTGCCCAATGACGCTTTCGCGGCCGGCACGAACTTTCCTCTCGGGAATGGAGCGATCTACTACCAAGCGAACGGCGGTAAGACGAATCCGGCGAGTATCTTCTTCAGGGAAGGCTACGTTGCGATTCGAGGAATCGACAGAAACCACAGCACGCTGCGGCTAGGTAGATTTGGATTTACGGACGGAGAGGAAAAAGCGCCGGTTGCAGCGGACCTTGCCTGGATCGTACGGCATCGCATTGCGCATCGCCTGATAGGCGATTCCTACTGGACAGATATCGGGCGTGCCTTCGACGGCGTGCACTTCTCTTCCGACGTTACCGAGTACACGAATATCACGTTGATGGCGGGACGAGCGACTGAGGGGGTCTGGAAGACGAACGGAATGGGGGACATGGACGTCGATGTGATGTATGGAGCCTATACCCGAGAGATTCCCACAACACACACGGCCAGCGAACTTCGGGCGTTTGCTATGGGATATCACGATGGGCGTGGGCTGCTGAAAGTTGACAATCGTCCCCTGGCCATTCGGCAAGCAGATACCAGCAACATTCGGATTGGTACGTTCGGAGTGAGCTATGCTCTCGTTGCGCCGATTCCCTACGTTGGAAAATGGGACCTGGTGGTCTGGGGCGCGCAGCAAATCGGGCACTGGGGTGCTTTGAAGCAGTGGGCGAACTCGGGTACCTTCGAACTTGGGTGGCGCCCACCCGTGCCATTCATCCATCCTTGGCTACGGGCAGGGGCTTTTTTTGCCAGCGGCGACGGAAATCCGAACGACGGAGAGCATGCGACATTTTTTCAGCCTCTCCCGACGCAAAATGAATATGCGCGCATGCCCTTCTACACACTGCAGAACAGCGAGGACTACACGGGCCAAGTGATTCTTCAGCCCGTGCGCAAGCTTCTACTACGAAGCGAGATTCATAAGGTGAAGCTGCATTCCGCGAATGACGCGTGGTACCTGGGCAGCGGCGCGTTTCAGAACAGCAGTTTTGGATACATCGCATTGCCCGATAACGGGCATCGTGGCTTGGGAAATTATGTAGATTTCAGCGCAACGTATCAGGCCACGCAGCACTTCGGATTCCAATTCTATGTGGGAGCAATGTCCGGCAAGGGCGCGGAAACGTCGCGTACTACGGGCCGCAAGGGCGGCTTCAGCTACTTGGAAATCGCATATCGCTTTTGAAGTGACTGCACTCCGTCTCACCTTACATAGTAGATCCGATTAGGGACAAACTCCCCAATCCACCGTTTTTTTGCTCAGCCCGCAGGACATCTACTCCGTACTCGGCCACATCGAAGCGGGTTCACCCATAAGCAGGAACTCCGGACAGCAGGAACCCTTAGCAGGGAGGAGTCTGTACAAACCTTCATCTCGGCTTTATTTCGGCTTTATTGATGGCCACAAGAGTCGATGTCGACCAAACAGAGTCGAAGTGCCTGCATCCAACGCTAGCACGTATGGAAAGCCATATTGTTCTCGCAAATTGCGGAATGAGCTACATACCGGATTGCTATTAGAACCAGGAGCCAGCATGTCATTAAAATTGTCGAAGCATGTGGCGGTGATTGCCGCGTCCCTCATCGCGATCATTATCACCACAGGCTGCGGAGCAACGGGTCCCTCAGCTCCGATCAATCTTCCCGGTAATGCCCAGATCAACCACGTAGTCGTGGTCGTCGAAGAAAATCACAGTTTCTCCGAAGTCATTGGCAATTCGACGGTACCCTATTTGAACAGCCTGGCCTCGAAATATGGGTTGGCGACGCAATACTACGGAAATACTCACCCGTCGATCGGGAATTACTTCATGATGACAACCGGGCAGATCATCACCAATAACGAGGCTGCGCCACCTGCGACGGTGAATGCTGACAACATCGCTCGAGAACTGGTGGCGGCGGGAAAGACATGGAAATCCTATGCGGAGAGTTTGCCGTCCGTCGGGTACCTGGGCGGGGATGTTTAT
Organism: Terriglobales bacterium; assembly: GCA_051984555.1. Lineage (GTDB taxonomy): Bacteria > Acidobacteriota > Terriglobia > Terriglobales > Acidobacteriaceae > Gp1-AA122. The sequence continues at coordinate 6,049 of JBPYEW010000041.1, read as the reverse complement.
CCGTATGCGCAGCACCATAACCCTTTTGTCTTTCTTTCTGACGTACAGAGCAGCGCAACGCAGCAGAACAACGTAGTACCGTTCACGCAATTTGCTGCCGATCTTTCCAGCGGACAGCTGCCCAACTTCTCGTTCGTGGTGCCTAATCAATTAAACAATGCACACGACGGCTCCCTCGCACAAGCCGATGCGTGGCTGAATCAAAACATCAACCCGCTTATTTCCAGCCCCTTGTTTCAAAAAGATGGCCTGCTGGTCATCCTCTTTGATGAGTCCGATTTCACAGATTTGGCAAACGGGGGTGGGCACACGGTGGCGGTTTTTGTCAGCCCGTTCGCAAAGAAGAATTTCCAGTCGTCGACGACTTACCAGCATCAGAACACGTTGCACTTTGTCCTGCAGGCACTGGGAGTGTCGAACTATCCTGGTCTTTCCGGGGTAGCACAAGGTATGTCAGAATTTCTGCAGTAACCCGGCTTTCAGTGTTGCCGGTTCGGGAAAGATATATGAGCCGCTTCACCAGCTTAGCTTTACCAGCCGCGATCGGCGTGGTCGCGGGGATGCGATCAATGATGGCCCCTGCCATTCTGACGTGGGCTGCCAAACAAGGGATGGTTCGCGTCGGGGGATCGTCCCTGATCGCGATGGGAGCGGGAGCATTCTCTCGCAGGGCTGCCGACTTCGCGGTCACGGAACTCCTGGTGGACAAAATACCGTTTGCGCCAGACCGTACCAGCCCGGGTCCGCTAGCGTGGAGAACCATCAGCGGCGCGGCATGTGGAGCGGCGATCTCAACATCGCTAAGAAGGCCCGCATGGGAGGGCGCCATCATGGGTGCCGCCGGAGCTGTTGCCGGTACGTTTGCGGCTCATTACGCGCGTAAGAAGTCAGGCCATACTATTTCGGCCGGCCTGGCGGAAGACGTGTTGGCTGTCGGGCTTGCGTCCTTGGTGGTGTGGGAGACTTCGCGTCAGTAATCCCCCGGTTCGTCAAACAAGGTATAGTGGGCACGATCGCTTTTGGAGCTAATCGGGCTAGCATGCCGCTTGTCGTACGTCCTTCCAAAATACATGCAACCGGGTGCTACACGACCGGTCCAATCTCGAAGGGAACCTTCATCATCGAGTATGCGGGTCCTCGCTTGACCGTTGAAGAGGCCGACGAACGTTACGTCGATCAGGAGGAAACGTATCTGTTTGGGCTATCGGACGGCAAGTACGTGATCGATGGTTACGGAGAAGCTGCCTTCATCAATCATTCGTGCGATCCGAACTGCGAAGCGGTCGAGAGCCAAGATGGCCGAGTTTGGATAATGGCCACCCGAGATATAGGCGTCGGCGAAGAGCTCACGTACGACTATTATCTTTACGATGGGGCTGAAGATGATCCCTCGCCATGCACGTGCGGCTCGGCCAATTGCCGCGGAACGCTTTATTCGGACGAGGAACTTGCAAGACAGGCTATCGAAGCGCAGGAAAACGGCGGCCCCGCCGAAAACAACCAGCATTAGCGACTGGGTACACCACCGCGCACGTCCCTCAGCCGCGTTGAAGTTCCACTTCCATCTTCTTTGCAGCGGGGTCAATCCTTGTAATGCGGAAAGTGCGGACCTGTCCGGCCTGCACGTCTGGGGGCCGAGCCGATTGTGGAGCATCGCCGGTTTTCCATCGTGTCTGCAACATAGAAGTAAGCGACGCCAGGTCGGCTTTGCCTACTGAGGAGCTCGGCTCGGGCTGTGCAGTTTGTGCGGGAATGACGCCCGTTGCCTGGATACCTTCCCCTAGTTCTACCTGCAACGTATTTCCGTTGACCGACACGATGCGGCCACTCACTATGTCGCCCGGCTTGTGCTCCGCGAGATACTCATCGATGCTTGTTGGTACAAGCTGCTTCATACCGAGCTTAAGACGCCGCTTTTGCGAGTCGACCTCCAGGACTTGGGCCTTCACAATTTGTCCGACGCGCAACACGTCTTGCGGATGATTGATTCTCTTTTCCGCGCTGATGTCGCTCACGTGAACCATGCCTTCCAAGCCGTCTGACAACTCGAGGAAGGCGCCGAACTTGGTCAGGCTGACAACGGGACCCTCGACGGCGCAGCCTACGGGGAATTTCTGAGCCGCATTGGCCCAAGGATCGCCGAGGGCCTGCTTCAGTCCCAAGGACATCCGACGCTCATCCTGGTTGATACCAAGGATTACAACCTCGACCGTGTCGCCGGCCTTGAGGAGGTCAGCGGGACGCTTGACTCTTTTCACCCAGGACATCTCCGATACGTGAATCAATCCTTCGACGCCGGGTGCAAGTTCGACGAAGGCTCCGAAATCGGTGACGCGCGTCACTCGGCCGCGGACACGTTCACCCACCTTGTACGTAGTTGGAACCGCGTCCCAGGGGTGAGGCTGCAGTTGTTTCATGCCGAGCGAGATGCGGCGCTTATCGGTATCAACCTTCAATATCCGGGCTTCGATTTGCTGACCTTCCGAGAGAACGTCAGAAGGATGGTTGATGCGGCTCCAGGAAACATCGCCGACATGCAGGAGGCCGTCGACGCCGCCAATGTCAACGAAAGCACCGTAATCCGTAAGACTGCGCACAGTACCGGTTACGACATCGCCTTCGCGCAGGTCAGAATAGCGGCGTTGCTTGGCCGATTGCTCTTCTTCTTCGAGCACGGCGCGGCGATCGACCACAACATCTTCATCGGCTGCGTCAAGCTTGATAATGCGGCAGCGGATTTCCTGCTCGATCAACTTCTCCATCTCGCCGGCGTCGCGTGCACCACTGCGGGAGGCAGGCATGAATGCGCGGACACCCACGTCAACATTCAGGCCGCCCTTCACGACTCCCACAACAGTTCCAACGATCGGAGTTTTTTCCGCGAAGGCTTTCTCGAGTGCTGACCAATCGGTTGCGCGAACGACTCGGCCACGTGTAAGGAGATAGTAGCCCTCGGGATCACGTCCTTTGATGGTGATTTGCAGCCGGTCCCCCGGTTTGACGGAGTCGCGCTCGCCACCAAGTTCCGCCAATGGCAACACACCTTCAGTTTTGAATCCTATGTCGAGGAACACGGAGTCGACAGAAACGGAGACGACAGTTCCCTGTCGTGCTCCCTCCTGCGGCTTATTAGCGTAGTCACGCTCGAATTGCGCCAGGAGATCGCCGAAAGACTCGCTTGGGGATGTGGGATTGGATGGTTCGTTTGTTTTGGAGTTGGGCATTTCTACAGAAGCCTTCGAAAGTTGATACACCGATGATAAACGCAGCGCAGCAATCGGCAAAACGAACCGAGGCTCTGCGGGGGATCTAGTGGGAATGCGACTGTATCGGGAGCCGGACTCCCACCGTAGTACCGCCGCCGGGAGTCGGTGAAATGTCGAACGTCCCTCCGAGTCGGCGAACACGTTCTCTCATCCCCGGTATGCCGACCCCGCTTTTGGGAACAGCATGGCCTGCGCTCTCAACCGTCTTGAGTCCATTACCACGATCGATCACTTCCAGAGTTACGGAGCTATCAGTTTGGTTGAGCTGAATGACGGCGGTCTTGCTTCCTGAATGGCGGTGAATATTTGTAAGGGACTCCTGAATAATGCGGAAAAGAGTAATTTCCAATTCTGCCGGCAGGCGGCCCAACTCTGGGCAATCCAAGTGAACCTGGATTGCACTTCGACTGGAAAAGCCGTCAAGGTACCACTTCACTGCGTAGAGCAGTCCCATCTCATCCAGCATCGGTGGATGCAGAAGGTAAGACATCGTTCTGAGTTGACGGCTCATCTCATCGACCATTTCGGTCGTGTCGTCGATAAGAGCGTCCGCGGCGGGATTGGACCAAGTCTGCTCGGATTTGAGCCGCGCCAGATTCATAGTCAGCGCCGCCAACAGTTGACCTGTGCTGTCGTGCAGTTCGCGGGAAATCCGTCGCCGCTCTTGATCTTGCGCCTGTAGTAGCTGGCTGGAAAGGTCCTGGACTTCGTGTCTTTCCTGCTCAAGTTCGGCGGTTCGTTGCCGAACTCGCGCCTCAAGAGTCTCGTTCGCGCCCTGAAGTTCTTTTCTCGCCTTCTCTGCTTCCGCGGCCTGCTGACGCGCTTCTGTCTGAGCCTGACGCATCCGGAGCAGAGCTTTAACGGTGGCCAACAACTCCATTGGGTCAACCGGCTCCGCCAAGTAAGCGTCGGCGCCTCCCTCCAAGCCGCGAATCCGGTCCGTGGATTCAACGCACGAAGCGGAAACGTGAAGGATGGGGATGTCACGAGTGAGCGGGTCGCCTTTGAGGCGCCGGCAAATTTCGTAGCCATCCATATCAGGGAGGTTGATGTCCAGAGTAATGAGAGCAGGTTCGCGACGGGCCATTTCCAAGGCCTCTTCGCCATTCCGTGCTTCCAGCACTTCATAGCCACCTTCGCGGAGGTAGCGCATGAAGGAATAACGGATAGCGTCGTTATCGTCGACGGACAGAATCGTGAGCGGTTGAATTTCGGGCATAAAATTTATGGAGCTGAAACGGGTTGGCTGGCTTGTATTACATCTGCAACTCCGGCCTTCTGTAAGGCCATGGAGAATCTGGAGAGGGCCAATTCGCGCGAACTCATGATGCTCTTCGGAATTACGTCGATCGCGCTCCTTAACCGTGCTTGGTCTTCGTCGTCCAGGGACTTCGAAGTGTAGACAACTACAGGAAGAGCATTGGTTGACGGATCGCCGCGAAGTGTTTCCAGGACCTCGAATCCATTCATGCCATCCATGACGAGATCCAGCACTACCAGAGCAGGCTTGCACTCCTGCACCATGCGGAGACCCTCGGAGCCGCCACTCGCCTCGAAAATTTCGGAGCCACTATCGGCCAGCAGATTGCGAACCAGGTATCGGGATGCGGCATCGTCATCGATCACCAGGATGCCCGGTCTCAGCGGCGAGGACACCAGAGTCTCCAACTCATTCAGTAGCCAGACTCGATCCACGGGTTTGGAATGAAAACCGTCGGCACCGAGAGAGAGCGCCTTGTCGCGATTGTCGACCACGGTGACGACATAGACCGGTATGTCGCGAGTTTGTGGGTCATCTTTTAAATCGCGCAGAAGATCCCATGAATGCTCCCCCTGCAGGAGAACGTCGAGAACAATAGCCTTCGGGCGAAACGCATGGACGGCTTCGCGCGCCTCAGAAATGCTGTTAGCGGGTATTACCTGGAACTTGCTGCCCTTCAGATACTTTTCGTAGATAAATAAAGCTTCACGGTTGTCCTCGACGACAAGAACCGGGAACCGGCTCGAGTCAAGTTCTCTCTTTACCTCGGGAACGTAAACCACTTCCGTCTGACCTTCAAAGGACAGTGGCAGGAGAACCGTAAAGGTGGAACCAACCCCCACTTCGCTTTTGACGTGAACGTTCCCACCAAGCAATTGGGCAAGCTTCCGGGACAGGGGCAAACCTAATCCGGAACCTTTGGCAACCTTCTGCAGCTTGCCCTCAACTTGCGTCCACTCCTGGAAGATTCGCCCCTGGTCTTCTGGTCTGATGCCGATCCCGGTGTCAGAGACGGAGAACGAAATCGTGTTGTCGCGGCCGCGCGTTACGGAGACCCGAACTTCTCCGCGCTCGGTGAATTTCAATGCATTGGAGATGAAGTTGCGCAGGATCTGCGATACTTTCGCTTCATCACTGTAGATCTGCGTGTTCTCTTCGGGATCGTCGAACTGAAGCTTGACAGAAGAGTTCTGCGCCAGCAGGGGCCGCAGCATTCCGCGGAGAGCCGAGAATAAAGTGCTTACGTCGAACTGAGTGGGGCGGATGGTTACCTTGCCGGCTTCGACTTTGGCCAGGTCCAGGAGATCATTCACAAGATCTGTCAGATCTTGCGCGGAGCTCTTGATAAAGCGAACCTGTTTTTCCTGTTCGCTCGACAAATCTCCATCAAGACGATCCAGGAGAATCTGACTGAGCGCAGAAATGGAATTCAGAGGAGTCCGGAACTCATGGCTCATGTTCGAGAGGAAATGACTCTTGAGTTCGGAAGCGCGTTGTAAGAAATCTGCCCGGTCATCCAGTT
>JBPYEW010000040.1:0-5263 GCA_051984555.1 Terriglobales bacterium | reverse complement strand
GGACCTCTTCTATCGAATCAACGTCGTCAATCTCCATCTGCCTCCGCTTCGCGAGCGTCGTGGCGATATCGACGGGCTGGTCAACTACTTCCTCGACCATTACAACCGTAAGTACAATTGCCGCGCCCGCGCGCTCTCGCCTGAATTGATGGGTGTGTTGCAGAAGTACCACTGGCCGGGCAACATCCGGGAACTCGAAAACCTGGTGAAGCGTTACGTCATCCTTGGGAATGAAGAAGCCATCTCGAGTGATCTCGCGACCCATGACCAGGAATACTTCAATCCGGACATCTCGGTAGACGGTCCGATTTCGCTGAAGAAACTCACTCGCCAGGCAGTGCGTGAACTGGAGCGCAAGGTGATCTTAAAAGTCCTCCAGGCTCATCACTGGAACCGGAAGCAGGCCGCGAAAGCTTTGAACATCAGTTATCGCGCTTTGCTCTACAAGATTCGCGACGCCGGCCTACCCTCGAATCGCTCTGTGCGCAGACGTCAGGAGGAAGCCGCCGCCATGCACCAGGTCGCCGCCGACTAATTGCGTGTCCCACCCTCCCGGTTTTGGGAGGTCGGACACCGAATGCAAATCTCCATTCCGCTCCTCGTTATTTCCTCGACCCACCGGCAACGGTGGGTTTTTTTATGTACGCGGGTTGCGGTATGAACCTTGCCGTGGTGTAGGGTGTCAGCCTAGCAAGTCTGCCGTAGCGCGGTACCAAACTCTGCCACGTCTTCTTATTACCACCTTTGCCATACAGCGCAAAGATGGCCGCAGCCGAGGAAGTTCAATTACAAGTGGCAACAAATATTCTCGCCGCACCGTTGATCGTATCGCTACCCGTAATCAGCCCGCTGGGTCCCATCCCATTCACGACGAAGCTGGACGCGTTTGCATCCTTAATCACTTTGAATTTTCCGCTCGTGTAAATGAAGTAGGTATACGGCTCGTTGGCCGTGTACACCCCCAGGATTACGCCGGCATTGCTGACGCCTAGAGCTTGCGTTGTACCGAAACTATTCGGAAAATCCAAGCTCGCCCATTTGCCCTGGTACAAAATGAATCCGTGCTCGCCGGTGCCGTTACTGAACGAGCCGACCACCATCCCATTTGCATTGATGCCATTCGGCTGCGTGTACTGTCCTCCGGGATAGTCGAGATTTCCGTAGCTCCCATTGCTAGACCGCCGAAACCCGTGGTACACGCCCGCGCTCGTTGCGTAATAACCGACGATGGTGTTCGACTTATTGATACCGGTCGTGCGTGTCCCGTACGGCGAGCCCGAGTTGGGATCGACAATGCTAGTAAATGTCGATCCATTCAGCAGGAACCCTTCAAACGTGCTGCCGGCGTTTCCGTAGACGCCTATGTTGACGCCATTGTCATTGCGGCCGGTGAACTGGGTGTACGCGACGCCGGGCGCGGAATAGTAACTAACACCTCCGCCCGAGTAACGGATAAATCCTTGGCTGCCAGAACTGTTGGAACTGAATGTCGTCCCAACTACGGTTTTATAACTGTTGATCCCCGCCGGGGTAGAGTTCGACAGCGAGAACCGCGAAAACGTGCACGAAGCCTGCGTTTGGGCCAGGACAAACGAGGGCAGCAGACACAGGAAACTGAGAAACAAAAACAAGCTGATCGACAACCTTGCAGATCCACGCATGGTTACCTCCGGGGACGCGAGGTGAGATGTGGCTCCCCAAGAGCAGGTTGGCTTTCCAGGTATCCGGGCTTCCGTCGGCAAGAGGGAACATCACTTTCGACTATGACGGCCGAACAGAGCAACCTGTTTTCTCTGCGTTCCTCCAATCTCGGCAATGAAAATTCTTAGATGGCGTGAATAATCAGTTTCACCAGACAGAACGGAGGGCAGCCATGATGCCGAGGTAAGAACGGCGCGCGGATATCGCGGAGAGGGATCCTGAGCAATCGTTCTATTCGTCTTTTGGCCAGGCGGTACCTCTGTGTCGATCTTAGGTGGACTTGCGCAACTCACTTGTTTTTTCGGCGATAAGCTGCCTTAATGAAGCCAACTATGCTTCGCTTCGCCGGTTTTGTAGCGCTATTAGTCTCACTTACTCCCTTTACCACCGCGCAGACTACGCAAACACCTGATTCGGCGAAGCCAAACCATTCGCAAGAAGCCTTCGTTATCGAGAGCTCTTCGCGAAAGGAGAAATTCGAGAATGATGGCACCGCCTTGTCGGAAGACACGGCACGCATACGTATTCAATCGGAAGCGGGAGTGCAGCAGTATGGTCTTTTAACTTTCACGTATGCCAGCGGAACCGGCACGTACGAAATCGTATACGTGCGCGTACGCAAGCCCGACGGTTCTGTCGTCGCTACGCCCGCTGAGGATATCCAGGACATGGCCGCACAGATCACACGCGAGGCGCCCTTCTATAGCGATATCCATGAGAAGCATGTTGCCGTGAAAGGCCTCAGTGTGGGAGACGTGCTTGAGTTTCAAACTCGTGAGCACACCACCAAACCGCTCGCCCCGGGCCAATTCTGGACAAACTACAAGTTCACTCACGAACAAATCGTTCTCGACGAGCAGTTGGAGATCAGCGTTCCCGAGGACCGTTCCATTAAGCAGAAAAGCTCCACCATTCAGCCAGTCATCACACGGTCTGGCGGATACCGCGTCTATACCTGGAAAAGCACAAACCTGCAGCACAAAGATAATTCCGACAAGCGCCAGGCAACAGAAATTCGATGGCTGACTGCGAAAGGCCGCTTACCTGGACCAGATGTCATCCTTAGTAGTTTTGCAACTTGGGACGACGTGGGTAAGTGGTATGGAGGGCTTCAAACGGAGCGTGTCAAGCCCTCACCCGAGATCATTGCTAAGGCTGCCGAGCTCACCAAGAACGCCTCAACCGACGATGCCAAGCTTCACGCACTCTACGGCTATGTTAGTACCCAATTCCATTACATCGGTATTGCTTTTGGCATCGGCCGCTATCAGCCGCATAGTGCCGCCACTGTGATGGAAAATCAGTATGGCGACTGTAAAGACAAACACACCTTACTCGCATCTCTGCTTGCTTCCGTAGGCATTCCCGCTTACCCCGCTCTGATTAGCACGACTCACGAGGTCGATCCCTCCGTTCCATCGCCAGGACAGTTCGATCACGTAATTACCATCGTCCCGCGGGGCAGCGAAATCGTATGGCTGGATACTACCGCCGAGGTTGGACCTTACCAGTTCCTTCTCGCTCCCCTGCGAGACAAGAGCGCACTCGCCATTTGGCAGGATAAGCCTGCTGCCTTGATTACGACTCCCGCGGATCCACCATTTCTAACCTCCCAGAAATTCAACATGGATGCCAAGCTCAGCGACAACGGCACCCTCGAAGGCAAGGCCGAAATTTCCCTTCGTGGCGATATGGAATTTGTCCTCCGCGCTGGGTTCCGCGCCACCTCCGTCGCGCAATGGAAGGATCTCGTCCAGCGGATTTCGCAGGCGTTTGGATTTGGTGGCGAGGTCAGCGAGGTTAACGCGAGTTCACCCGAAAAGACGGATGAACCTTTTCGCATATCTTACAAATACACCCGCAAGGAATTTGGTGACTGGGACAATCACCGCATCCTCGCTCCTGAACCGTTCATCAACCTTCCCGCGCCCAGCGACGAGGATACATTGCCCCTCGGCCCCTCTTTGCTCGGTCCTCCCGCCGAACTTGATTTTCGGAGCTCGGTAGAGTTACCCCGCGGCTACACCCCGGTACTCCCCGAATCGGTCCACTTGAAGCGCGACTTTGGCCAATTCGACGCGACTTACGATTATAAGAACGGAAAGCTGCTGTCGACCCGATATGTGAAGGTCGTCTTACACGAAGCCCCTGTTGCCGAGAGAGAACACTACAAGCAATTCGCCAAGAAGATTCAGGACGACTACGGTGTGTTTATCTCGCTGAATTCCGCATCGCCGGGTGCGCCGCTTGTGGGCCAGAGCGCGCCGTCCTCCCCGCTTCCCGGCGCGTTCAAGGATCTTCCTGAAAGTTCCAACCCCGATGCGGTACGGTTGGCGGCTGCAGCCCGCGATGCTCTCGCCAGGCGCGATATGCAGACCGCGGTCTCGTCACTTTATCGCGCCGTCCAGGCCGATCCCAGATACACCCGGGCGTGGGTTACGCTGGGCGGCCTTCTCATCCTTCAGAAACAGACCGAAGCGGGCGTCGATGCGTTCCACAAGGCCATGGAAGCCGATCCTGACCGCCCTGAAATCGCAAAGTCGCTCGGCTCTGCGCTGATGGCCACTCAGCAGTGCGATGATGCCATTCCCGTCTGGCGGGACTACATGAAGAGCCGGCCCGACGACGTCGACGGTCCCAGCAACTTGGGTAACTGTTATTCCATGTTAGGAAAATATTCTGAGGCGGCAAGCGCGTACGAAGCCGCCATCAAGATCAAAAGCGACCTTCCTAACGTGCAGCTGAGCCTCGGCTCGGCGTATCTGCACGCCGGACAGAACGACAAGGCTCTCGCCGCCTTTACAAAGCTGGCGGAAGTCGACACCGACGGCGTTTATCTCAATGACGCTGCTTACTCGATGGCCAACGATGATTTGCAACTTCCTCTCGCCCTTGACTATGCCAAACGCGCCGTCGGGAAGATAGAGGGAGACTCCCAGGACATCGGCCTTGAAGACCTTGAACTCAACGATCTGAAGATCACCATGCAGTTGGCCGCCTACTGGGACACCATTGGATGGGTGCACGTAAGGATGTCCAGTTTCGCCGCCGCCGAGAAATACCTGCTCGCCTCCTGGAAGATCAGCCAGGACGGCACCGTCGCCGCCCACCTCTGTCAGATGTACCGCCGCATGCATGAGCAAACTAAAGCCATCCAGATGTGCGAGATGGCCATCAATCGCATCCCCATGTCGTCCAGTATGGCGCTCAACGAGTTCAACACTGCGATGGCTTCTGCCAAAGAGAACCTCAAGCAACTGCGGGGAGGCTCAGACCCCCCGAGCACGGCCATCGTCGAAGCATCTACCAGAGCCGTCCAGGAGCGGACTTTCAAGCTCCCACGTTTTCTGCCCGGCACCGAAAGCGCCGACTTCTTCGTCCTGCTCGCGTCCGATGGCAAGAGTCCAACGTTTAAGGTCTCCGACGTAAAATTCGTCAGCGGTTCGCAGAAGGTGAAACTGCATGGCGACGTGCTCAAGACCATCAACTTCAGCGTTCCGACACCTGACTCGACGCCGTCCCGCTTCGTGCGCCGCGGCATCCTGGGTTGCTACCAGTACAG